>JBKGHI010000149.1:0-21478 GCA_046520405.1 Myxococcus sp. 1LA
CGCTCAGCCCGAACCCGCCCGAGCCCACCGAGCCGCTGTCCGTCGGGCGCCCGCCGGCATCTCGTCCCAGGGCCAGGACAGCCTCGCCGGGCGCGCCGTGGCGGGTATCACCCAGCGCTCGCTGGGGCCGGGCGTCGCCGGGCTGCTCATCGCGCCGCCTCCCGTCGCTGCGCCAGCCACGCAGGAAGACGCGGCCCGGCGCTACTTCGAGGAGATGTTCCGAGACCGCTTCAATGACGTGCCCTATCCCGACCAGGCGCGGAGGGCCGGCATCGAAGGCCAGCTCGTGCTGCGCATCTCGGTGGGCGTGCAAGGCCAGTTGGTGTCCATGCGGGTGCTGGGGCACTGTCCCCACCCCGTGCTGTGCGAGGCCGCGCAGGAGGCGGTGCGGCACGCGGCGCCATTCCCACCGCCACCGCCGGTGCTCGGCGGTCGGGTCACCGTCGAGCTGCCGTTCAACTACCACTTGGAATGAGCAGGCGGCCCGCTCAGCGGCCTAGC
This sequence comes from Myxococcus sp. 1LA, assembly GCA_046520405.1. Classification (GTDB taxonomy): domain Bacteria; phylum Myxococcota; class Myxococcia; order Myxococcales; family Myxococcaceae; genus Myxococcus. The sequence goes on from JBKGHI010000149.1 coordinate 502, forward strand.
CGGCGCGCATCCACCCTTCGCGCTCCAACAGTCCGGCCACGCGGGCGGCCAGCTCGTCGCGGATGCGGTGGACCAGGACCTCGGACTTGCCCTTGGGGTCGTCCAGCGGCCAGTCCTCCCGCTGGAGCCCGGGCACCTGGGGACAGGCCTCGCCACAGCCCAGGGTGATGAGCCATTGCGCGTCTTGCGCCAGGTCGTCCGTCAGCAGCCGGGGCTTCACGTCCCGGAGTTCGATGCCGATTTCACGCATGGCCGCCAGCACCTCGGGATGCACCGTGTCCCCGGGCTGCGTCCCCGCGGAGACGGCGCGCGCCTTCTGGGGGTCCACCATCACGTTGAAGAACGCCTCCGCCATCAGCGAGCGGCCAGCGTTGTGTACACAGGCGAAGATGACCTTGTTCATCAGACGTCCGACTCCATTCCTTCAAAGGTTCACGCGCCCCTCCCCGCGCGAAGTGAGCTTCGGTGTGTTCAATGGCTTGCATACCCCACGAACGGCTGGCCGAAAAGGGAGAGACCAGACGAACGGCTGGCCACACGTGCCTACCTCTTCCGGGCGCAATCCATTGCTCATGTGAAAAACGCCTGCAACTGCAACGCGGCGCGCAAACGCCCGCGCGGAGGCATGCATAGGTTGACTGCGCCATGCAGAGCGTGCCGCCATGGATTTGGGTTGTCTTCTGGGCCGTGGTGCTGGTGTTGCTCGCGGTGGACCTGCTCGCCCACCGGGGGAGGCACGGGGAATCCCACCGCGCCGCCATCATCTGGAGTGGCGTCTGGATTGCCGCGGGCCTGCTCTTCAACGTCCTCGTCTGGCACGTGCTGGGGGCCCGGGCCGCGCAGGAATACCTGGCGGCCTACTTCATCGAGAAGAGCCTCAGCCTGGACAACGTCTTCGTCTTCCTCGTCATCTTCCGCAGCCTGGCCATTCCCACGCGCGCCCAGCACCAGGTGCTCTTCCTGGGCATCTTCGGCGCGCTCGTGTTCCGGGCGCTCTTCATCTTCGTGGGCGCGGCGGCCATGGAGCGCTGGGCCTGGGTGTCCTATGTCTTCGGCGGCATCCTGCTCGTCACCGCCTGGCGCGTGTTTCGTGAAGACCCATCCGAGCAGGCCGACAACAAGGCCGTCCGCTGGCTCGCCAGGCGGCTGCCGGTGACGCAGACGCTCCACGGCAAGTCCTTCATCGTCCGGCTCGCGGACGGCCGGCGCGTGGCCACGCCGCTGCTGCTGGCGCTGTTGGGCCTGGAGCTGACGGACATCGTGTTCGCGGTGGACTCGGTGCCCGCGGCCTTCGCGATTACGGACCACACCTTCGTCCTCTACAGCTCCAACGCCTTCGCCATCCTGGGGCTGCGCGCGCTCTACCTGGTGCTCGCGGGCACCGTCGGGAAGCTGCGCTACCTGCATTATGGATTGGCCGGCGTGCTGGCCTTCGCGGGGCTGAAGATGGTGCTGGAGCCGTGGCTCCACGTCCCGCCGATGACGTCCGTGCTCATCATCGTGACGCTCATCACGGTGGCGGTGTGGGCCAGCCAGCGCGCGCGGCGGCGGGAGGCACGCGCGGCGGCGGCGTCCCGGCCCGGCCCCCCGGTGGAACGGGAGGCGTGAGCCGGGAACGCCCGTGACACAACAGCCGGGCTAGTCCTCCAGGCCCGCGGACTGCCCGTCGGCGCCGGCACCGCCCAGCACGAAGCCGTCGAAGGCCACGTTGGCCATCAGCTCCACGCGGTCCTTGTGCTTCTTCAGCAGCTCCACGTTGGCGGCGGCGGCCTTCTTGGACGCCTCCGACAGCCCCGGCTCCTCGTCCGCGCTGTCCTGCGCAATCGAGTCCAGCGTCTCCTGGAGCTGCGCCCGCGACTCCTCCAACTGCGCGCGCTCCGCGTCGGAGAGCGAGTCGCTCGCCAGCCGCTTGTCCACCTCCGCCAGCTGCGTGGCCATCATCTTCTTCCCCTGGGCCGCCATGGCGCGAATCTGGTCCGTGCTGTCGGCCACCATGGAGGCGTAGACGGTGGTGGTGATGCTCTGGAACTCGGCGGGCGACATGCCCTGCGCCTTGAGCCCGGCGATGTACGCCTTGCGCACGTCCGCCATCAGCCCCATGAACAGGCCCGCGGCGTCCACGGCCGCGTTGAAGCCCGGCTGCTCGGACCCGTCACCCTGGTGCTTCGCCTCGAACTCCTTGGACTTCACCTCGAAGTCCTTGAACGCCGGCATCGCCGCCTCGCGCACCGTCAGGTAGGCCACGAGCCGCTTCTCATCCAGCGGCAGCACCTGTCCCTCCGGAGGCGGGGTGAAGGGATTGCTGGCGTTGAGCGCCGCCAGCTCCTGCTCCTGCGCCTGCATCGCCTGCGCGGCCTCGATGCTGCCGCCGAACTTGTTCTTGGCCCAGATGCCACCCGCCAGCATCAGCCCGATGCCCGCCAGGATGAAGACACCGCAGCCAATGCCCAGTCCGATGAGGACCTTCTTCATGAAACCCTCCAGGGAAGACGTGTCACCACGGACCCAGTGCTAGCCGGGCTGGGCCCCCTGGAGCAAGCCTCACGGTGTCATGCGGGTCCTTCGCAGCGGCTGGGAAATCACGAGACGTCGATGTCCGGGCAAGCAGGCTGGGGAGGCCGGCGGGGCAGACGGGCCTGGAACGTGGTGCCCTCCTGCTCCGTGGAGTGGACGCGGACGGCGCCGCCATGCGCGTCCACGATGTGTTTCACGATGAAGAGGCCCAGCCCCAGGCCGCCGCGCGTGGCCTTGCGCTCGGGGCGTTTCATCGGTTCGAAGAGGCGGGCCCGCAGCTCCGGCTCGATGGGCTCGCCCGAGTTGTGGACGGTCAGCACCACGTCGCCCCGCAGCCCGTGGGTGCGGATGCGCACCGGACAGTGGTCCGGACTGTAGCTGAGCGCGTTGTTGACCAGGTTGGTGATGACCTGCGCCAACCGGTCCGCGTCCCACTGGCCGTAGCCGTCGCCCCGGCACTCCAGCTCCAGCGTCCGCTCCGGGCGGGCGAGCCGGACCTCGTCCACCACGTGCCGCGTCAGCTCATGAAAGTCCAACCAGCGGGGCTCCATGGGGATGCCACCGCCCAGCCGGGCCTGCGTGAAGTCCAGCAAATCCCTGAGCATGCGCGTGGCGCGCTCGGCGCTGGAGAGGATGCGGCCCAGGCCCTTGCGGAGCCGTTCATCCAGGCCCTCACGACGCAGCAGCGCGGTGGCGGACATGCTGATGGCGGAGAGCGGGTTGCGCAAATCATGGCTGACGATACCGATGAGGAGCTGCTCGAACTCCGCGCGCCGCTTCGTCTCCTGCTCGGTGGCGCGCCGCTCGGTGATGTCCTGCATGGCCCCCACCATGCGCACCGCGCGGCCCTCCGCGTCCCGGACCACCTGCCCCCGGTCGGCCATGACGGCCCAGGTGCCATCGCCGCGCAGGAAGCGGTACTCGTCCGTCCAATGGCCCGCGCCCCGGTCGATGACGTCCTGGATGTCCTGCCCCACCCGCTCCCGGTCCTCCGGGTGGATGTGCTCGGTCCACCAGCGGACGTCATGCGGGGCGTCGTCCGGCGGCAACCGGAACTGCTCGGCGGCCAGCTCGCTCCACTCGATGCACCCCGTGGACAGGTCCCAGTCGTAGATGACGTCGCTGGTCGCCAGCGTGGCCAGCCGGTATCGCATCTCCGACTGGCGCAGCACCTCCTCGGCGCGCGGCGCTCGCTGATGTCCAGGGACACGCCCGCCACGCTCATCACCTGCCCGTCCGGCCCGATGACGGGTGAGACGCCCGTCATGAAGTAGGAGCCCGCCATCTCCACCTCCAGGGTGAAGGACTGGCCCTCCTGGGCGCGCAGGGTGGCGGCCAGCAGGTCCGGCCGGTCGCGGTACACATCGAAGGCGGAGCGGCCCACGTAGGCGCCGCGCTCCAGCCCGAGCGCGCTCAGCCGCTCGCCCTCGAAGAGGGTGATGATGCCCCGCGCATCCGTGGCCCAGAGGACCACGGGCAACTGGGTGACGATGCGGCGAAGATGCTCACGCGCCTCGTCCCGTTCGCGCTCCAGGCGCTTGGCCTCGGTGGAGTCCGTGGAGAAACCGCACACGCCAATCACGCGCCCCCGCGCGTCCGGCAGGGGGAACTTGAGCGTCTGGAAGACGTGGTCGCCGTCGTCGAGCCGGACAGGCTCGTCGATGGCGAGCTGCTGGCCGGTGGCCAGCACGGTCCGGTCATTGTTGGCGAAGCCAGTGGCCGTCTTGGCGGGGAACAAGTCGAAGTCGGTGCGCCCCACCACGTCGCGCCGGAGCTTGCCGGAAGCCCGCTCGAAGCCGTGATTCACGTAGAGGTACCGGCCCGCCGTGTCCTTGGCGTAGATGATGGTCGGCGCGTTATCCAGCAACCCGTGCAGCCACTCCCCCGTGGCACGCGAGGCACGCTCATCCTCCAGCGAGGACTGGCCCACCGCCTCCGCGAGCCCCGCGTCGAGCACCTGGACCAGCGCACGCAACTCCGAGAGCTCGGGTACCCAGCCCACGGACTCCAGGCTTTCGAGGATGGCTTCTCGCAGCACGCCGTATTCGAGCACCAGCGCGCTGATGCCGTACCCCGCCAGATAGCGCTCCCGCCCGTACTCGAGGCCCAGGGCACGAGCCGCCGCCAGACGCGCCGCCGGGGAGGGCGTCCGCAGCAGCGGCCCCAACTCCGCCACGAGCTTGAGGAGCCCCCCCGCCCCCGCGCCCGCCAGGGGTGCCAATGCCCCGAGCGCGGTCCCCACCCCCGCCAGCCAGCGCCGGCCAATGTCCTCTCGAAGGATCTCCAGCAGGTCCGCCAGCGTGCGCGCTGGCGTGGCGCGAGGACTCATGGGTGCGCCTTCGTAGTCGATGATTCCACTGGCACGTCTTCACCAGCCCCCCAGCCAGGAACGCCTGCCCTTCGCATCCGGACCGCGCATGGCTGTTACTACTGGGATACATCCCGTCCCCCGGCTGGGCTGCCCGTCTCCGAGTCAGGCTCGGGCGATGCCTCGCGGAAGAGGCGGCCGCGACGTCGCCTCGTCCGACAGGTGGCTCACCGCTGACACGGCACCGGAGTACAGGCCCCCCACACGCCCCGCTTCGCCAACCGGGCCTGCGCCTCCAGGGCTTCGAACTCCGCGCGCCTCGAACGCCCCGCGGGTGGAACGTGGAGGACACACGCATGGCCCCTCTCCACCAACAGCGTGTTCACCTCCCGCCCCTCCACGGACACGTAGGCGAGGAGCCGGCCGTAGCGGTCCTCGCACGCCTCGCCATAGGTCAGCGTCACCCGCCTGCCCTCCACGAGCCCTCGATTGAACGCGTGCGCCTCCGGGCCGAAGCAGTCACCGCCCGCGCCCGTTCGCTCCGGTGCATCCGCGAGCAGGTAGCGGACGCGCTCACCGCTCTCCAGGACGACCGTGTCCCCGTCCAGGACCTGCGCCACGCGTCCGGAGCCAGGGCCGCACGAAGCCTCCGAATCACCTCCACAGGCCGCCAGCAGCCAGGCCGCCGCGCCCACTCCCAGAAGGCCCCAGACCCGCTTCTTCAAGTTCAAGGCGCGCATGGGCGGTTCACCCCTCCCGGCGTTCCCCGGTCTCCCCGGCCATAGCGGGCCGATTCGGGCGTGGGACAGAAGCTCCCTGGCCAGTCGTTGCGCTGCGGGTCGCTGCGAGCAGGGTCGAGCTGTGATGACACCCCGGGGATGGCCGCGCCGGTCCACGACACGGCGTCCAGCACGCGTCCCTCCACCGAGAGCTCGAGCTTCCGGTTGCCCGCGGTGTTCGCCAGGTTGAAGTGGAAGGTGCCCAGCACCGCGGGCAGTCCCCCGTTCCGTGACACGTCCTCGCTGCGCGCCAGGATGGCGCGGCTGCCAGCCTTCACGGCCAGGCACAACGCTGATTCGAACGTCGAGCGGCTCCCACCTTCGTTGGACAACGACACGCCGTTGAGGTCCACGTCGCGCAGCGCGAGCACCTCCACCCACTCCCCCGTGGCGTCCGCCACCGCCTGCGGGTCCGCCATGAACTCGGTGAGGACGAGCGAACCCGCGTCGGGAATCCGGAGCGCGCGCGAGCGCCCCGTGGTCCGGTCGATACACCCCTGCGGTTCCGGTGTCCCCGCGTCCGCGCCACCGTCGGGTGTTCCCCCATCACCGACACCGCCGGGCGAGCCGCCATCTCCTTCACAGGCGCGGTTCACCCGGCCGGGCGTCCCCAGGTTGCCGCGCGTGCCGTACGCCGCGGTGGCCCCACACCAGGCGGAGGGTGCGTCATTGCGCTCGGAATCCGCGAGCGGCGCGGACACCTGCGTGGCCACGCCATCCACCGCCGGGCCGTAGTCGACCGCGTCCACCACCACATCCCCCGCCTTCAACAGCAGCCGGCCTCCCGCGTTGCGCAGGTCCATGGGGAAGGTGGCCCGTGGCTCGGGGAGCCCGCCGTTGAGGGTGGCATCCGCGCGACGGGCCAGCAGCGCGTACTCGCCCGCCGCGAGCGACAGGCAGCCCTCCGCCGCCACGGTGGACTCCCCGGCTTCCGCGGCCAGCGTCACGCCATTGAGGTCCACGGGCGCCGTGGCCAGCAGCTCCACCCATTCGCCCAGCGTGTCGTCGCCCCGGGGATTGGCCATGACCTCGGTGATGACCAGGTCACCCGCGCGCGGGCGCGCGAGCGGCCTCGCCACACCCGAGTCCGCGGACACACAGGTCGGGACGTGGCCCGCGTCCACGGAGACGCCCGCGTCGCCCGGCGTTCCACAGGGCGCGTTCGCGGCGCCAGGACTGCCCTGGAACGTCCCGCCCCCACCCGCATCGGGGGCGTCGCACCAGCGCGCCAGGTCATCGTTCCCCGCCACGTCCGGCACCAGCCGGCCGTCATGGATTCGCGCCACGCCGCTCTTCGCGGGCGCGGAGAGCTGGACCTCGTCCAGCACCCGCGCTCCACACCGCACGCCCAGCCGGCCGCCCGAGTTCCCCAGCGCGCCCAGGCCGTCACCGTACGCATGGTCCACATGCGCGGGCAGCGGGCCATCACGACGTCTCCCAGCACGAGGTAGTCGCCCGCCTCCATCGCCCAGTCCTCGAGCACGACGAAGGCCCGCTCCTGGGAGCCATCCGAACGGGACGCGTAGAGCGTCAGCCCCCGCAGGTCCACCGGGGCGCGCGTGGGGTTGTGCAGCTCCAGGTACTCCTGTCCCGTGTCCGTGCCCACCGGGTCGTTGAGGTACTCGGTGATGACCACGTCCCCGGGCAGCAGCCCGGCGCAGGCCGCGTCCAGGTCCTCATCCCATGCGGGCCCGCCACACGCCCACGCGCCCGCCAACCCCACCAGCCAGCCCCATCCCAGACACCTGCCCCATCGCTTCATGCCCAACCCCCTCACGTTCAACTCCGTCAAAAGCGCGTCTCCAGCTCCAGGTGGAGGAGGTGGCGCGGCGGGTCGGGGGGCACACGCGCCACGCGCGCGTCCTTCAAGTCGAGCACCCACGCGTACCGGCCCTGCGCCGACACGCCGCTCGACACCCTCCACGCGACATCCAACGCGGCCCGCAGCTCCTGCTGGAGCCGGCTGCGGTCGGAGAGGTCCTGGTCCTTCCACATCAGCCGCCCATGCAGCTTCAGGGGCGCGAACGGCTGGGCTCGCACGTCGAGCACCGCCTGCGCGTCGGAGCGAAATCCCGCCGACTCCGGCGTCCGCACGCGCGCATGCCCGTACTGGAGCGCCACCGTCAGCCCCTTCGTGATGTCGGACCGCAGCCGGGCAGTGACGCCATGGCGTGCGCTGGCGCACAGGTCCGCGGCCTCCTGCTCGGCGAGGGCCTCCTCCGCGCATGCCCCCACGCCGCCCACGCCGCTGTCACGCAGCTCCACCTGGAGCGAGGGCTGGAACCGAACCCACGCGCGGAGGTCCCCTCGCACCGAAGCCCGCGCGTGGAGCGTGCCCGCGCTCCCCGCCACCGCTCCATCCGCGGGCAAGGTCCAGGCATCCACCTGACCGCGCAGCCGCCACACCCCCTCCTCCCGATGGAGGTAACGCAGCCGGGCGCCCAGCTCGTTGCGGACGCGCAGCCCCTCCAAAGCATCCGGGCCGGACGGCGCGCCGCTGTAGGGATTGGCGAAGCCCCGCCCGTAGTAGCGCAGCGACAGCTCCAGCTCACGCGACTCACCGGAGAGCACGGTGCGCTGAATCATCCCGAAGTCGCCGCCTCCGCCCGGCGCGGCGTCGAAGCTGCGCGTGCCCTCGAAGAAGAGGTCCACCGCGCCACGTCCCCACGCGGCGTCGAGCCCCAGCGCGCCAAAGGCGCCACCCGCCGGGTAACGGGCGTTGGGTTGGAAGTCGAGCTGCGCCTCCCGCCACACGGGCCGGGCTGCCCAACCGGTGAGCCCCACATGCCCACGCGAGGAGAGTGACAGCGTCGCGTTGCCGCCACCCGCCACTTCGCGGAACACCCCCGGCAGCGTCCGCGCGGTGAGCTTCTCCCACCGGCCGCCAGACAGCGGAACCCAGACGTCCGGCGCCTTGCAGGCACCACGGACACCCGGACACGCCGAGCGGTCCAGCACCGCGTACCGGGCCAGCGAGCGGGATTGGTACGACGCAAAGCCGGTGAGCGACAGCGTAACGCCCGTGCCCAGCGGGCCGCGCACCGTCCCGGCCACGCCCCGGAACGCCTCATCCCAGCGGAAGTCCGGCGTGACGTCCGACAAGCGCGCCTCGGGTTCGCACCCTTCACCGCCCACCAGACACGCCCGCTCCAGCCCCGCGGGAGGACGCACGCCATCATCCGGCAGGAAGCCGTCTGGCGACGGCAGCGACGTGGTGTCCAGCGTGAGCCGCTGCCCGAAGCCAATGCGGTACGTCCCCGCCAGCAGCGAGGCGCGCTCCCCTGTCCACAGCACGTACACCTTGGGCAGTTGGACGCCCGTCCCGGGCGCATCCACCACGAAGCCCCGCTGGCGCGCGTCCCGACGCAGCGGCCCCAACGTCCGCCGCGAGAGCGACGTCAGCAACCCCACCCGAAGCCCCGCGAGCCCCCCAGCGCGAAGCTGCAAGGCCAGCGGAGGCAGCAGCCCATCCGACGCCGCGAAGGCCATCATCCACCGCGCATCCCCCGACAGGCGCCCAGGCGCGCGTGCCTCCAGGAAGGGCGCGAGCCGCCGCGACGCCGCCTCCGTCAACCCACCCTCCAGGCGCCCTCCCACGGCGGCGCCCGTCCCCCGCGTCCGCAGCAGCCCGTCCACGTCCGAGTACGTCAGCCCGGGCAAGCCGTAGAGCGAGGCCCGCGTCGCCACGGACAGGTCCACGCCCGTGCGCCGCAAGGCCAGGAGCGCGGAGAGCGTCTCCGCGGAGATGGCGCCCTCTTCCGCGAGCGCGAGCAACTCCTGCGCGCCCACCGACTCAGGCTCCACCTCATACGGCGCGGCCCACGCGGGCACCGCGCCCGCCAGCCACCATCCCAGCCACCACCCCACCCAGAGCACCCGATGCACGCGCCGCGCCCTGTGCACAACCGGGACCACGATTCCCTACAGCAGCGTCGTCCATCCAGGCCGTCCGAGGCGCGAACCCACCGTCCAGGGACGGGACACGCGCGGCGTCAGGACTCAGGCCCGGCCCAGGCGCGGGTCGACCTCAAGGAGGTCCCACGCCAGGAAGCACGCGGCCTCCGCGCGGCTCTCCGCGGCGGCGTAGCGCAGGCGAGACTCCTCGCTCCCATCCAGGGCCTCACGCGCCTCGCGCAGGTCGGCCTCGGTGGTGAGCAGAAGGACCGCCAGGTGGGGGTGTTCCAGCTCCATGGGCGGACTCCAGAATAAACTGCTTTTCGCGCAGATAGGGAGTGCCGCGCGGTTCCCTCACCCTCTCGTGCATCCCCGAGGCCAGCGCTTCCCGGTCCATCACCCCCTCCAGGTATGCTGGCACCCGGTTCCCATGGGACACGTCCACATCGTCCGAGACTTTCCCTCCCCCCAGGAGGGCTTCGCGCGCACCGTGCGCGTCTATACCCCCCACGCATACGATGCGATGCCGGGCCACCGGTTCCCCGTGCTGTACATGCACGACGGACAGAACGTGTTCGCGCACCCTGAATCGGCGCTCTTCGAAACGTGGTGTGCCAACGTGGCGCTGGAGCACGGCGTGGGCGACGGAAGCCTGGAGCCCTGGCTCATCGTCGCGGTGGACTCGGGCCAGGGGCGCGTGCACGACTATTCGCCGTGGGACGAACCGCGTGGCCCGATTCACGCGCGCGGCGAGGCCTACGGTCGCTTCCTGGTGGAGCACCTCAAGCCGCTGGTGGACCGCACCTACCGCACCCGGACCGAGGCGCGGTGGACGGGGGCCATGGGCTCCTCGCTGGGGGGCCTGATTTCGCTGTACCTCGGCTGCCGCTACCCGGACGTGTTCGGCCGCATCGGCGCGATGTCCCCCACCGTGACGTGGGGCGCCAACCAGCTCTTCGGCGCGTGGGCTTCGCACAGCCGCCGCTGGACGCGCATCTACCTGGACGCGGGCGCCCACGAGTACACCGACGCCAGCGGCGTGCCGCTCTACTACGGCGAGTCCACGCGCGCCTTCTACGAGCACCTCAAGCACCTGGGCTACGCGGACCACGAGGTGGCGCTGGTGCTGGACCCGCACGGCGGACACCACGAGCGGGACTGGCAGCGCCGGCTGCCGTCCGCCATGCGCTGGCTGCTGGGGTGAGGCGCCGCCCATGAAGCACCGCAGGTCGGTTCCCCTGGAGCAGCGGCTCGTCTACGTCCAGGTCGTGGAGGGCTTGCTGGCGCACGGGCTGCGCGGCCACGTGTCCCCGCGCCTCAAGCACCGGCTGCGGCAGGCCGGCATCGACCTGGACCGGCCGCTGATGCCCGCCTACCCGGTGCCGCTGTGGGAGCAGTGCTTGAATGTCATCGTCGAGGAGACATTCCCCGGCATGCCCCGGGAGGACGCCTTCCGCCAGCTCGCCGAGCGCCACGTGGAGGGCTACGGCCGCACCGTCGTGGGCCGCGCGGTGTACGGCGTGATGCGGCTCCTGGGCCCCAAGCGCATGGTGCAGCGCCTGCCACAGACGCTGCGCGCCACCGACAACTACACGGAAGCGGAGCTCACGGAGCAGGGCCCCGCCACCTACGTGATGCGGATGAACTCGCGGTTGAACGCTCCCGGCTACGCGGAGGCGCTCTTCGAGGGCCTGCTGCGCGTGGGCGGCGCCGAATCGCCCCGTGTGACGCGGACGCAGGAGGACGCGGACGGCACCACGTACCTGCTCACCTGGACGGAGCGCTGAGCCCCCGCGCTACGCCTTGTCCTGGATGAAGCGCACCGTGTCCCGCAGGGCGTCCATGTCCGTGTGGCGGGAGAGGTACATCTCCTCGCCCAGGAGGCTGTGGTAGATGGCCGGCAGCTCGCGGTGGAGGATGAGCGAGCTGCCCAGCTTCTTCTCCACGTCCGCGTGCGAGTGCCGGTAGCGGCGGGACTTGCGGCGCGCGCTGTGACAGACGTGGTAGCGCGGCGTGTAGCGAAAGTCCGCCACCGGGTCCCCCGTCACCACGCGTGCCCAGAGCCGGTACACGTCGATGTCACAGGTGTAGTTCATCATGTCCACCATGAAGCCGCCGGGCGGCCGGAGGTTGGCCTCCAGCACCATGAAGCGGCCGTCGGGCAGACGGAAGAACTCCAGGTGGAACCAGCGCTCGCGCAGGCCGAAGGCGGCCACCACCTGGCGGCCCAGCACGTCCAGCGCGGGGGGAATCTCCGTGTGGCTCCAGAAGGAGATGTCGCGCTGCTCCACCACCGTCTCCATGCCTCCGTCGCTGTACTCGTGACTGAGGTTGAAGACGATGACGCCGTGCCGGTCCACGATGCCGTCGTAGGTGACGATGGTGCCGCGCACGAAGGGCTGCGCCACGTAGGTGGTGGGCAAGGGATGGGACAGGGCCGCGTCCACCTCCGCGTCGCTGGCCACCTTGAAGGTGTTGGCGGCGCCCACGCCCACGTCCGGCTTGAGCACCAGCGGGTAGCCCACGCGCGCGGCGAACTCCTTCACCTGCGTGGCGTCCCGGACGCGGATGAGGTCCGGGTGCGGCACGCCCGCGGCATGGAACACCTCCGCCATGCCGGACTTGGAGCGCAGCCGGTGGATGTCCTCGGGCTGCAGGCCCGGGACGTTGAAGTCCTGGCGCAGGCGTGCCTCCACCTCCAGCCAGGACTCGTTCAACGAGTCGATGCGGTGGATGCGGCCATGCCGCCACGTCAGATAGCCGGCCGCGCGGGTGAGCGCCTCCTCGTCCGTGAGGCTGGGGACGAAGTAGTACTCGCGCAGGGACTCCTTCAGCTCGGGCCGGAGCGACTCGTAGGACGCGTCACCGATACCCAGGACCGTGACGCCCCGCTCCCGCAGCGCGGAGATGAAGTGGAAGTAATGCGGAGGGAAGTGGGGGGAGATGAAGACGAAGTTCATGGCTCCTCGGGGCACAGGCGACCATATCGCGCCGCGCGCCCGCGCCCAGTTCCTGACTGAACGCAGCAGGGCGGGAAGTCACTCCTTCCCGCCCCGGGTACGCTTGGAATCAGGACTTCGCAGGCCCCTGCTGGGGCTCCCGCGGAAGGACTAGGCGTTCGGCCGGACCATCGTCACATCGAAGTGCCGCTGGACGACGGGACCGGTGGTGGGGCCTTCGCGGTACAGGTTGCCCGTGTCCGGATTCACGTAGAAGCGGTTGTTCGGGTTGGTGTCCGCGCCACGGTCCCGGTGGTTCGTCGCGGGGTCGTGGAACGTGTAGTACGTGCGGCCCTGCTCGTCGACGCCGCGGCCCGTAATCATGACGAAGTGGTCGGTGATGCCGTCCACGTTGTCCGAGTTCTGGCCGGAGCGGTGATTCACGCCCACGCCCACGGGCTTGCCCGCGTCGAGCTGGCTGTCGATGTACTCGCGGCCCCGCTGCGCCGCCGAGCGGTTCACCGTCACGCCGCCGTTCGGGTCATCACCGGTGGCCACCTGGATGCGGTTGCCCGGGCCCGTGACGGTGGCGCCCGCCTGCTTGACCATGGCCTCCACCGCGCGGAAGCACGCCGTGTCACCCGCGCGCACCACCTGTGAGCCGTCGTACTGGCTGATCCACGGCGCGTTCGTCTGGACCGCCGGGCGGTCCCCCGCGGGGGCAATGGCCGCCGTGTCGTTGAAGTCCGTGGGCGTCGCGCTCTGGGCCGCCGTGGTGTTGCCAGCCGTCAGGTTCTCCGGGCGCGGGCGCGGGATGGGCACCTCGGCGGGCAACTGGGTGGTGCCAGCCGTCAGGTTCTCCGGGCGCGGACGCGGGATGGGCACCTCGGCGGGCAGCGCGGAGGTGGTCGAGCCACCGTCGCGGTAGCCGCGCGCGTCCAGGGCCCGGACCAGCGCCGTCTCACGGCGCGTCTGGTCGGCGCGCAGCCGCGTCTCGTTGTGGTCGAAGCCCGCCGCGCGGAGCTCGCCCGCGTCGTTGCGGAACGCATTCACGCGCGCGTCGACGAGCGCCTCGGGCGTCACGCCGCGCGGATCCTGCGCCAGCCGGGGCAGCTCGCGGTTGAGGAAGTTCTGCGCCGCGCGGGGCGACTGCGTGTGCAGGTCGTAGAAGGTGGAGGCCAGCAGCGCGTTGTTCGGGTCCAGGCCCGCGCGCTGGGCGGCGGCCTGGTACTGCGGCGTCACCCGGCCCAGCTCGCGGTTCCAGATTTCGTCCGCCTGCGCCGGCGAGTTCGCGCCCGTGCCCTGGTAGGAGAACGAGCCCCGGTTGTGCTTGGCATTGCCCGGGTCCGTGTGGCCCCCGTAGCTCGCCGTGAAGCCACCGTTCGGCGTGCGGTTGCCTTCCGAGGTGCCAACCACAATGGCGGACTCGGAGTTGGACCCGCCCTGGCGGAAGGCCGTCAGGTCGATGTTGCGATAGCCATTCTGCGTGCCAGACACCGCGGCCGTGCCGGCGGGCGTGACGCCCTGCGCCATGCCCGCCTGGGAGGTGCCAGCCTCGAAGCTGTCACCCGCCGGGGTCGTCCCCGCCGGACGCGGCATCGGACGGGGCGCGCTGGCCTCGAAGCCGTCGCGCGCGCCCGGGATGACCAGGGTCTTCCCGGCGATGATGCGGTCCGGGCTCTGGATGTTGTTGGCTCGCGCCAGCGCATCCACGGTCGTGTTGTTGCGCCGGGCAATGGCGCTGAGCGTGTCTCCCTGACGGATTCGGTAGGAGGTGTTGCTTCCAGTCATCGACGGCTCCATGGGGGGCGAAGTAAGTCAGACGCCTCCATGGTTTTCCGGATCAATAGTCGAAAGTTGCTCAAGCCGCGAAAGAACAGCCTCAGTGTCCAAGTGCAGTATTCATAAACAACCCCTGACGCACCGCACCAGTCACAGAACTGCAACAGACCGGTGCGGCGCTTCAGCGTTGCTCAGTAATTGACCTGGAGTTGGACCCGCGTCACGTGGCCCTGCTGCTGGATGTACGGGTAACGGGACGAGGTACGGTCTGACACCAGATAGGTGCCCGTCAGCTCGAGCGCCTTGTTGATCTGCCATTCGGCGCCCATCTCCAGCTCCCGCACGTCGTAGAGCGGCGCGTTCGTCTCGAACTTCTTGCCGCCGTCGTAGAGGGTGCCCCGGATGTAGGGAATGAGGGACACGCCCAGCACGCCATCCAGCTTGTACATGACCTGCGCATAGCCGCCCCGGAGCTGGCGGCTGTCGATGAGCAGGCTGTCGACGGGCCCCTCGCCCAGCGAGGGACCGCGGCCCAGGTTGTACTCGGCCTGGAAGCCCAGGGGCTGCGGGTAGATGACCAGGCTGACGATGGCGCGCGCGTCCACCATGTTGGAGCCCCGCGCGAGCGCGTAGGGCGCGCCGTCCCGAGGCGAGGCGCCGAGGTCGAAGCGGCCGTAATAGCCGCCCACGCCCGCCTCCACGTACTGCGAGCCGAACAGGAAGGGCCACGTGACACGAACGACACCGTGCGGGGTGTCATTGCGCTCGGCGCGGTTGGCCGTCTGGCCGTTGTACACGCCGAAGCCGACCACGCCGTAGTCGCCGGAGCCCTTCAGGTTGTTGTCGACGAGGAACTTGAAGCGCTTCCGGATTTCGTCGGGCGCCCAGTAGAAGAACACGCCCAGGTCGCGCTCGTCCTTGAGCGCGCTGTTGATGGCGTCGTTGCGGTCCAGCGCGAGGCGGTTCTGGCTGGACTGGAGGTTCTCGAAGCCGAAGGGCACCTTCGACTGGCCCACGCGCAGCCGGAACTCCTTCTTCGCGTCCAGGAAGATGTCCGCGTACCAGTCCCGCATGATGGTGACGTTGTACTGGTCGCCAATCACCGAGGCGAAGTCCGGCTGGAGGTAGATGGACACCCGGTCGTGGACGTCACCGAAGAGGATGACGCGCGCGCGCCGGATGCCAAAGCCGTTGTTCTTGCCCAGGAAGCGGTCCCCCTGGTCGTTGATGAGCTCGTCATTCACATCGAAGCTGGGCAGCCGGTTGTAACGGAACTGGGTGTAGCCCCGGATGCGGATGCGGTCGTACCAGGCCTGCTCCTTCTTCTCGGGCGCCTCGGGCTTCGAGGGCTCGGGCTTCGCGCCTTCGGGGACCGGCGTGGGCGCGGGCTCGGAAGGAGGCTCACTGGCGGGCGGTGGCGCCGCCTCGTCCTGCTGCGCGTGAGCGAGGGGCGCCAGCAGCAGCGCGGAGCCGGACAGCATTGCCTGGAGAACAGCGCGGAACGAAGCGGTGAGGGTCATGACGGCGCGGAACTGACAACGGGGCGCGGGGGGCGCGCCCTGGCTCGAGTTTGCGCTCCCGTTACAAGACGGGATGTACAGCCGCAACGCACTGGCCCCGGTTGTTGCCGCACCGTCACAGGGCCGTTGGCCGTGTCACAAAACAGCCCGGCGCATGTCACACGTTCGTGACATGCGCCGGGAGGACAGGCCGCGCTGCTCGCGTCAGTTCTTCCAGCTGCCATCCACGAGCCGCTGGATGCGCAGCTCGAGCGGCGGGTGGCTGGAGAAGAGCGCCATCATCCCGCCGCCGCGGATGCCGAACGCCTGCATGTTGGACGGCAGCATGGCCGGCTCACCCTGCTGCTGGCGCAGCCGGTCCAGCGCCCGCGCCATGGCGCCCGGGTCCACCAACTGCGCGCCGCCGTCGTCCGCGCGGAACTCACGCCGGCGGCTGTACCAGGCCACGATGATGCTGGCGCCAATGCCAAACACAATCTGAAGCACGATGCTGGTGAGGAAGTAGGCCGGCCCCGTGCCGCCGCTCTCCTCGCCGTCCTCGGAGCGGCTGAGGAAGCGGTCCACGAAGAAGCCCACCACGCGGCTCAGGAAGATGACGAAGGTGTTGAGCACGCCCTGCAGCAGCGTGAGCGTCACCATGTCACCGTTGGCCACGTGGGCCACCTCGTGGCCCAGCACGGCCTCCACTTCATCCCGGCGCATGCCGTGGAGCAGGCCGGTGGACACCGCGACCAGCGCGCTGTTGCGGTTGGCGCCCGTGGCGAAGGCGTTCATGTCCGGGCTGTCGTAGATGGCCACCTCGGGCATGCCGATTCCCGCGTCACGCGCGAGCCGGTGCACCGTCTCCAGCAGCCACTGCTCGGCCTCCGAGCGTGGCGACTTGATGACGTGCGCCCCCGTGCTCCACTTCGCCATCGGCTTGGACAGGAGCAGCGAGATGATGGAACCGCCGAACCCCATCACCGCCGCCATGATGAGCAGGCCCGGCAGGTTCAGGCCCACGCCCTGGCGGGCCAGCAGGTTCTCCACACCGATGATCCGCCCGACGATGGCCAGCATCGCG
Source organism: Myxococcus sp. 1LA (assembly GCA_046520405.1). Lineage (GTDB taxonomy): Bacteria > Myxococcota > Myxococcia > Myxococcales > Myxococcaceae > Myxococcus. The sequence goes on from JBKGHI010000149.1 coordinate 17,301, forward strand.
AGCACCGCGAGGTTGGTCAGGACGAACAAGACGATGCGCTTGGCGAAACTTCCCTTCATAACCCTCTCTCCCTAGAAAAAACCTTGGGGACAACATTCAGCAGCGCGGGACGAATGCAAGCTTCGTCGGCCACTTCTTGCCCCGACGGGACTAGAACAGCCCTCGGGTAGGGGGCTTCCCAAGGTTGTTCCTTCAGAAGGATTAGGTTTTCTCTATGGAACGCCCGCCCGACGCTCGATGAGGGAGCCGAGCGCCTCCTCGTGCCGGTTCAACAGCAGGGGGGTGGCCAGCCTGCTCTCCGGGTGCATCTCCAGCAGGAGGTGGATGATTCCGCCAATGCCGGGCATCACCCCGGGGGTGAAGGCATTCCGAGACCAGCCGCCCACCGGTCCCCGCTCCTCCAGACCGGAGAGGATGGCGGCGTCCCAGCCCTCGCGGTCCGCGCCCACCGCCTCGGGGTCGATGCGGCGCCACCGCTCCAGCAACTCCCACAGCCCCAGGTCGCCATGGCAGAGCGTGTGGCTCCAGCCGAAGCCCTCGCGGAGCCCGGCGGCGGCCGCCCGGCGAGCCACGTCCAGGTAGCGCGCCGCGCCAGTGCGGGCATGCAGGTCACACGCGGCCAGGCCGATGCCCGTGCTGCCATGACACCAGTTGGTGAGGAAGCGCGGGCCCACGCCGTTCCGCGCGTCCCGCCAGTTGCCCACGTCCCGCTGAAAGAGCGTCTCCTCGAAGTCGAAGGCCGCGTGAGCCAGGTCGAGCCACGCCTGCCGCTCCGCCGGAGTGCCCGCGCCGCTCAGCGCCAGCCGCGCGAGCGCCCAGCCCATGCCCGTGGCGCCGTGGGCGAAGCCGCCAATGGCCTCGGGGAACATCGACGTGGCCCAGCGCGCGCCAGACGCGTCACGGGTGGCCGTGGCCGCCAGCCTGCGCCCGGCCGCGGCCGCGACGTCCCGCCACCGCTCCTCACGTGTCAGGCTGGCGAGGTTGAGCAGGGGAACGACGACGCCGGACACGCCGTCGAGCACGTCCAGCAGCCGGTCGTCATCGAAGGTCCGCTCCGCCAACAAGGCAGCGCGTGCCTGGGCGCGCTCCAGCATCCAGGGTTCGCCCTGGAGTTCGTAGAGCGAGCTCCACGTCCACACCTGTGAGGCCAGCCCCAGGAAGGCGCCCACCGACTTCGTGGGCACCCGGTCCTCCGTGGCGCGGAGCACGGCGAGCGTGCCGTCGTACAACGCGCCCAGGCCACCCACCGCGTCCACGCGCCCCTGGGCGTGCTCATGCAGGTATTCGGCGAGGCAGAGGGCCACGCCGCCCTGGCCCGTGTAGACGTCCGCGGCCAGGGGCCGGATGGCCCAGCCATGCTCGGCGAGGATGGGGCTGACCCACGTCACCGTGCCGTCTGCGCCCTGGATGGCGTTGTCACGCAAGCGCGCCAACAGGCTCGCGGCCATGCCCCTGCGGCGGCGGTCGAGCTGCTCCCGCTGGGGATTGGGCGGAAGCTGCTGCCGAGGCGGGGGCGCCCGCTCGTTGAGGTACGCAATCACCAACGCGCCCTGGATGGTCATCTCCTCCAGCGCGAAGTCGGCGGTCCGCCAATCCGTGAGGTGATGCTGGATGAGCGCCGCGTCCACGGTCGCGGTGAAGACAGGCACGTCTCCCGCGAGCATGTCGCGCACCTCGCCGTCGATGACCTCGGGCTCCATGGGCGCACCGGGAGCGGCCTCCGCGTTGCGCCGCAGGATGTCGCGGCCCCGGGCGATGGCCGCGGGCGCGTCATGCAGCGACGCGGGGTGCCACAACATGCGGATGATTTCCGCGTAGACCTGCGTGGGCCGGCGAATGCGACGGACCTCCAGGCCACCGAAACGACGCAGCGGCAGGTGGGAGCCGGCGTCCCGCTGCTGAAGGGTGGCGGTGAGCTCATTGAAGCCCGCGACCACCTGGTCCCAGTACAGCGCCAGGACAGGCTTGGGGCTGGGGTGGTTCTTCGTCGGGGGACGCTCCACCCGCGTCATGCCCAGCCGCGCCGCCCCCGTGCCGCCATCCACGATGGTGGGCACGGGAATCAGGGGCTGCTGCCCCGGCAGGGAGCCCGCTGCGGAGATGTCCAGGCCCGCCAGCGCCAGCCCATCCGCGCGGATGGGCAGGATGCCGGTGCGCAGCACGGTGCGGCGGATGAGCTCCGCGGCGGTGTCCACCGCCTGCCCCTGGCCCGAGGCGGGCACGAAGGGGTCCGGACAGAACAGGCTCTCCACGTCCACCACCACGGGCACCGGACCCGCGGCCACGATGTTCTCCGAGTGCAGGTCCGTCCCACCCACCAGCCGCATCACCGCGAGCCAGTGCCCCAGGTTGCGATAGAAGCGCGACAGCTCGGCGTCGCCCTCGCAGTAGCGGTGCTCGACGAACTCCGCCCAGCCGTAGCCGTCACACGCCACCACGCCAGGCACCCGGATGCGCTCCTCCGTGGGGACGTCGGGCAGCACCTCCTCCAGCAGCTCACGCAGGGCCTGGTCCACCTGGACGGACCGGGGCTTGTACATCACCTTTCCCCGCTCGAGCTCCAGCCGCGCCACCGCCTGGCCTCCCCGGTGCGTGTCCCCTTCCCCCAGAAAGACGGCTCTCAACGCTCCCGAGGGACGGCCCGGCACGCCGCGCAGCAGCCCCCTGTCGGCGGCGAAGCGCTCCGCGAGCTTGAGCACGGCGTCCACCTGATTCTGGCAAAGCGCCGCCAGCCGCGGGTGAAGCGTGGGGTACCGGCTGCGCAGATGCGCGTCGAAGTCGGGCGCAGAGGCCAGCTCGAGGAACTGCGCCCAGCGCTCGCGTTCGTCCTCGGCGGTGAGCCGTCCCGTCAGCGTGGCGGCATGGAGCTCCAAGAGGAACAAACGGTTGAGGCGGGCCTGCGCGGTGTCGAGGAGGCGGCGCGCGGCGGCCGCATCCAGGACGGCGCGCTCGGCGTCACCCAGTCCTCGAACCTGGCCCAAGCGCTCCTGCAGCGCCGTGAGGAACGATTCGACAAGCCTGCTGACCGGACGCGCGAACCAACCCGAGTCGGGGTTCCCGAACATGCGCTGCACCTCGTCGTGAATGGGCGTTCGAGCGCACGAAGGGATGGCGCCGGAAGACCGGCTTCCGGCGCCACCTGGCGGCGCTCAGCAGGGGATGATGGGCGCCGGACGGCTCAGCAGCAGTGCCCCGTGCCCGAGGCGCTGCACGAGCTACAGCCCGTGAAGAGCATCAGGGACTCGTCGGTCAGCGCCGCCTCCGTCGCGTCGCCGCCCACGTACAGCGGCCCCGCCGGATTCGACATCCCGTGAGCCGCCTCGGAGCCCGACAGCCAGCCCGCCAGAATCTCCTGCACGCGCGCATCGGTCATATTCGCCATGAACGTCCTCCCATCGGATTGAACGAACAGTGTCATGCGCGCGGCGCCCACCGCCGGAACGCGGCCAGCGTCCGCGCAGGCAATGACAAACCAGACGGCTCAAGGGACGGTCTTGGCCGGGCGCGCCATCCGCGTTGCCATCCGCAGACTTCTGGACAGGGCGTGCGCGCGCCGGAGCCCGCAGCGGCGATTGGGAATGGGCGGGACACGTCCCCTGAAAGATTTTCACGAGAATGAACGAAACGAGTCACGCCAAACCCATGTCACCTTGGCGCAACTTTTCCGTCACGCCGTGAAATGCAGCTCAAATCAGCGCGTGACAGGATTGAAACGCGTTTTTGAAGGAATCCGAGGCAACTTTCTTTGAGCGGTTGGGAAAATGGGTCCAACTCCATTCTTCTTCTAAAGGGAAGAGCCCCCATGGTAGCCATTGCCCGCTCCTCCGCGGCTGCGTCCAGCAGCGCGTCTCGTTCTGCCTCGCCCACGCTGCGCATGGGCGCGCGCGGCGCGGCCGTGACGACGCTCCAGAACCAGCTCCGGGCCGCGGGCTTCAACCCCGGTGCGTCGGACGGCGTGTTCGGTCCCAAGACGCTGGCGGCGCTGCAGTCCTTCCAGCGCGCGCGGGGACTCCAGGTGGACGGCATCGCCGGTCCCAAGACGTGGAACGCCCTCAACTCGGCGGGCGCGGGGGGCGCGACCCCCACGCTGCGCAACGGGGCGCGCGGCGCGGCGGTGACGACGCTCCAGAACAAGCTCAAGGCCGCGGGCTTCGACCCGGGCGCGGCGGACGGCGTGT
>JBKGHI010000014.1:0-71785 GCA_046520405.1 Myxococcus sp. 1LA
CCTGGCCGGACCCGCCCCCGCCGAGGTCCCCGTCTCCGAGCCTCCGCTCGGTGCCTCCCCGCGAGCCTTCACGGCGCGGCATGCGCTCGCGTTGGCGGGGCTCGCGGGCGTGGCGCTGGTGGCGCTTGTTGGCGTCGAGGGCCCGGTGGCCACGCGCACGGTGCTCATCGGCGGGGCGTGCCTGGTGCTCTGGTTGACGGAGGTGGTGCCCTCCTTCGTGCCCACGCTGCTCCTGCTGGGCGCCACGCCCGTGCTTCTGGGGCCGCTGGATCGCGCCTACCACCTGCCCTCGGTGCTCGCGTGGTGCGCGGACCCGGTGCTCATCCTGTTCCTGGGTGGCTTCACGTTGGAGGTGGCCGCCATGCGGCACGGGCTGGACGCCTCGATGGCACGGCACGTGATGCGGCTGTCGGGAGGCCGGGCCCGCCTCCTGGTGTGGCTGGTGATGGCGGGCGTGGCCTTCCTCTCCATGTGGATGTCCAACGTGGCCGCCGCCGCGATGATGCTGGCCGCGCTGCGCCCCCTGCTCCAGGCCACTCCCGCTGGCGCGCCGCTGCGGCCCGCGCTGCTGCTGAGCGTGGCGCTGGGGGCCAACGTCGGAGGCATGGCCACACCCGTGGGCAGCGGCCCCAATGCGCTCGCCGTGTCCGCCGCGTCCGAGCACGCGCAGGTCACCTTCGCGAAGTGGATGTCCTTCGCCCTGCCCCTCACGCTGCTCCTGCTGATGGTGGGCTTCGCCCTGGTGGTGTTGCGCTTCCACGTGGGGGGCCGCCTGACGCTGCCCGCCGAGGCGCCGCGCCCCTTGGAGCGCGCCGGGCGTCACGTCCTCTGGGTGAGCGCGGCGTGCGTGGCGGCCTGGCTGTCGGAGCCGCTCCACGGCGTCCCCGCGCCCGTGGTGGCGCTGGCCGCCACCGCGTTGCTCTTCGGCAGCGGCCTGTTGAAGCGTGAGGACCTGGGCCGGCTGGACTGGGCCACGTTGCTGCTCATCGCGGGAGGCATCGCCCTGGGCCGGCTGATGGAGCACTCCGGGCTCGTGGCCCGCGCGCTGGCTGGCGCGGACCTGGGGGGCTGGCCGGTGCCGGTCCAGTTGGGTGTGCTGGTGGCCTCGGCGGCGGTGCTGTCCGCGCTGATGAGCAACACCGGCACCGCGGCGCTCCTCATCCCCCTGGCCACGCAGCTCCATCCAGCCGCGTCGATGCCAGTGCTCGTGGCGTTGGGGTGCTCGCTGGGCATGCCCTTCGTCATCAGCACACCGCCCAACGCGATGACGGTGGGCGAGGGCCTCGCCTCCTCCGAGTTGATGAAGTTGGGGGTTCCCCTGATGTTGGGCGGCTGTCTGCTGGTTAGCCTCACGGGACCGACCGTGCTGCGCCTCTTTGGATTGCCATGAGTTTCTCTCCCCGCCTGCACGGCACCACGGTACGAACGCAGCGTCCCGGAAGAAGCACTCGCGCGGCATGCGGGTTGAAGGGGCACTGCCTGCTCTGGTTTCGGCGGAGGTGAGCCCGTGACGAACGTGACCATCACTGAGTACGAAACGCGCCTCTATTGGCAGGGAGAGCGCGGCGCCGTGCTGACGAGCGACCGCGCTCCGCCCGTGCCCATTGGCCGGCCGCTGAGCGGGCAGGACGCCGTGGCGGCGGGCCCCTGGTCCCCGGAGGCCCTCCTGGTGGGCGCGGTGGAGGGGCGCACGCTGCTGGCGTTCCTGGAGCAAGCGCGGGAGGCGGACGTGCGCGTGCTCTTCTATCAAAGCTCCGCGGTGGCCCGCGTGGTGTGCGGCACGGACCAGCCGCCGCACCTCACGGACCTCATCGTGCGCCCGCACGTGGCCGTGGCCACCGAGGCCGACGCGGAAGCCGTCCGGCTCATCTTCACCGAGCTCCCCGCGCACTGTTTCCCCAGCTCCGTCGTCAACATCACTCCGCGCATCGAACCAGTGGTCGAGACATGGCACGCTCGCGCCAGTGGACGAAGCGTGCCCTCCGTGACTGCCCCCGCATCCTGAACCGCCAGCAAAGGCCCCACTTCCCCCATGTCCCCACAGCGCATCCTGGTCGTCGACGATGAGGACAACGCCCGCCGGGCGATTGCCACCATCCTGAATGAGGAAGGCTACGAGGTGGCCGAGGCCGCCAACGGCGCCGAGGCCCTGGCCCGCATCGGCGAGTTCTCCCCCGCCGTGGTCCTCACCGACGTGCGCATGCCGCAGATGGACGGCCTCACGTTCCTGAAGACGGCGCGCGAGCAGGGCAGCGACGCCACCTTCGTGATGATGACGGCGTTCGCCAGCGTGGAGACGGCCGTGGAGGCCATGAAGGCCGGCGCGGACAACTTCCTCCTCAAGCCGCTGGACGCGGACCAGGTGCTCGTCACCCTGGGCAAGGTGCTGGAGAAGCGCAGCCTGTGGCAAGAAGCCGAGGCCCTGCGGGACCAGGTGCGCTCGCGCGTCCGCCGCTTCCACGACATCATCGGCGAGTCGCCGCAACTCCAGGGCATCTACGACGTCATCCGCCGCGCAGCGGGCACGCGCGCCACGGTGCTCATCCTGGGCGAATCCGGCACGGGCAAGGAGTTGATTGCCCAGGCCCTGCACCAGGAGTCGCCACGCAAGGACAAGCCCTTCATCCGTGTGCACTGCGCGGCCCTGTCGGAGAACCTGCTGGAGAGCGAACTGTTCGGCCACGAGAAGGGCTCGTTCACCGGGGCGCTGGCTCGGAAGGAAGGCCGCTTCGAGCTGGCGGACGGCGGCACGCTGTTCCTGGACGAGATTGGCGAAATCTCCCCCGCCGTGCAGGTGAAGCTGCTGCGCGTCCTCCAGCAGCGCGAGTTCGAGCGCGTGGGCGGGACGCAGACGCTGAAGGTGGACGTGCGCATCGTCGCGGCCACGCACCGGGATTTGGTGGCCGAGGTGAAGGCGGGGCGGTTCCGCGAGGACCTCTACTACCGGCTCAACGTGGTGAGCGTCACCCTGCCGCCGCTGAGAGATCGCAAGAGCGACGTGCCCGCGCTGGTGAACCACTTCCTGGAGAAGTACAGCGATTCATACGGCAAGCAGGTGCGGGGCCTGGCGCCCGGGACGCTCCAGGCGCTGCTGTCCCATGACTGGCCGGGCAACATCCGCGAGCTGGAGAACGCCATCGAGCGCGCGGTGGTGCTGGCCCAGGGGCAGGAGCTGACGACGGATGACTTGCCGCCCGTGCTGCGCGGGCCGCGGCCGCACGGGACATCCACGGGCGCGCTCATCCCGGGCGCCACGCTGGCGGCGATTGAGCGCGAGGCCATCTTGCGCACATTGGAGATGGTGCAGGGCTCCACGTCCCGGGCCGCCGAGGTGCTGGGCATCAGCGTGCGGAAGATTCAGTACCGGCTCAAGGAGTACAGCACGCCGGGCGGCGCGCCCCTGAAGGCCGTGGCCGACGAGACGGATGACCTGGCGGCGGAGTCGTAGCGGACCGGGGTCCTGCTATCGTGCCTCGGATGCGATTGCGTTCGAGGCACCAGGGAAGCGTGCTGCTGCGCGTCCTCGTCTGGGCGGTGAGCGGCATCCTTCTGCTCGCTGTCTTCGCCATGGTGGCCTTCCAGCTCTGGTCCCAGCGGAAGTATGGCCCCGCCATTCAGGCGTTCAGGGACGACGTCACGGCGCAGGTGGACTTCTTCTGTGAGCAACAGACCTTGCTCGGCAAGGAGCCGTGGTTTCATGAACCACGGACCTCGGGCGATGCCGGCCCGCTGCTCAATGACTGGCTCCGCGTGGCGTCCGGTCCGCCCGACCTCGGAGAGTCGCCGCTCCGGCTCCCGAGACACCTGCTGCTATTACAGAAGTCCCAGGGCTGGGATGATTGGGTGACGTCGGACATGGCCATGTCCAGCCTGGATTTCGGCTGGATGCGACAGCTTCATGCCTTCGATTATTGGAATGCCATTCCCCGCAAGGACATCCCGCCAGGCCATCGCTTCAACATGGCGACCGCGCACCTTCCGGAGTTCTCGCTTCTGGTGCTCTGGTCGAAGCTCCGACTCCGACATGCGATTGAGCAGGGAACGCCACTTGAGGCCGTGCGGGATGTCCGCCAGCTCGCATGGCTGGCGTACCGCACGGATACGCAGGTGGGCGGCATGATCGCCATCCACCTACTCAAGCTCGAACACAAGCTGCACGCGTCGATGGAGAGCCCACCACCCGACTGGCGGCCGATGCCCCCTGAACAACTGGGACGGTTCATCGCCCTCCTTGAGTCCACCCCAGCCTATTCGAACATCGCCACGCCCGCAGAGGTCGGCCGGAAGGCGCGCGCATGTGAGCCGGCCATCGGCCGGTGCATCGGACTGGTGGAAGCAGCAGCGCTCAACCGGTACCTGGAGCCCATCGCGAAGGATGCGTTCCAAGCTGAATACCTGGCGCTCAAGACAAACGACGGCGCGGGCTCCTGCCCTACCGATTTGCTGTCAACCCTCTGGGAGCAAGGCACCACTATCGATGAGCCGCTGATACTCCCTGGCCATGGCGCGGAAGACTATCGCCCTCCAACAGCGCGGCTGCTCCCAACGCGCGCCATCAAGACGCCCCTCACCCTTGAGATTCTGGCATCCATGCTGAGAGGCCCCCACAAGCTCCGAGCCCTCAAAGCGGCGTTACCCGCCCCTTAGCAAGGGCAGCGCCTTCCAGGGGCCGACATCTACGACAAGCGTCGTTGACTCTTACGACGCCCGTCGTAATACTCCGCGAAATGACCACCCACGCCCAACCGCAGCCGACGCGGGCCGAGCTGGCCATTCTCCGTGTGCTCTGGAAGCAGGGCCCCAGCACCGTTCGGCAGGTGCATGAGCGGATGCGGGGCACCCAGGACAAGGACACCGGCTACACCACGGTGCTCAAGCTCCTCCAGAACATGACGGAGAAGGGCATCGTCCAGCGGGACGAGAGCGAGCGGACCCACATCTATGAAGCCGCCATCAGCGAGACGCGCACCCAGCGCGACCTGCTGCGCGACTTGATGGACCGGGCCTTCGGGGGGTCGGCCACGTCGGTGGTGGCCCAGGCATTGTCGATGAAGCGCGCCTCCGCCGAGGAACTGGCGGAGATTCGCAGGCTGCTCGACGCACACGAAAAGCGGGGGAAATGATGGACGCGCGTTATCTCCACGCCCTGGAGCAGGCCCTGCTCGGCTTCCTGTGGCAGGGCGCGGTGGTGGCCCTGGCGGTCGCGGGTGTCCTGCTCCTGATGCCGCAGCGCGCCGCGCGGACGCGCTACGCCACCGCGTGCCTGGGGCTGGTGGCCATGGCCGTGCTGCCGGTGGTGACGTTCCTCACGGCGCTGGAGGAAGCCACCCGCGCCCTGTCGTCCGGCACCTTTGAGTCCCTGACCCACGTCAGCGTGCTGACGGTCGTCTCCACGGAGACCGCGTCCCTGGCGGAGCAGCCCTGGACGGAGGTGCTCCGGCCCTGGCTGCTGCCGGCCTGGTGCTGCGGCGTGCTGCTGCTGTCCGCGCGGACCGTGCTCGCATGGTTCGTCACCCATCGGATGGCCCGGAACGACACGCAGGCCCCGGCGGCTCCCTGGCGCGAGGCGCTGACGCAGGCGTTGAGCCGCGTCCGCATGTCCCGCTCCGTGCGCCTGCTGGCCTCCGCCCGCGTCGACGTCCCCATGGTCATCGGCCTGTGGCGCCCCCTCATCCTCGTGCCGGCGGGCGCTATCACCGGGCTCTCCGCCGCGCAGTTGGAGGCCATCCTCGCCCACGAGCTGGCCCACATCCGGCGCCACGACTACCTGGTCAACCTGCTCCAGTCGTTCGTGGAGACCCTGCTCTTCTACCACCCCGCCGTCTGGTGGCTCTCCCAGCGCATCCGCGAGGAGCGTGAGCACTGCGCGGATGACCTGGCCGTCCAGTGCTGCGGGGACGCCATGCTGTATGCGCGCGCCCTGGCCCTCATCGAAGAGATGCGCCTGGCTCCCTCCCCCCACCCCGCCCTGGGCGTGGGAGACGGCTCCCTGCTGACGCGCGTGCGCCGGCTGCTCGCCGTGTCCGAGGGCGCCCCCCCGCGCCGGCCGTGGCGGCTCGCCAGCGGACTGGGCAGCGCGGTGCTCGCCGTGGCTCTGGGGACGTCGCAGCTTCCCGAGACGGCCCATGCGGACGCGCAGGTGAGCCCGCGGCCCCCGCGAACGAGGCCCCCCTCGCGTCGCAGATGCTGGCCAGCGCCGTCCCCCATGCACCACCTGCTGGTGGCCCGCAGACCTTCTCCGCCCCAGGCCCGGCCAGGCGCCTCAGGCCATCGAACGTCCCAGGGCGCCCGCCGCGCCGAAAGCGGAGCGCGCTCCGGTGGTGAAGCCGCGCCCCGCCGCGTCCGCGCCCCTGCTCATCCCGGACACGGGGACCATTGTCCGCACGGAGCTGTCGCGCGTGCCCTTCTCGCTCGACGGTGAGCCCGCCGCGCCCACCGTGGTCGAGTCCGCCGCCCCGCAGGACCTGGAGGATGCCCTGGCCGAGGTCGCCTCCGCGCACGCCGATGAGCACGCCAGCGAGATGCCGCTGGTCATGGTCTCCGCGCCCGCCCCGGAACGGGCCTCCGCGTTCGACGCCGTCTTCAAGGCCATGCGGGCGCCGGCTCCCGTCAAGGCGCTGAAGCCCGGCATCACCCCGCCCCGGTTCCTCTCCGGCGAGCGCATCCACCTGCCCAACATCGCCTACGGGCTCCAGTCGCAGTTCGGCGGCTTCCCGAAGGGCGCGGTGGTGGCCCGCTGCATCATCACCGCGCAGGGCTCCGTCACGGACTGCCAGCCCATCCAGGGCCTGCGCGGCCTGGAGGAAGGCGTCATCCGCACGCTGTCCACCTGGCGCTACGAGCCCGCGATGCTCAACGGCAAGCCCGTGTCGGTGCGGTACGTGTTCGACATCTGGTTCACCAAGGACCCGGGCGCCGGCACGAGCGAGTCCCGGCAGCTCGCCGGCCTGGACCTCAGTGACGTGGTGGGCGCCGCGGACACCGAGACGTGCGACGACTGCGACACCTTCGTGGCCCACAGCCCCACGGCCCAGCGGTAACGCGGACGCGCGGGCTGTCGTCAGCCCGCCAGTGGCAACCGGAGGATGAAGCGGGCGCCCCCACCGGGCGCCGTGTCCACCTCCAACGTGCCGCCGTGCTGCGTGACGATGGCATGGACGATGGACAGCCCCAGGCCGGAGCCCTGGGCCTTCGTGGTGAAGAAGGGCTCGAAGATGCGATCCCTCACCTCCTGCGGGACGCCCGGGCCGCTGTCATCCACGGTGAGCCACACACGCCCGCCCTCGTGGCCCGCAGCCAGCGTGACCTGGCCTCCCGCGGGCGTGGCCTCCAGCGCGTTGAGGCACAGGTTGATGAGCACTTGACGCAGCCGCTCCTCCTCGCCCGCCACGGAAGGCACGGGTGACTCTCGCGGCGTGAGCTCCAGCGACACCTTGCGGGACGCGGCCTGTCCGCTCAGCAGGTCCACCACCCGCCGCAGCAGCTCATTCACGTCCACGGAGGCGGGACGGAAATCGCGGGGCCGGGCGAACTGGAGGAAGTCCTCCAGGATGTGGTCCAGGCGGCGGATTTCATCGCGCACCAGCAGCAGAGGCTCCAGCAGGGGCGCCTGCTGACCATCCGGCAACCGCCGCAGGCGCCGCTCCAGGACGGAGAGCTGGAGCGCCGCGGCGTTGAGCGGGTTGCGAATCTCGTGGGACAGGCCCGCCGTCATCGTCCCGACCGCGGCAAGCTTCTCCGTCACCTGCGCGCGCCGCGCCAGTTCGCGCTTCTCCGCGTGCAGGCGCACCTGCCGCATCGCCTGCTCCAGCGTCAGCAGCAGCTCCTGCGGTGCGCACGGCTTCATCAGGTAGGCGCACGCCCCCGCCCGCACCGCCGCCACCGCCGTCTCCAGCGTGGCGAAGCCCGTAAGCAGCACCACCTCCGAATCCGGCGAGGCGGCCTTCAGCTCGGCGGCCAGCGCCGTGCCATCGCCATCCGGCAGGCGCAGGTCCACCAGCGCCACGTCGAAGCCCTCGCGGGCCCGCTCGTGCGCGGCCTTGCAAGTGGACGCGCCCCGGACGGCGTACCCCGCGTCCCCGAGCAACTCCTCCAGGTTGTCCAGGAAGGCCGCGTTGTCATCCACCACCAGGACGGAAGGAAGGGACGGGCTCATGTGGCGTGGGGAGCCGCGCCGCATGCACCGTTTCCAGCACGTGCAGCAGCGCGCCCGGGTCGAAGGGTTTGGAGAAGACGCCCGTGGCTTCGTCGAGCGGCGCCGCGTCGGGATAGGCGGTGATGACGAACACGGGCAGGCGCGGATAGCGTGCACGCAGCCGCCGCAAGGCCTCGCCGTCCGGTCCCCCTGGCACGCGCAGGTCCACCAGCGCCGCGAAGGGCTGCGCGCAGAGGATGCGGTCCGCGTCCAGCACCGAGGCCGCCGTCACGCAGGAGAAGCCGCGCCCGCGCAGCAGCTCGGCCAGGTTGTCGCTCAGCGCCGGGTCGTCCTCCACCAGCACCACCAGGCCATCGCGACGGGCACCGGACAACAGCTCCACCAGCGTGGGAATGGGCACCGGCTTGGGCAGCACCGCGAGCAGGCCTTCACGCCGGGCCGTCTCCAGGTCGTCCTGACGCGGGTAGGCGGTGATGACCACGGCGGCCAACCCCGGGTCCACGCGGCGAAGGTGGCGCACCGCGTCCGCGCCGCTCATGCCAGGCATGCGCATGTCCGTCAGCAGCGCGTCGAAGCGCGTGGTGCGCGCCAGCCGCACGGCCTCGTCCCCACTGGTGACGACGGTGGCCTCGTCACCGGCATCGCGCAGAATCTCCGCGAGGTTCTCCGCGAACGCCTGGTTGTCATCCAGCAGGAGGTACTGGCGCATGGGTCTCCTCCGTGGCGATGAGGGGAAGCCGGATGACGAAGCGCGCCCCCACACCGGGACGGGGCACATAGGCGATGCCGCCGCCGTGCCGCTCCAGGATGCGCTTGACCAGCGGCAACCCGAGCCCGATGCCTCGCGCCTTCGTCGTCATCAGCGGCTCGAAGAGGCGGCGGCGGATGACGTCGCTGACGCCTGGACCCGAGTCCTCCAGCACCAGCTCCACCATCCCCGGCTCGCGCGTGGCGGCGGACAGCGACACCGTCCCGCCCGTCTCCTCCAGCGCCTGCACCGAGTTGTCCAGCAGGTTCACGAACACCTGCCGAAGCTGTCCCGCGTCGCCCTGCACCGCGGGCAGTGACGCCAGCCCCTCCGCGCTCACGGAGACCGCCTCCGGCCTCTGCACGGCCTTGAGCGCCTCCTGCCAGACCTCGTCCAGCCAGACCTCCTGCCGGTGCAGGGGCCGGTCCCGAATCATGTCCAGCAGGTCGGAGACGATGCGGTTGGCGATGCCCACCTGGTCACCAATGCGGTCCAGGTGCTTGGTGGTGCGCTCGTCCACCGCGCCCGGACGTCCTCGGAGGATGTAGAGCGACGTCTCGATGACGCCCAGCGGGTTGCGCAGCTCGTGGCCAATGGAGCCAACGAGCTGGCCGAAGGTGGACAGCCGCTCGCTGCGCGCCTGCTGCGCCAGCAGGTCCTCCCGGTACGTGTGGAGCATGATGGCCAGCTCCAGGTCCAGAATCTTCCCCACCGCGGAGCGGGCCGCCTGAAGCGCCGTGGGCTGCTCCAGGTAGGTGGCGTCGATGATGCCGTTGAACTCCTGCCGCAGGACGTTCATCGCGCCGAACATGTAGTGCTGCGGCAACGCGATGCGCACGTGCATGCGGCCAATGCGGCAGCGCAGCGCGTAGTAGGCCTCGTCCCATGGGCCGCGGAGGAGCTGGTCCATCCACACCTGCAAGGTGCCTCGCAGGTGGCCCACCTGGCTCTCCCCGCCTTCGAGCGCCTGACGGGCCCCCGCATGCTCCAGGATGCGGTCGTAGAAGACGCGGGCGATGCGTGGGAAGTGGGGCTTCGCGGTGGCATGCAAGGCCACGAGGGCCTGCTCGTCGGCCGAGCCGAAGCCCACGTACCGCTTCAATTCCTCGAACAAGGTTTCCGCCATGAGTCCTGGGGTGAGAGCCTATCCATGCGGAACGCCTGGGCGGAGGAACTTCCTCCTCACATCCACAGCCCCTGAGCGGGGCATGACAGGGACCACCTGTGCCGTACCGCGACGGCCCATGAAGGCTCCTGGGGCCCGGCCACTCCGACCCGGCGAGAATGCTTCAGCAAGCGTCAGGCCAGTGACGGTCCGCGGCGGGAAGCAGGAAGCGCTGCGCAAGAAGTGCGCTCACCCACGCACCCAGGCCGAGACGCGCAAACATTGCGCCGCGAAGACGCCCCCACTCGAAAAGAGACGGAACAGCCCGGGCGGAATGTTACGCATCCGCAACCATTCCAAGATTTTGGGAAGAGCGGAGCAACTCCGCGGGCGACCTTCCGAAAATGGGGGCAGGAGGTTCCAATGTCCAACTACCGCATCCGCCGTGGCGACACCCTTTCCGCCCTGGCCGTTCGCTTTGGCACCACGGTTTCAAAGCTGGCCCGTGACAACAACATCAAGAACCCCGACCTCATCTACACGGGCAATACGCTCCGTATCGGTGGCTACTCCGGCCGTGACAGCTTCGACGCCGGCGGCGGCCGTCAGGGCGTCCGCGGTGGTGGCCGCACGGGTGGGACGGGTGGTGGCAACAACGTGGGCGGCGCGACGGGCGCTGGCCCAGCAACGCGAGCTCCGCGATGCGCCGGCTGGCGGACGCGGGCCGCGCGGCGGCGCTGGGCATGGGCGGCTACAACAGCCAGGGCCTGTGCGCCACGGGCGTGAGCCGGGCCATCCAGAACGCCTTCGGCGTCAAGGTCTGGGGCAACGGCAACCAGATCGACGACAACCTGCCCCGCGACAAGTTCAAGCAGGTCAACATGTCGCTGGAAGAGGCGCTGAAGATTCCGGGCCTCGTCCTCACGTGGGAGAAGACGTCCTCCCGCCTGGGCAGCATCTACGGGCACACCGCCATCACCACCGGTGACGGCCGCTCGTCCGCCAGCGACTTCATCGAGCGCAACACGACCAACAACGGGCGCAGCGGCTTCAAGGTCTTCATGCCCATCATCTAGCGCTTCGCCGCACGCCGGTGACGCTTCACGGAGCCCCTGGTCCCCCAAAGGACCAGGGGCTTCGTCGTTCAGGCATGCGCACGGCGCCAGACGCGGCGCTCCCACAGGCCTCCCGCGAGCAGCACCGCTACCCCGCCCCACGTCAGCACCGGGTCCTCCTCCAGCGCGTGTCCCAGCACCAGGAGCACGCACCCCGCCGCCGTCGCCAGCAGCGGCCCCAGACGCCGCAGCCGCCGGAACCGCCAGCCGCTCACGGCCAGGGACACCGCGATGGCCAAGGCGAGCAGCACCTGGTGCGCGGACTCCGTCAACGACAGCCCCACGCCGACGAACGACAGCACCTGCGCGTAGGTCGAAAGACAGGCGGGGCACACGGCACACGCCAGCAGCGGCACCACCATGGACCAGCGGCCTCCCGGCACCTTGGCGGAGTCTTTCGGGCTGGCGGCGGCCTGCGCCCGGTGATGGGCGCAGTCGCAAGCCGCTTCCGCGGCGGAGGGAGAGAAGGAACGCATCACACTCTTTCAAAAGCGAAGGCGGCTCCAGCGCCGCGTTGTTCGGAAATGGCGCGGCCCGCTCAGGCGATGCGAGGACGCCGCAGCCACGCCAGACCCAGTCCCAGCGCCAGCAGCGTCGGCAACACGAGCGCCAGGGCCCCCAAGGCGACCCGGCCAGCGCGGTGGGCCAGTACCCCTCCGCCTTGGCCCCCTTCGGCGCCAGCTCCGGGTGGTCCTCGAAGTAGGCGGACAGCACCTCACTGCCGCGACGCTGCGCCTCCAGCGAAGCCTCACGCGTGGCACCCACCAGCGCCACACGTGACGGCACCGGATACAGGCCGCTCACCCCAAGCTGCGCGGCCGCGGGCACCACGACCACCCACACGAGCCACGCGCCCACGAGCACCAGCGCATTGGTCGCCGAGCTCAGCGCCCGCGCGTTCACCGCCAGCGCCAGGGCGAACCAGAACTCGCCATAGCCGATGACCAGCGCCGCCCAGACCGCCAGCCGCCCCAGTCCCCCTTCCCCGCCCGTCAGCCCATGGCCAGCGACGCCCGCGAGCACACACAGGCCCAACACCCCCCCGCGCGCACCGCGAGCCGCCGCAGCGCCCAACAGCGGAGGCCCGTGGCCTGCACCAGCACCAGCCGCAGCGTGGCCGTCCTCGCGCTCGCGCGACACCAGGTCGAAGGAGAACGCGAGCGCGAACAGCGGCAGCAGGTAAAGCAGCACGAAGGACAGGTCCAACGTCCCGGTCGTCAGGTGGACCGGGTGCTCCAGCGTGTCGCGCGCGAAGTCCGTCAGGCGGCCCTGGAGTGATACCTGATAGGCGGACGGCAGCAGGTCCATCTGCCCCACGGTGAATGCGCCCAGCGGGCCCGGAGGTAACAGGGCCTCGGGCTGGACGAGCGTGTTGCCCACCGGCACCGGCATCGCCGGGCTCTTCCAGGGTGGAAGAACGGGACCTCGCCCCTGGCGCAGGGCCTCCGCCTCTTCCGCCAGACGGGTGCGCCGCTCCGTCTCCTGGGTGACGAGGCGTTGCTGGTGCGCCCGCAAATCCCGGGTGATTCGCCAGCCGTTGTAGAGCCCCAAGGCCATCAAGCCGAGCAGGAGCGCGGCGGAGAAGGCGAGCATCCGGTCGTATCCCAGCGCCAGGCCCGACAGCCGCCCGAGCAGCTCGCCCCGACCACCACCCACACCCCGGCCACCATGAAGAGGGGCACCAACAGGGCCGCGAGCACCCGCCCCACGCCCAGGGCCTTGCCCAACACGACCTGATGGCGCCGCACACCGGAGCTGAGGAGGAGGCGCAGCGTCCCCAGCTCCCGCTCGGCGGTGAACGCGGAGTAGGTCAACAGGATGATGAGCAGGGGCACCAGGAGCTGGAGCACCCCCGCCGCCGTGAGTTCTCCAAAGCGCGCCGCCGCCGTGGCATCCGCCGCGGGCCGGTACTGGGTGGCATCGCGCTTGTGAGCCTCCAGGTAGACGGCGACGCCCTGGTACGGCTCCACGCCCCGGTCGAACGCGGACAGGACGGACTCGGGCTTGAAGGCCCACACCCCGTAGTGGGCGGCCGAATGCGGGTTCTTCTCCCCCTGCTCCAGCCAGTGCTGGCGCGTCAGGCGCGTACCGGCTTCGCGCTCGGCGCGGGAGTCCCGGACATGGAGCGCGCCCACCGCGATGCCCACGATGGCCAGCAAGAACACCAGCGCGCCCGCGACGCGGAAGCGCCCGTCGCGCGACAGCTCCATCCATTCCTTTCGGGCGATGGCTCGAATCATCTGTTCGTCCTCAGCCGCGGGTAGAGCATCACCAACTCGGGCACGTATGCCAGGAGCCCTCGCACCTGCGCCTCGTGGGTTGGACGTCCAGTCCCGCGACGCGCGCTTCGCCCTGCGTGGGCGTGATGAAGCCCAGGAAGAGGTTCAGCGTCGTCGTCTTGCCGGCCCCGTTCGCGCCCAGCAGGCAGAACACCTCGCCCGCGCCAATGGACAGGTCCAGGCTCTCCAGCGCCAGGTGCTGGCCATAGCGCTTCGACAGCTTCTTCGCTTCAAGCATGGAGCATCCCCTTAACGAAGAGCCCCACTAACGCAACTCAATTGCACCAACCCACACTCCCTGGCAGCCTCCGGTCATGCTGCGGGGCTCGGGCTCAGCGGGCTCATCCGCGAGCAGGTGCTCCAACAGGTCGCGAACTGGCGCGGACAGGCGCTCCCAGTCCTGGAAACAGACACAGAGCCGGCGCTGGGCCCAAGAGTCCGACAGCGGCACCTTTCGATAGGCCCCTTCCCGGTGATGCCGAACGGCCACGCGCTCCGGGACGATGCCCATGCCCACGCCGTGAGACACCATCTCGCACAGGCCCCGGAAGTCCTTCATCCGGACGCGGAAGGACAGCTCGAAACCCGCCTGACGTGCGTGCCCGTTGAGGTGCTCCTGCAACGCGCTGTCGGGCGCCAGGCCGACGAACGGTTCACCTTGAACATCTCGCAGCGCGAGGCTCGAGGCCGAGGCCAGCGCATGCCCGGTGGGGATGATGAGCACCAGGGGATGAGGCTCGACCGGGCGGACCTGAAGCGCGTGCGTGTCCACGGCGTCGGAGATCAGCCCCGCCTCCGCCAGCCCCGCCTCCACCGCCTTGACGATGTCCGCGCTGGTGCGCTCTCTCAGCTCCACGTTCACCCGGGGGTGCCGGGCAAGCCAGGGCGCCAGCTTCTCGGGGAGGAACTCGGTCAACGCGGCGGTGTTGGCGTGGAGGCGAATGGTTCCTCTACGGCCTGATACGAAGGCATCCAGCTCGTCCTTCAACAGCGCCTGCTGATGCAGCATCAACCGGGCGTGATGCACCAGGGCATCCCCCGCTTCCGTCGTCACCACGCCCCGAGGCCGCCGCTCCAGCAGCTTGACGCCGACAGCATCCTCGATGCTCCGCAGCCGCTCGCTCGCTGAAGCCAGCGTCAGGTTCGCGCGTTGAGCCCCCTGCGTGATGCTTCCCGCATCCACGATGCAGAGGAACAGCCGAAGATCCGCGAGGTCCAGCCGCATCGCGCCTCCAGCACATGCGGCCTTCGGCGATTCCGAAGGAAGCCATGCGCCCTTCCGAAGTGTGCCTGAGCACCTCGGGTGGTCCCGTCAGCCCATACCACGCGCCAGGAGCGCTTCGGCAGCGCTGAAGCACGTGGCCCGTGTCACCAGCGCTGTCATGACACTGCGAGGCGAACACGCCGAGGGACGATGACCGGCTCGGCGCGCGATGTCAGTACGTCGATGGCTCCGTCGGATGCACGGCCCGCGCTGACGCCAGGAGGAACTGCACCATGGCGCGCTCAATGTCCTGGAGCCCCACCATCAATGCCCGCGCGGCGGTCCGTGGTCCGCGCTCCGAGAGGCCGAAGACGCCTTGCGCCCTCCCTTCGTCGAAGATGGACTCCAGGAGCGCCACCTCCCGCTCCTTCGACGCCGCGAGCCACGGCTCGACGCGTGGCACGAGGTCTCTCAGCGACTCGGGCGTGAGCGGCAGCCCACGAAGCACCTGCTCGGCCAGTTGCTGACGCACCTCGATGTACGCCTGCAACTTCTCCTCGGGCCCTGGCGCGCATCGGACCGCGTCCTCAAGCCGCGCGAACGCCACGCCCCAGACCTGCTCCACCACCGCGCCGAAGAGGTCGCGCTTGCGCTGGAAATGAAGCTGGACCCACTCCAGCGACAACCGCGCCTGCCGGGCGATGTCCTGCATGGAGGCCGCGCTGTATCCCCTTCGCGCGAAGACCTCACGGCCCGCCGCCAGAATGGCGGCGCGCTGCCTGGGCACCATCGAGATGACGTTCACCATGTCAGAAACCGAAGCCCACCGCCGCGGCGGGGACGAGCTCTCCGGACTGCGGGTTTCGCGTCACTTCAAAGCCCACGGCCGGAATGGCGACCTCGCGGACGTAGACGCGCAGCCCCACGCCGGGCGAGACATAACGAAGGACCGAGTCCCTCCACGCGACCCTCCCGACATCCACGAAGGCATGCGCGGTCAGCGTCGCCAACCGGGGACGCCACAGCGGCACCTGGTACTCCAGCGTCGCCGAGCTCGACGTCTCGCCCCAGAGCGCCGCGGGAGCGAAGCCTCGGCTCCCGGTGCGTCCGCCCAGCAGTTGCGCGTCCAGGAACGCGTCGCCCCACACCTGGCCATGTGAGGCGGACAGCGTCAGCGCATGTGAGCCCGCGACGGGCAACGTGTAGCTCGCGAAGAGGGACATCTGTCGCAGCTCGCGGGATGAGCCCAGGAACCCCAGCCCCTGACGGAAGAGCGCCCGGGCGACCAGTCCCTCATTGAAGAAGAAGTGGAAGTCCTGCCCCAGGTACTCCGCCGAGAGGCTCACCCCGTGCGAGTCACCGCGAGGAGGCGCGGACGTGTACCCCTCTGCCGTCATCGGCTTGTTGACGAGCGAGAACCATCCCGCGCCCACGTTCAACTCCGGCGTCACCTGATACCCGAGCGTCCCGGCGATATCGAAGCGACGATCAATGTACGCATCCACGACGGTGTCACCGACGCGC
This sequence comes from Myxococcus sp. 1LA, assembly GCA_046520405.1. Classification (GTDB taxonomy): domain Bacteria; phylum Myxococcota; class Myxococcia; order Myxococcales; family Myxococcaceae; genus Myxococcus. The sequence goes on from JBKGHI010000014.1 coordinate 16,131, forward strand.
CGCTGCCGCTCCGTCTTGGAGACCAGGAGGGACGCCTGCCCCGTCCAGCGGCTGCCACGGATGCTGGAGTCCCGGTACATGGAGAACAGCGTGCCGCCGCGATTGCCGCCCAGCGCGCCCGCCACCAGCGTCTTGTTGAGGCCGAACAGGTTGCTCTCGACCGCGAAGACGCCGGCCTGCCATTGCCCCTGCCCCGACGAGAAGGCCGGCACCGGCAGCAGCGTCCACCGCTCCTCGACGTCGACATGGAGCGACACGCCCACGCCCGCGGGACGCGTCGCCACCTCGACGCGCTTGAAGAGTCTCAGGTTGAGCAACCGCTGCTTCAGCGCGGTGGCGTCCTCCGCGGTGAACACATGCCCGGGCGCCAGGCGCATCGCCTGGCGGATGACGGAGTCCCGCGTGCGGGTGTTCCCCTGGATTTCGATGCGCTCGATAGGGCCCGTCGGCAGCATGGGAGGCGCCGCCGCGCCCCTGACCATCCCTCCGACGAGCGCTGGCGCCGCGCCGCCCAGGGGCTCATCGTCCCGGGCCCAGGCCTCGCTCGAACCCCCAAGCGCGTGAAGCACCACAACGAGACGAAGTGGCAGTGACATGGACCTCCGAGGCCGAATGACTGAAACAGTCTTCCGGTCAGTGCCGGACATGCGAAAACCTGGGGCGCCCATGTGCGGGTGGACCATCAGGGCGGGTTCGGTACGTCGTTTACGGCGGAGGCCGAGAGGCCGCGGATGAACACCTCGAAACAGCCAAGCAGGGCCTGATCGTCCGGGGTGTCTGGCTTCAGCGTCATCGTCCGGACGGGGAGCATCATGAGGATCTCCACGAGGCCTTGCGCCACTTGCCGCGGCTGCGCCACCGTGAACGCCCCCTTCGCCACGCCTTCCTCGATCACGCGAGCCAGAAGCCCGGCTTCGGCCTCCCGCATGCGTGGCACGTAGTTGGCGGCCTGCGCGCCCAGCTCATAGAGCGTGTTCAGCTCGATGCGGTGGCCCATGGGCCCCCGGAAGCACTGGTGCACCTTGCACGCGATGAAGGCCCGGACCTGGGCGTCCGGCGTCGACGCACCGCGGATGCTGGTTTCGAGCTCGGCGAGCGACTGCTCATGCGCCACCTGGACGCAGGCCTCGAACAGCGCCTCCTTGCTCTCGAAGTGCAGGTAGATGCTGCCCTTCCCGACGTTGGCGCGGCGGGCGATGTCCTCGACAGAAGCCTTCTTGAAGCCAAAGCGGGCGAAGACCTCCCCGGCGGCTTCGAGAATGGCGGTGCGCGGGCTCGAACTCATTGTCTGACCTGATATCCCCGTCATCCAATCGCAACAAGCGCTCTCACGCGGCGTCTGGAGACGCATCGTCCATGCCTCTTTGCCGCACGGCCGTGCGAAGCGACTGGGTCAGCGCTCGGGTCATCGCCGAGGCGCGGCCCTGATACACCATCTGCGAGCTGAAGCGCGTGTGCAGCCAGATGTAGACACGTTCGGCGTGGAGCGCGCGCCAGGCGAGCGCCCCGTAGCCCGCGAGCGCCGCCGCACTGAACACCACCCCGCCCGCGCTGCCATTCGAGAAGGCCGCCGCCACGGGGCCTCGCTTGAGCAGGTCGAACAACACCAGCGCGCCGGCCAGCACGGCGAAGCCACGCATCCAGCGAGCCGTCGGCCGTTGGAACAACACCGTCACGCCGCAGATGTGCTCCAGGCCCCATGTCCGCCCGTGCATCACCACGCTTCGGGTCGTCACCCGCATGCCGTCACGTTCGAAGAGGACCGCATCCGCCGCCGTCTCCGGGGCAGGTTGTTCACACTGAAGAGCGTCTGGCACGCCGTCACCTCGTGTGTCGCGGATGTCTCCATCCGTGGGCTTCGTTCCTCGTGGGCTCATGGGCTCAACTCCACGCCGATGCCCGGCGCGATGGCCCACAGCCCCCGGCTCCCCCTGGCGGGCGGGTACCACTCCCCCACCAACTGCACGCGAAAGCGCTCCAGGAATGTCGCGCCCAACAGGGCCTGCACCACGGGCCGTGAACACGCGCTCACGCCCGCGGCGCCGCAGTCCTCACTGTTCGAAGGCTCCCGTGTGCTGAACTGCCACCCCCCCCGCAACGCGAAGCGCCCCTGGACGAGCGCTGCCTGCAATGCGGGCGGCCGGAACTCGGGGCCCGCGACCGCGACCAGCGCGAAGTGATCCCCTCCTCCCGAGGAGAACACACGCTGCAATCCGCGCAGCCCCAGCGCTCCTGACAACCGCAGCCCGCGAGGGACCGCCGGTGCGTCGGTGCCAAGGCTCACGCCCAGCTCGGTGAGGGTCGGTCCCATCACAAAGTGCAGGGAGGTTCGTGGCGGCTCGTAGGCGATGGTATCGGCCACGAGCTTCCCCGCGAACTCGACCGCGGCGGAGCCTTCACCCGGCTGGACCTCTGCGAGCCGCTGCACCGCGTGCCCCAGCACCTGCCGGATGCGGAGCAGCGCGAGGTCATCACGCCCCGGAGGAACACCCAGGTCGGTGAAGCGGAAGCCATAGGCGCTCAACAGCCGCAGGATGTGCACCAGCTCCGACTCCTGCGCCCCGCGCCGCCAGTCCGGCCACGTCACCGGGGAGACGCCAGGCACGCGCGGTGGCGCGCCACCCGCCGCGGCGCGTTCACACTGCGCGTTGCGCCAGCCGCGCGCCCCCGCCTCCTTCGCGTCGTGACAGATGGCGTAGAGCCGGTCGAGCGACACCTGGAGCAACACCCGGAAGTCGGCCAGTTGCTCGCTGGCACAGGCTGTCTCCGCCCCCGGCACGCTGTCGTAGACGGCGCTCATGCAGGCCAGGGGTGACGGCGCCGTGCCATCGAGCGCCTCGACGCGCCCGAAGCCCGCCGTGGCGGCCTGCGCGTACATGGCTCGCGCGTCGTACATCCCCAGGTGGAAGTCGAAGTCGCGAAAGGCCGTCTCGAAGAAGCCGAGGAACGCGGCCAGTGGCGCGCCCGCCGCCGGGAAGTGCCGCCGTGGCAGGGCCAGGCGCCGGGCAATCTCTGGCTCCTCTTCCAGGAGCAACGCCAGCTCCTTGGAGCGCGCCGTGTCCACGAAGGCGGCCAGCACGCTGCCGACCAGCTGTGGAAGCTGGAGCTCCTCGCGCGGCGTCTGCCGCACGGGCGCGGCCGGGTACTCGGCGGCGTCCGGATCGAGGAAGGCGAAGAAGACGTCGGTGGGCGAGCGGCTGACGCCGGGCTCGGGGACGTCACGCCAGCGCGGAACACCGCCAGCCTTCCCAGGCTCGAGCCCGTCACGTGCGAGCCCCACGGCCAGCCGCAGCGGCGTGTTGTCGAAGATGCCGCCGTCCACGTAGTCCGCTACGTGTGCCTCACTGGCCAGACACACACCCGGCTGGGCGGTCTCCCCCGCCGCGCAGGTGGCGAGCGCCTTGGGCGGGAACGCCACCGGAAACGCCATGGACGCCAGGACGAGGTCGCGGAGCTGCTCGAACGCCACCTCGCCGCGCGCGTCGGTGACGAGCAGCGGCTCCCGGCGTGTGCTGCCGGGGGTGGTGTAGTTCGTCACGCGAGGAAGCCGGCCAGGGCCACGCCCCTGGATGCGCAGGGCGAACTTCTCCTCCATGCGAGGCAACGCCATGCGCCCGCTCGCCACGTGGACCAGGCGTGGCTCCACGCGCGTGGCGGACACGCCCAGCACCACGTCGCACTCGGGCGTGAGGCCCCGGTTCCACGCCGCCTCGATGCGCAGCGCCTGCGCTTCCAGCCACGCCCGGGAGAAGACGCCCAGCGGCGTCACGTCCTCCGGAACGAAGAGCCGGCCATAGCCCACCGGAATCCATGTCTCCCAGAAGAGCGACCTGGCCGGGCCGCCGGGCGTCGCTTCGCCACACGCGGCGAGCACGGCCAGCAGCACGTTGAGGCTGCCGGCCGAAGCCCCCGTCAGAAGCCGCATGCGCTCCACGCCATCCGCGCGGGCCGTGCTGGCGGCATAGGCGAGAAACCCCGCCTCGTAGGCCCCCAGCGACACGGCGCCACTCACGGTGAGCGAGTACGCGCTTCCATGGGGGACGGGCTCGAACGGAGCCGCCTCCTCCGGATCATCCGCCCGCGCCATGCCCGCGACGAGCAGGACGACGAGCCGCGCGACCTCCCGTGTCCCCCCAAGCAGCCCGGTGGCACGGCGGCCGGGCTTGCGGCTGGGGAGACATGGCACGTGGTCATGAACCATTGACCAAAATGGTAGACCGGTCATCGAGTCAACGCAAGGAGCCCCGAGGCCATTTGCACTCGAAGCTCCAGGACGTCACGCCGAGGCGGCCCGTTCCCTCTTGCGTCTGAGGAGGATGCCCAGGACGGCCAGGGCCGCGGGCGCCGCGCCTCCGGTCGAGGAGCACCCTCCCGACTTCTGGGCCGGCGGCAGAGATGGGGGTTGGTAGGCAGGCACCAGCTCCACCGGGGAGCGTGCCGTAGCGCCCTCGTCGTCGCTCACCACGACCTCGAACGTCACGCTCGCGAGCCCCGTGGCCCACCCAAAGGGGGCGTGCCAGGTCATGACGCCCGTGGGAGCAATGCGGACCCACTCAGGCGCCCCCTCCAACCGGTACGTCAGCGCGTCCCCGTCGCCCGCGGGGTCGGCGGCAACGACCTGGTACGTCATCGCGTCCACGGTCGTCACGCGCTGCGAAGGAATGGGGGCAATCGTCGGCGCGCCGTTCTGGATGGGGACTTCGAAGTCCCGATCGAACGTGCCCGCCGCGGACTCCACGCGCACGCGTCCGCGTTGGACGGACGCCTCCTTGGGGTTGCCTCGGTAGACATGGACGACGGTGGACTCCTCGGTGACCGCGTCGAACTGGCCGTCGGCATCGAAGTCCCAGTGGTAGCGGAGGATGGCGTCACAGCCTGGGTGCGCCACCGCTCGGAGCGTCGCGGTGACGGGCTCCACCACGCCGTCGCGCTCCACGTCCACCCGTTCGACATACGGTGTCCCGCAGACGACCTCGGCGCCCCACGTCTTGATGAACGAGGGCTTCCTGTTCGCTCCTACCACGCGCAGGGCAAGGCGGTGGACACCCGGCGTGTTGAAGACATGCTGGCGGGAGGCGTTCGCGAGCGCTCGTTGCCAACTGCCCGAGGAGTCGATTTCCGTGACCTCATCCGACACCGTGGAGCGGAAGGTTTCACCGTCGTAGGCCACATCCCATTCCAAGGTCCATGGGCGCTCCAGAAGCCTCGCGACGAATGAAACGTCCAGGGCGACAGGATGGCCCACCTGCGGCACCAGGGGGTTCGCGCGGAGGACGACCGGAGACGGGAACTCCGTCACGTAATTGATGAGGATCTGGTGCATCGGCGAGACAACACCATCCGTTCCGACGATGCGCACCGCGGCGACGCGTGCCTCGAGCGCATGAGGCGCGAAGAGCACCTGCGTGCGGATGGGGTCGGAGACATACTCCACGGGCGCCTCGACGCGCGTCCTGGCCTCCGCGACGAACCGACCGGTGAAGTTCGTGTCCCACTGAATCTCCCAGGTCCCTGGGCCCCGGTCCCCCCAGACATCCGCGAGGAAGGACGCCTGCTCACTGATTTCGGGCAACCAGTAGATACCCGCGTCCCACACATCGAGACGATTGGTGGCGGGAAGCACGGTGAAGATGTCGCCCTCCGGAAAGGAGACCTTCACGGGCCCCGTTCCTGGATGGGTCCACTGCGCGGTAACGATACCGTCTCCGGCGACGAGATCAGCGCCCTGCCCATCATCCAACAACACCCGTGTTTCCAGATCCGCGCCCACCTGCACGGTGATGGGGCCCGCGGCTTCACCACAGCGGATGTTCAGCGCGGACAGCGTCACCATGTTGCTGCCGCCCGGAGTCCACCAATCAAGCTTGACCACCTCCCCCGCGGGCTCCAGCCGCCGGGTCACCGTCTGGTTCTCACAGCTCATCGAGCCCACGCCGCCGACGTCAACGGCGCGGATGCGGCGGCCGGTGACGCTGAGGTCCTTCAGTGCGGGCAGCTCCTGCCCCCCACTCAGCACCAGGTTGCGGACGGTGCGCCAGTCCCGTTCAGGTGCCTGGGCATACAGCAGCGCCACGAGGCCGGAGACGTGCGGCGCGGCCATGGAGGTGCCGTTGTAGACCGCGTAGCCCCCTCCCGGAACCGTGCTGAGGATGGAAACGCCAGGCGCGAAGACGTCCACCCGCTGCCGGCCGGTGTTCGAGAAGTCCGCCCGCCGATCGCTCGCGTCCGTGGCGCCGACGCTGATGATGTTGGGCAGGTGGTAGTCCGCTGGGAGGAAGCGCCTCCCCTCGCTCAGGTCCATGCCGCTGTTGCCGGCGCCCGCCACGAACAGCAGGCCCGCGGCGGAGGCCCGGGTGAGCGCGTCCCGCAGGGCCGACTCCGCCACTCCGCCGCCCCATGACGCGTTGGCGACGATGACGTTCACCGGGTGGTTCGCGCGCGACTTCAGGTCGAGGAGGTAGTCCAGGCAGCGAATGGCAGTCGCCGTCTCCAGGTAGCCCTCGGCATTCTCGAACTTGCAGGCGAGCAACCTCGCTCCCGGGCTCACCCCCGCCACGCCCACGCGGTTGCCCGCGCTCGCCGCGATGATGCCTGCCACGTGCGTGCCATGGCCATTGACGTCCATGGGCGGCGCCGTTCGCGTCGGGTCCGCCGCGTCGATGCCGTGGATGTCATCGATATAGCCGTTGCCGTCGTCATCGATGCCGTTGCCCGGAATCTCGCCGGGGTTGACCCACATGCTCCCAGCGAGGTCGGGATGCGTGAAGTCCACGCCCGTGTCGATGACGGCCACGACGTCCTGGGGCCGGCCCGCGTCAGCGCCCACGCTTCGGGCGCGTTGATGTCCGCGTCCGGCACGCCCAGCGTCTGCCCCGTGTTGTGCAGGCCCCACTGCTCACGCCAACGCGCGTCGTCGGGCTGGCCCGCGAACTGGAGCACGTAGTTCGGCTCGGCGAAGGCCACCTGCGGGTTCGCGCGGTAGTGCGCCAGGGCCTGTTCGACGCTCATGCCCGGCGGGAGTCGGACGTGCTGAAGGCCCGGCACCTTGCGAAACGCGTGGACGACCTGGGCCCCGGGAAGCGCCGCCGAGGCCGCATGCGTCATCGCTTGGACGTCGCCGCGGAACTTCACCAGCAGCTCGCCCTCGATGTACGTCGGCGCCACCGCGGGGGATGCCGTGGGAGGCGGAGGCTCCGAACTGGCGCGCTCTCCACACCCCAGCAGCAGTCCCATTCCCAGGAGGCGCCCCATCCGCCTCCAACCCTGTTGCCCAGGCTCCAAGGCTCGTGACACTTCGCGTCTCCCCCAGTGGCAGTTGCGGCGCTGGTTCGCCACGACGGCCCCCGGGGCGTTCTCATTCAAATCCTCCGCGCGTTTTCTTCGTCCGAGCCCAGCGACCCCGCACAGCTCAGTGCGTCAGGGTGTCCCGCGACTCCCTTCGCCGGGGCGCGAGCTCCTCGCGCGTCACCTTCGCCTCCCGGCCCGTGGCCCGTCCCCGCTCCAGCAGCGACTTGAAGCGCAGCAGGTCATCATCCATCTGCTTCTTGGGGTCCGCGCCCAGCAGCTTCGCGAAGGCATGTCCAATGGCCCCCGCCGGAGGGTTGTAGGACAGCCGGATGTCCACCCGCGTCCCGCCGCGCGGCGTGGACTCGAAGTGGATGACGCCCAGGTTCTCCACCGCCGTGCCCTCCACGCTCTTCCAGGCCAGCACCCTGTTGGGCACGAACTTCGTGACGACGGCATCCCATTCGAAGTGCAGCCCCGCGGGCCCTCGCACCTTCCAGTGCGACCGGCCCTCGATGCCCGGAATCACTTCATCCACGTGCGTCATGAACCGGGGGAAGTTCTGCATCTCCTTCCAGAAGGCGAACACCTCCTCCACCGGCGCGTCGACGTTGATGTCCTTGTGCAGGGTGATGGCCCGCCGGCCCGCGCCCAGCCCGGTGAGGCGGCGCATCCCCAGGTTCGTGAGCGCCCGCGTACTCAGCACCAAGCCACCCAGGGCCGCCAAGGCCCCCGATACACCCCGGCGCCCCAGTCCCCAGGCCGTCAACGTCAGGCCTCCCAGGGCGCCGAAGAGCCGCTCGGACGGAGACCAATGTTCCTGGAAGAAGAGCCTCGATTCACCAGAGCGCATGATGCCTCCTTGAAGCGCCGGGTGCGCCGAGCCTTCCGCGTACGGGACGAGCTGGTTGTCCAGCCCATGCACCCCATGCACCTTGCCGACGCGCGGCAGGACGCGGCGGAGCTCCTCACGGAGGATGGGCCCTTCCAACCGGATCATGCCGTCCCGGGCCGTCACGCGAATCGCCCCCGGATGCGAGCACACGCGGCCCAGGGCCGAGCGCACACGTTCCTCCAGGACGAGGTCCTCCACGGGTGCCCGGTGCAGTCTGCGGAGTGATTCGAAATAGACACCGCGCGAGCGCTGAGAAAGGTCCCGGGCCACCACGCCCATCGCGCCTCCCGCCTCATGCGCCGCGTGGACGGCCTTCCCCTGAAGGTGGGACCTGCGCCAGCGGCCACTGCGTGGATCCGTCCAGTACATCAGCCCCAGCCCCAGCCCCGCGCCACTGATTCCCCATAGGGCAGCTTTCATCGCTCGTCTCCTCTCGGCTGTCGTAAGTCGCTCCACGGAACGTGAAGGCGCCGATGGCGCGGTGCAGCAGACGGGAAGGGGCTGCCCTGCTCGCGTCCGTTGGGGGGAAGCCCGCTCACCAGGCGAGCAGCCCAGGGCCCGGGAGTCCTCGCGTTGACTGGGCGACGGGGACGGTGCCCGCAGGCTCGGGCGTGCCCACTGTCTCCGGGCTGGAGAACTCGAAAGGAGCAACACGGCATGCCCGAGGTACCGACGATGCCTGACGCGCCCGTGAAGGACCCGAACCCCGACAAGAAGCCCGGGCAAGAGCCTCCCGGCCCCCAGGAGCCGCCGAAGAAGGACCCGCCCACGCGGCAGCCACCGGAAATCGAGCCGCCCCAGCCGCCCGAAATCAAACCGCCGGGCATTCATGATCCGCCCGTGCCCAACCAGCCCGGACGGCCTGAAATCATCGCGTGAGTCGCGGTGAGCGAGCAGCGGGGCGCCCGTGGCGCCTGCTGCTCCACCGCATGCCTTCGGACGGCGTCCCCATCCAGGCAAGCACCCTGCGCCCGTGCGGCGGGCTGCCCCGTTCCGCGAGGCCACCGGCGTGGCCAGCTTTCTCGTGAAGGGTGTCCGTTCCACTCCGGGGAGCGGCGAGGAGCGGCGGCATGTATGAGCCCGAATTCCAGGACCGCTATGAGGGAGGCCGCGTGCTCGCGGACCGGCTGCGCCGCCATGCGCGACAACCCGGCACGCTGGTGCTGGCCCTGCCCCGGGGCGGCGTGCCCGTGGGCGCCGAGGTCGCCCGGGCGCTGGGCGTCCCCCTGGACGTCTTCCTCGTGCGCAAGCTCGGCACCCCTGGCCACGAGGAGCTGGCCATGGGCGCCATCGCCTCTGGCGGTGTCCGCGTCCTGAACCGCGAGGTCGTGGACGAGCTCAACATCCACCGCGAACAGATTGAAGACGCGACCCGGCGGGAGTCGCTGGAGCTCCAGCGGCGTGAGCAGAGCTACCGCGAGGGCCGCCCTCCTCCCGACGTGCGCGGCCGCACCGTCATCCTGGTGGATGATGGGCTGGCCACTGGAACGACGATGCGCGCGGCCGTGGCGGCGCTGCGCATCCAGGGGCCCGCATCCATCATCGTCGCCGTGCCCGTGGCCGCGGAGGAGTCGTGTCAGAGCCTGGCCCAGGTGGCGGACGAGGTCATCTGCGTCCAGATGCCCGAGCCCTTCTACTCCGTGGGCCTGTGGTACCGCGACTTCGCGCAGACGGAGGATGACGAGGTGCGCGCACTGCTCGCGCAAGCGGTCCGGGAGCAACAGGCCCCGGACGCGCCGCGGCCCTCCGCCTGAACCGGGCGCGGCGAGGGACTCAGGCGCGCGGGGCCGGGTTCCACGCGCGCATCGACGTCCGCCCCACCATGATGTCCACCAGCCGCTTCACGCGGCGGAAGACGCCCTCCTGCGCGTAGGGCACGCCGTGCTTCTCACACAGGGCCTTCACCTTGGGCTGCGCCTCCCGGTAACGCGTCATGGGCAGGCTGGGCCAGAGGTGGTGCTCAATCTGGTAGTTCAACCAGCCGTGGAGGAAGTCCACCACGTCATTGCCGGTGGCGTAGTTCACCGACCCCACCACCTGCCGCACGGAGAACTCCGCGCCGCTGCGCGCCCGGCCCTCGAAGCGGTAGAGGTCGTCTCCCGCGTGGTTGGGCGCGATGAGCACGAAGCTCTGGATGTTGGTCAGCACCTCCGCCAGGACGCTGTTGGCGAACACGCTGACGACGGCCCACGTGCCCAGCGGCGCGAAGAGCGCGGGCAGCAGCACGAAGCGCAGGCCGGCGTAGGGCAGCAGGCACGTCCACCAGAAGGCGCGGCCCTCGGAGGAGAGCGGGTTGAACGCGGTGATGAGGGACGGCGTGCCCGACTCCTCGACTCCCCCCGCGCGCTTGCGCTCGAAACGCCGCCACTCCAGGAAGGTGTTGGGCGCGTAGTACGTCACCTTCCAAGTGCAGGCGAAGAAGGCCACGATGGCGTACTTGAGCAGCAGCGGCATGCGCGACTGGCGCAGCCACTCCGTGTTCATCTCCACCAGGTCCGGGTCCGCCGTCTCACCGGTGTGCCCGTGGTGCAACACGTTGTGCTCGTGCCGCCACGCCTGGGGATGAATCCAGTCCGGCCAGTCCAGGAAGCGGCGCCACCCGGTGGCGAAGCGCTTGCCCGTGTAATGCGCCGGCACGCCCGGCACCTTGTCGTAGCCCCGGTGCGTGACGTGGTGGGCCATCATCGTCCAACGCGCCGTATTGCCCTGCGCGATGAGCAGCGCGGACACGGGGTTGGGCATCAGCCACGCGGTGGCGTAGCCAAGCAGGGAGCAGGCGCGGCCCCAGCGTTCAATCTTCCTGGCGTGCGCCAGGTCCGCTTCGCCCAGCGAGGACTCCAGCTCCTGCTTGAGCGCCTGGAGGTCCTGCGCGAAGGCCTCCGGCTCGACGGGTGCGTTGGGGTGCGAGGTGGGAAGGGACGTCCGCGGCGCTTCGTCGACGAGCAGGGGGACTGCCAGGGTCATGATGGGACCGGCATCTCAGGTGAGGGCATCCAGGTTGGCGGGGGCAATCTAGTCGCAGGTCCCGAAAATCCGGATGCGGAAATCCTCGCGCCCGGCCTCCTGCCCGCCACACCTTCAAGGTGGCGCTCCTTGCCCGCGAGGCCCTCGTCCCGGCGAGGAATGCGGTTAAGCTCCCGCGCCCGCAGCCCACCGCATGCACGACTCCCCTTCCCGTCGACAGTTGTTGATGGCCGTCCTCGTGGCCACCACTCTCTCCGCGGCCGTCGAGGGGGTCTGGAGCTACTCCGGGGCCGTGAGCACCCCGGCGCGCATCATGCTCACCGCCGCCGTGGGACTGCTCATCAGCGGCACCCTGGCGCTGATGCTCCTGCGCACCCGCGAGCGCGCCCACCGCGCGCGGGATGCCGCCTTGCGCAGCGCGGATGACGCCAGCGCCCTGCGCGAAGCCGTCATGGACGTCACGCCCGTGGGCTTCGCCTTCTTCGACCGCGAGCTGCGTTACGTCCACGTCAACACGGCCCTGGCGGCGATGCATGGCCTGCCCGCGGAGAGCCACCTGGGCCGGCACGTCACCGAGGTGATGCCCGACCTGGGCACGCTCATCGCTCCGCGCCTCCAACTGGCGCTCAACACGGGCGCCTCCATCCAGGACACCCTGCTCCAGGTGGAGACTCCCGCGGCCCCCGGTGAGAGCCGCTACTGGTTCGGCAGCTACCTGCGCGTGTGCGGCACGAATGGCGAGGTGCTGGGCGTCATCGCCGCGCTGTCCGAGCTCACCGAACGCATGCGCGCCGAGAAGAGCCTCCAGGAGCATGAAGGCCGGCTGGACGTGCTCACGCGTTCGCTGCCGGACTACCTGTGGGGCGGCAAGCTGCGCGGCGGCCGGCTGCGCGACTTCTACTGCACCCCCGTCATCGAGCGCACCACCGGCTATGCCGCCGCCGCGTTCGTCCAGCTCGCGCCGGGTGGCGGCCCTCCGCCGCTGTGGGCGGAGATGATTCATCCGGAGGACCGCGCCCGCTACCGCGCCAGCATCGAAGGCCTGGCGCCCGGCGCGGAGGCGGAGCTGGAGCACCGCCTCATCTGCGCCGACGGCCGCGTGCGCTGGGTGCGCAGCCGCGCCGCGGCCTCCGGCCTGGATGCGCAGGGCGAGCTGCACGTGGGCTGCGTCGTCACCGACATCACCGACCGGCGCCTCGCGGACGACCTGCGCCAGCGGCTCCATGACAGCTTCCGCCGCTCCGCCCAGGAGTGGCGCCGCACCTTCGACGCGGTGTCCTCGCCGCTGATGGTGCTGGGCGCGGAGGGCACCGTGCAGCGCCTCAACGCCGCCGCCATCGCGCTGTTCGACGGCATGGACCCGTCCGGCCAACCCTTGTTCACCGCGGCCAGCGCCCCACCCTGGTCCCACGCGCTGCCGCTGGTGGAGGAGCTGCGCCGCACCCACGCCAGCGCCACCCGCGAGCTGGGGGACCCGGTGTCTCGCCGCACGTGGGAGGTCTCCGCGACCTGGGTGGACGAAGCCGTTGGCGAGGACTCCCGCATCATCCTGGTGGCCATCGAGGTGACGCGCCTCCTGGAGCTCCAGGCCAGCCTGCGGCGCAGCGAGACGATGGCCGCCATGGGCGCCATCGTCGCGGGCGTGGCCCACGAGGTCCGCAACCCGCTCTTCTCCATCTCCGCGGTGGTGGACGCGGTAGAGGCCACCTTCGGCACGCGCGCGGAGCTCAAGCCCTACGTGGACGTCCTGCGCGGCGAGGTGAAGCGGCTCAACCACCTCACCCAGGAGCTCTTCGAGTACGGCCGCCCCACCCGGGGCGAATGGGTGGAAGGCCCCGTGCTCCCAGTCATCACGGACGCGCTCTCAGCGTGCGCATTGGCGAGTGAGCGCGCGGGTGTGACGGTGGACCGGGCCCTGGCGGCCGAGCTGCCCCGCGTCCGGATGGACGCCCGGCGCTTGTTTCATGTCTTCCGCAACGTGGTGGAGAACGCGGTGCAACATTCCCCCTCCGGCGGCGCGGTGCATGTGGCCACGGAAGAGGTCGAGGAGGCGGGCCGGGCGTGGGTGCGGTGCACCGTGCGCGACGGCGGGCCGGGCTTCCGCGAGGAGGACATGCCCCATGTCTTCGAGCCCTTCTTCAGCAAGCGGCGCGGCGGCACGGGGCTGGGGCTGTCCATCGTCCAGCGCATCCTGGAGGAGCACCAGGGTGTCATCCGCCTGCGCAATCACCCGGAGGGCGGGGCGGAAGTCACACTGCTGCTTCCATCTGTTTCTTCGCGTGTATCAACGCAACACGTAGACTCACTGGCTTCATGACGCGTACCCGAATCCTCCTCGTGGACGACGAGCCCGGCATCCGACTTGGCATGCGGGGCTTCCTCACCGCCCACGGGTTCGACGTGGACGAGGCCACCAGCCTCGCCGAAGCGCAGGAGGCATTCCGCACCACGCGTCCGGACGTGGCGGTGGTGGACTACCGGCTCACGGATGGCACCGCGCTGGAGCTGCTGCCGCGGCTCAAGGAGATTGACGCCTCGGTGCCCCTGGTGGTGCTCACCGGCCATGGCTCCATCGAGCTGGCCGTCCAGGCGGTGAAGGAAGGCGCCGAGCAGTTCCTCACCAAGCCGGTGGAGCTGGCCGTCCTCAAGGTGGTGTTGGACCGGCTGGTGGCGCAGCGGCGGGAGCGGCAGCGGCTGCTGGCGGAGCGGTCGCGCGCCTCCCGTGGGGCGGTGGAGCCCTTCGTGGGCTCCAGCGCCGCCATCCGCGCGCTCCAGGCGCAGGCCGAGCGCATCATCGAAAGCGACAGCCCGGTGCTCATCACCGGCGAGACGGGCAGCGGCAAGAGCGTGCTCGCGCGCTGGCTGCACGAAGGCGGCCCGCGCAAGGACGCGCCCTTCGTGGACCTCAACTGCGCGGCGCTCTCCAAGGACCTGCTCGACTCGGAGTTGTTCGGTCACGAGAAAGGCGCCTTCACCGGCGCGGTGGCCGCCAAGCAGGGCCTGCTGGAGGTCGCCGACCGGGGCACCCTGTTCCTGGATGAGATTGGCGACATGGACTCGGCCGTCCAGCCCAAGCTGCTGAAGGTGCTGGAGGAGAAGCGGTTCCGGCGGCTGGGGGACGTGAGGGACCGCCGCGTGGACGTGCGGCTCATCGCGGCCACGCACCAGGACCTGGGCGCGGCCGCCCGGGAGAAGCGCTTCCGCAGCGACCTCTACTTCCGCGTCAGCACGCTCATCCTCCACGTGCCCCGCTGCGTGAGCGGCCCGAGGACATCGTCGGGCTCGCGCACCACTTCCTGGCGGAGATGGGCGCGCTGCGTGGCCGCGGCAGCGTGGGGCTGCAACCCGACGCGGAGGCCGCCCTCACCCGCTACGCCTGGCCCGGCAACATCCGCGAGCTGCGCAACGTGCTGGAGCGCGCCGTCCTGCTGTCCGGGGGCGGGCCGTTGTCCCGAGGAGACCTGCGCTTCGAGGCCAGCGCCGGCGAGGCCGCCTCGGACGCCGACGACAACCTCACCCTGGAGGAGCTGGAGCGCCGCCACATCGAGCGCATCCTCCGCCGCGAGCACGGCCACGTGGAGCGCGCCGCCGCGCGGCTCGGCATCCCCCGCTCCTCCCTCTATGAGCGGCTGAAGCGCCTGGGCATCAACCGGTCCGGATTCCAGAAACCGGATCCGTAGCCTGGACGCAGCGTGCGAAACGGCAGCACCGTCTCGGAGCAAGCACCGGAATTTACTTGGAACCGAGACTAGCCCGTCCCTGGCCCTGAGCTTGCTTGAGGGCCGGCTCCGTGGCCCAGAACATCCTGATCGTCGATGACGAGTCTTCCCTTTGCTGGGTGCTGGGCCAGTTCTTCTCCGGGGCTGGCTACCGCGTGGACTCGGCGGGCGCGCTGGATGAAGCGTTGGACCTGATGACCACCGGCCGCTACGACGTGGTCATCAGTGACTTGCGGCTGAGCGGAACGCTTTCCGAGGAAGGGCTGATGCTGGCGGACTTCGTGCGCCGCTACGCGCCCCAGACGCGCATCGTCCTTTTGACGGCGTTCGCCTCCCAGGAAATCAGCGACCGCGCCCAGTCCCTGGGCGTGGACCTGGTGCTGCCCAAGCCGCAGCCGCTGCCCGCCCTGGCCGAGCATGTCTCGCGCCTGCTCGCCGCCGCCGCGGGGTAGTCCGCGCCCCTGCCGTTGCGTACGGGTGCGCCCAGGCTCCGCGCGACGACGCGTCGCGCTGATTCCCAGACACAAATCAGCAATCCCAGACTTCCATTTCGCCCGCCTGCCCACCGTCAACGGGGCGCGAGTATCCGGATTCCAGAAACCGGATCCAGCGTTCGGACAACCACCACGCTGTCGCGTTCCAGGCCCGCTTCAAACGCAGACAACGCGATTGTGAATTCGCTGTTTCACGTTGGCACCCGGGTTGCTCTTGCACCCCAGCGTGACTGAGCGAGCGCCCTCCCCCTACGAGCCTTCCTCCCGGCGACAGACGGCTGTCTGGGATTCCGAGCCCCCCATCGAATCCCGGACTTCTGTCACGCAGCGCCAGGTGGCTTGTGACCTCCCCGGCGCGCCCTCCCTTTCCATCCCCCCTGGTCAATCCATGTCATCCCCTTCCTCACGCCGCGCCGGAAGACAGACGGCGCGTCTGCCCTGGGCGCTTGCCCTCCTGGTGGCCATAGCCGTTACGCAGGCGGCGGCGGCCCCCGTCATGCGCCACACCGCGGACCAGCGCGGCGACATCCTGATGGTTGGCAACACGCTGGCCCAGGACTGCGCCAACAGCGTCCCCGGTCCCCTGGTGGGCTCCGTGGGGAGCTGCGGCTCGAACACGTCGGATGACGCCGTGGACGTGTATTGGACCATCGAGTCGGGAGTGGCCTTCGCGAACACGTCCGTGACGGCCACCCAGGCCCGGAGCCGGGCCTCGCTGCAGGTTCCCGCGGGCGCCATCGTGACGTACGCGCGCCTGTACTGGGCGGCACACCTGTCCACGTCGACGAGCAACCGCACGCCAGACACCAGCGCGGAGTTCAGCCGGCCGGGTGCGTTCTCCCAGATGCTGACGGCGGACGTCACCCATCAATACGCTCCGAATGGCCGGTTCATCTACGAGTCCTCCGCGGACGTCACCGCCCTGGTCGCCGCCCACGGCACGGGCGTCTACGAGGTCAGCGACGTGGACGCAGCGCCCATCGCCAACCTCAACAACACGGACACCTTCAGCGCGTGGGCGCTGGTCGTCTTCTACCGGCACCCGGATTCGCCCATCCGCAACCTGACGCTGTTCGACGGCATGGACTACGTCAGCAACGGCAATCCCCAGACGGTGACGCTGTCCGGCTTCAATGTCCCGACGTCGGGTTTCGACGCCAAGCTGGGCGTGCTGGCCTTCGAAGGCGACGCCACGCGCACCGGCGACCAGTTCCGCGTCAATGGCGTGGCCATCTCCGATGGCGCCAACCCCGCGAACAACTTCTTCAACAGCACGCGCTCGGTGCTCGGCAGCCCGTCCACGCACGCGGACGACCTGCCCCGGTTGACGGGTGCGCAGGCGAGCATGTCCGGTGTGGACATGGACGTGGTGGACATCACCAACCGCGTCTCCGGTGGCGCCACGTCCATGACCGTGACGGCGACGTCCTCGGGTGACTCCTACATCCTGGGCGCCTTCGCGACGTCCATCGCCACGCTGCGGCCGGACTTCACCAACACGTACAAGACTGCGACGCCCGTGAATCCCCGCGCGGACGGCTCTCTGCGCGGCGGCGACCTTATTGAATACACCATCGTCACCACCAACACCGGTGACGACGTCAGCATCGAGACCATCCTCAGGGATCCGCTTCCCTCCCAGCTCACCTACGTGCCTGGCACGTTGGAGATTGTCTCCGGCCCCAACGCGGGCGCGCTGACCGACATCGCGGGAGACGACGTGGGCGAGGTCAGCCCCACGGGCGTCATCACCGTCCGCCTGGGCACCGGCGCGACGGCCACGCTGGGCGGCAGCCTCCAGCTTCAAGAGAGCACCAGCATCCGCTTCCGCGCCGTGGTGGCGCCGGATGCCTCGGGCGTCGTCGCCAACCAGGCCACCATCACCGCCGAGGGTGAGCGCGGCGCGCCCGCCAGCTCCGCGACCAGCTCCCCGTCCCCCAGCACCACCGGTCCGACGACCATCGTCGTGTCCGTCCCCGACGCGCCCATCGTGACGGCCCCCGCGCCCGGCAGCACCGTGGCGACGAACGCGCCCGTCTTCTCCGGCACCGCCGAGCCCGGCAGCACCGTGCGCGTGGTGGTCAACGGCGTCGAGGTCTGCTCCGCCACGGCCCATCCGACGACCGGCGCCTGGTCCTGCACCACCAGCTCGACGCTGCCCGAAGGCACCCACACCGCCTCCGTGACGGCCACCGACCCGGCCGGCAACGTCGGCCCGGCCACGCAGGTGATCTTCACCGTCGACACCGTCGCCCCGGACACGAGCATCCTCACCGGGCCCACCGGCGCGGTGACCTCCACCAGCGCGGCGTTCACCTTCGCCTCCAACGAGAGCCCCGTCACCTATGAGTGCAGCCTGGATGGCGCCGCCTTCACGGCGTGCACCACGCCTGCCGCCTACAGCAACCTGTCCCAGGGCAACCACACCCTGGCGGTGCGCGCCCGGGACGCGGGCGGCAACGTGGACCCGACGCCCGCCACCCGCGCGTGGACCGTGGACACGGTGGCGCCGGACACCACCATCGTCAGCGGCCCGTCCGGCCTGACGAACTCCGCCAGCGCCACGTTCGACTTCGGCTCCAATGAGAGCGGCGTGACGTACCAGTGCGCCCTGAACGGCGCGCCCTTCACCGCCTGCACGGACCCGGTGACCTTCCCAGGGCTGGCGCAGGGTAGCCACACCCTGCAGGTTCGCGCGGTGGACGCCGCGGGCAACATCGACCCGACCCCTGCCAGCCGAAGCTGGACCGTGGACACGGTGGCGCCGGACACCAGCATCGTCAGCGGCCCCTCGGGGACGACGAACTCCGCCAACGCGACGTTCACCTTCAACGCCAGTGAGAGCCCCGTCACCTACGAGTGCAGCCTGGACGGCGCGGCCTTCACGGCGTGCACCTCCCCCGCGGCCTTCACGAACCTGGTCGACGGTAGCCACACCTTCTCCGTGCGCGCCCGTGACGCCGCCGGCAACGTCGACGCGACGCCGGCCACGCGGACCTGGAGCGTGGACACCACGGCCCCTGACACCACCATCGTCAGCGGTCCCTCGGGCATGACGAACTCGGCCGACGCGTCGTTCGCCTTCAATGCCAACGAGAGCCCCGTCACCTACGAGTGCAGCCTCGACGGCGCGGCCTTCACCGCCTGCACCTCTCCCGCTGCCTACAGCAATCTGTCCCAGGGCAGCCACACCTTCGCGGTGCGCGCTCGCGACGCCGCCGGGAACATCGATGCGACGCCCGCCACCCGGACGTGGACCGTGGACACGGTGGCGCCGGAGACGTCCTTCGCCATCACGCCGCCCCTGCTGTCCAACTCGGCGGACGCCACCTTCGACTTCAGCTCCAATGAGAGCGACGTGACGTACGAGTGCCGGCTGGACGGCGCGGTGCTGTTCACGGCCTGCACCAACCCGGTGACCTTCCCGGCACTGGCGCAGGGCTACCACACGCTCCAGGTCCGCGCCGTGGATACCGCCGGCAACGTGGACCCGACGCCTGCCGTCTACGCGTGGACCATCGACACGGCCGCGCCGGACACCACCCTGTCGGGTGGACCCACCGGAACGACGGCGGACACCCACGCCACGTTCAGC
This sequence comes from Myxococcus sp. 1LA, assembly GCA_046520405.1. Taxonomy (GTDB): domain Bacteria; phylum Myxococcota; class Myxococcia; order Myxococcales; family Myxococcaceae; genus Myxococcus. The sequence continues at coordinate 35,082 of JBKGHI010000014.1, forward strand.
TTCACCGCGGACGAGACGCCCGCCACCTTCGAGTGCTCGCTCGACGGCGCGCCCTTCGCCGCCTGCACCAGCCCGGTGTCGCTGACGGGGCTCGCGGACGGTGAGCACACCTTCGCGGTGCGCGCGGTGGATGAATCGGGCAACGTGGACCCGACGCCCGCCACCTGGACCTGGACGGTGGATACCACCGCGCCCGACACGTCCTTCGCCAGCACCCCGGCGCTCATGTCGAACTCGGCCACGGCCGCCTTCGACTTCAGCTCCAATGAGAGCCCGGTGACGTATGAGTGCTCGCTGGACAGCGCGCCCTTCGCCGCTTGCAACGACCCGGCGACATTCATGGGTCTCCAGGACGGCGAGCACACCCTGGCCGTGCGTGCCCGTGACGCCGTGGGCAACGTGGACCCGACGCCCGCCACGTACACGTGGACCGTGGACACCAGCGCGCCGGAGACGACCATCGTCAGCGGCCCGTCCGGCCTGACGAACAGCGACAACGCCAGCTTCACCTTCAGCGCCTCGGAAGCTGGGGTGACGTATGAGTGCTCGCTGAACGGCGCGACCTACGCGCCTTGCGCCAACCCGGCGGCGTTCGACGGCCTGCCGGATGGCAGCCACACCCTGACGGTGCGCGCGGTGGACGCCGCGGGCAACGTGGACCCGACGCCTGCGACGCGGACCTGGACGGTGGACACCACCCCGCCCGGCACCTCCATCACCACCGCCCCCGCCGCCATCACCAACGCCACCTCCGCCACGTTCGGCTTCTCCAGCGATTCGGATCCGGTGACCTACGAGTGCTCTCTGGATGGCGCGGCCTTCAGCGCCTGCTCGAACCCACAGACCTTCACGGGCCTGTCGGAAGGCGACCACACGCTGGCCGTGCGCGCGGTGGATGCGGCCGGCAACGCGGACCCGACTCCCGCCACGCACGCCTGGACGGTGGACACCACCGCGCCGGACGCGCCTGAAATCGACGCCCCCGCCAACGGAGTGTCGGTGCCCACGCAGCAGCCCGTCATCTCGGGCACGGCGACGCCCGGCACCCTCGTGACGGTGACGGTGGACGGCGAAGTCCTGGGAACGGTCCCCGTCGACGTGAACGGTGACTGGACCTTCACCCCGCCCGTCGCGCTGGGACAGGGGGAGCACACCGTCACGGCAACGGCCACCGATGCCGCGGGGAACGTGAGCGACCCGAGCGCGCCCACCACCTTCACCGTGGACACGGTGGCGCCGGACGCCCCGGAAATCACCACGCCCGCCGATGACAGCACCATCGCCACGGCGACGCCCGTCTTCGAGGGCACCACCGAGCCCTACGCGCAGGTGACGGTGACGGTGGACGGCGAAGTCATCGGAACGGTGACGGCGGATGGCGACGGCAACTGGAGCCTGCCCAGCCCAGACGCCCTCGACGAGGGCGCGCACACGGTGGAGGCCAGCGCGACGGACGCGGCGGGCAACACCAGTGAAACGACGTCGCACGACTTCTCCATCGACCTGTCCACGCCGGAGACCTTCATTGACTCTGGCCCCGCCACCTTCACCCGTGAGACGTCGGCCAGCTTCGTGCTCCGCACGGAGAACGGCGGCGTCGGCTTCGAGTGCAGCCTGGACGGCGCGGCCTTCGCGTCCTGCACCAGCCCCGCGAGCTTCAGCGGCCTGGCGGAGGGCAGCCACACCCTGGCGGTCCGCGCCGTGAATGCCCTGGGCACCGTGGACCCGACGCCCGCGGCCTACGCGTGGACGGTGGACCTGACTGCGCCCGCGACGCCGGCCATCGTCTCGCCGCCGAGCGGCACCGAGGTGGGCACCGCGACGCCGACCCTCACCGGCACCGGTGATGCGGGGAGCAACATCTACCTGGAGGTCGGCGTCGCCACCTACGGCCCCATCCTGGTGGACGAGAACGGCGAGTGGACCTTCACCCTGCCGGACGCGCAGGCCGAGGGCCCCATCACTGTCACCGCCACCAGCGTGGACGCGGCGGGGAACACCTCCCAGCCGGTGCCCCACGCCTTCGTCATCGACCTGACGGGGCCTGAGACGTTCATCGACGCCGCGCCAGCCACCATCACGCGCCAGACGTCCGCCACCTTCGAGCTGCGCGCCGAAGGCGGTGCCGTGGGCTACGAGTGCAGCATGGACGGCGCGTCCTTCGCCCCCTGCGCTTCGCCGGTGACGTACTCCGGCCTGACGGACGGCGAGCACCTCTTCCTTGTGCGCGCGGTGGACGCCGCGGGCAACGTGGACCCGACCCCCGCCGAGCACGCGTGGACCGTGGACACGGTGGAGCCCGACACCCTCGTCGTGTCTGGCCCCACCTCGCCCACGAACGCGACGTCCGCGACGTTCGAGTTCGCGGCCAACGAGCCCGGCGCCACCTTCGAGTGCAGCGTGGACGGCGCGACGTACGCGGCCTGCACCACCCCGATCACCTTCGCGGGCTTCGTGGAAGGTGAGCACGCGCTCCTGGTGCGCGCGGTGGACGCCGCGGGTAACGTGGACAGCTCGCCCGCCAGCTACATCTGGACGGTGGACGTGACGCCGCCGTCCGTGCCGGTCATCGCGTCGCCGGCCCCGGGCGCGGTGCTGGACAGCGGCGCCGTGACGCTCACCGGCTCCGCGCCGGGCGCCGCCACCGTCCACGTGACGGTGGATGGAACGACCTACGGCCCCATCACCGTGGACGGCTCCGGCAATTGGACGTTCTCCCCGCCGGTGACGCTGGGAGATGACACGTACACCGCCGTTGTCACGGCGACGGACACGGCGGGCAACGTCAGTGGCCCGGCGAGCGTCACCTTCACGGTGGACACCACGGCGCCGGACACGGCCATCGACAGTGGCCCGGAGGCGCTGACGAACGCGACCACCGCGGCCTTCGTCTTCTCGTCGAACGAGTCCCCGGTGACGTACGAGTGCAGCCTGGACGGCGCCGCCTTCACGGCGTGCTCGGCGCAGGCGCAGTTCGGTCCGCTGGCGGACGGCAACCACACCCTGGCGGTGCGCGCGGTGGACGCCGCGGGCAACGTGGACGCGACGCCGGCCACGCACGACTGGGAGGTGGACACGGCGGCTCCCGCGGTGGCCATCACCTTCCCCGCCAGCGGCGAGGTGCTCGACACCGCGACGGTGACGTACGCCGGCACCGCGGAGCCGAACAGCACGGTGGTGGTCGTCGTCAACGGCAACACCGTGGGCACGGTCGAGGCGGACGGCTCCGGCCAGTGGACGCTCCCCGTCAACACGCCGCTCGCGGAGGGGACGCACACCGTCTCCGTCACCGCGACGGACGCGGCGGACAACACCAGCGAGCCGGTGAGCCACACCTTCACCGTGGACGCGGAGCCGCCCGAGACGTCCTTCACCCAGACGCCTCCGCTGCTCAGCGCCTCCGCGACGGCCACCTTCGCGTTCGCCTCGGATGAGTCGCCGGTGACGTACGAGTGCAGCCTGGACGGCGCGCCCTTCTCCGCCTGCGACACCCCGGCCGAGCTGACCGGCCTGGCCGACGGCGAGCACGAGCTGCAGGTCCGCGCCCGGGATGCGGACGGCAATGTGGACCCGACGCCGGCCAGCCACACCTGGACGGTGGACACCACGGCACCGGACACCTTCATCGCCAGCGGCCCGCCGCTGACCGAGGCTCCTGCCGCGGCCACGTTCGACTTCGACGCCTCGGAGCCGAACGTCACCTACGAGTGCAGCCTGGACGGCGCGGCCTATGCGCCGTGCACCGACCCGGTCACCTTCAGCGACCTGGCGCTGGGCACGCACACCCTCCACGTGCGCGCCATCGACGCGGCGGGCAACTTGGACGACACGCCGGCCACCTACACCTGGGTGGTCACCGCGGACGCGGACAACGACGGCCTCACGGACGCCGAGGAGATTGCGCTGGGCACCGACCCGAACAATCCCGACACGGACGGCGACGGCCTGCCGGACGGCATCGAGGTGCATGTCGCGGGGACGGATCCGCTCGACGACGACACGGACGACGACGGCCTCCTGGACGGCAACGAGGACGCCAACCACGACGGCATCGTCGACGAGGGTGAGACGGACCCGAACAACTGGGACACCGACGGCGACCTGCTCTCCGACGGTCTGGAGCTCGGCCTCTCCGAGCCCCAGGGCACCGACACCGACATGACGCGCTTCGTGGCGGACGCGGACCCGGCGACAACGACGGACCCGCTCAACCGGGACACGGACCACGGCAGCGTGTGGGACGGCATCGAGGACGCCAACCACAACGGCCGGGTGGACCCGGGCGAGACGGATCCGCTGCTGGCCGCGGACGACACCGACTCCGACCTGGACGGCATCGACGACGCGACGGAAATCGCGCTGGGCCTGGACCCGCGCAACGCGGACAGTGACTCCGACGGTGTGCCAGACGGCATCGACGGCATCACCGACACGGATGGTGACGGCCTCATCGACGCGCTGGACCCGGACAGCGACAACGACGGCATCCTGGACGGCACGGAGATGGGCGTGACGCTGGAGAGCGCTCCGGCGGACACGGACCGCAGCTCGCCCAACTTCCGTCCGGACGCGGACCCGAGCACCACCACCGACCCGAAGAACCCGGACACGGATGGTGACGGCCTGAGCGACGGCGAGGAGGACGCCAACCACGACGGCCGCGTCGACGCCTCGGAGACCGACCCCAACAACCCGGACACGGACGATGACGGCCTGATGGACGGCGTGGAGGTGCGTGGCTCCAACCCCACCGACCCGCTCAACCCCGACACGGACGGCGACGGCCTGACGGACGGCGCGGAGGACGCCAACCACAACGGCGCGCTCGACTCCGGCGAAACGGACCCGAACAACGCCGACACGGACGGCGGCGGGGCCAGCGATGGCGAGGAAGTCTCCGGCGGGACGAACCCGCTGGACGCCAACGACGACTTCACCGTCGCCGGCCACGGCTGCAGCACGAGCGGCGCGGGCACCCTCGCTCCGCTGGCGCTGTGGCTCCTCGCCCTGCCCCTGCTGCGCCGCCTGCGCCGCACGGGGAGCCCCCCAGCCAAGGCCGCCTGATTCATCGCCCCTGCACTGTCACGACCCCGGCGGATGCTCCTGCTCATCGTTTCTTGAGTCGGTCATCCGCCGGTGACAACCTTCGCGGCTCCTCGACGGGGCCCCTCCCAGCCTCGACCCTCCATGCACCTTCTCGATTTCACACCGTCCGCACCGCGCAGCCTCCTCCGCCGCGTGACACGGCTCGTCGCTCCGCTGTTGCTGGTGGCCTCGGCCACCGCCAGCGCGCAGCCCGCGGCGTCGCAGGCCATTGACGTGCAGCAGTACAAGCCGGCTCCGGGCGCCTATGACGTGCTCGGCATGCACGGCGCGCGCATCGCGCCGCACCTGTCCTGGAACCTGGGCGCGTCGCTCAACTACGCGAACGACCCGCTCAACCTCGTGGATCCGCGAGCGGACCGGTTCCTGTCCCGCATCGTGGACAGCCAGCTCACGCTGGACCTGATGGGCGCCATCTCCCTGTTCGACCGGGTGGAGATTGGCTTCGCCCTGCCCATCTCCCACACGACGTCCGAGCCGGCCGCCGCCGTGGCCCCGGACCTGGCGAACGGCGTGGGGACCACGGGCGTGGGTGACCTGCGGCTGGTGCCCAAGGTCCGCCTGCTCTCCACCGACAGCGGCATCCACCTGGCGGTGACGGCGCCCCTCACCCTGCCCTCCGGGGGTGGCTCGAAGTTCCTGGGCTCGGACTCGGTGACGTTCCAGCCCCGCTTCGTGGCGGAGTGGGCCACCGCCGCGGTCCGCCTGCTCGCCAACGTGGGCTTCAACGTGCGCCGCGAGGAGCAGCTGCGCAACCTGCGCGTGGGCAACGAGTTCGCCTACGCGGTGGGCGCCGAGGTGCCGCTCACGCAGAAGCTCACGGCCCAGGCCACCCTGGCGGGCGCGTTGGGCCTGAAGGAGACGAGCAGCGAGGAGCGCCCCATGGAAGCGCTGGCCGCGCTGAAGTACCGCTTCACCGAAGGGCTGGCCGCGCACGTGGGCGCAGGTCCCGGCCTGACGCGGGGCTACGGCACCCCGTCCTTCCGCGTGCTCGCGGGCGTGGCCTGGACGCCGTTCGAAGCCAAGAGCGCCCCCGCCGCGGCCGCGCCGCCCTGCGACCTGGGCCCCGAGGACTTCGACGGCTTCCAGGACGACGACAACTGCCTGGATCCAGACGACGACGGCGACGGCATCCCCGACGTCACCGACGTGTGCCCCACCGAACCGGAGACCTTCAATGGCTTCCAGGACGAGGACGGCTGCCCGGATGACCCGAACGCCCACCAGCCGCCCGCCGAGACGAGCCAGCCCGCGGCGCCCCCCGCGCCCATGGCGCTGCCGCCCCCGCCGGTGGACACCGACGGCGACGGCATCATCGACTCGGAGGACCTCTGCCCGAACGCGCCCGAGGACAAGGACGGGTTCGAGGACGAGGACGGCTGCCCCGACCCCGACAACGACCAGGACGGCATCCCGGACGCCGTGGACCAGTGCCCGCTGGAGGCGGAGACCATCAACGGCGTGAAGGACGACGATGGCTGCCCGGACAAGGGCAAGTCGCAGGTGCGCGTGGAAGGCGAGCGCATCGTCATCCTGGACAAGGTGTACTTCGCCACCGGTCGCGACGTGATTCTGGCCCGGTCCCACAACCTGCTGCGTCAGGTGGCCTCCACGCTCAAGGCCAACCCGCGGATTCAACTGGTCCGGGTGGAAGGCCACACGGATGACCAGGGCAACGACGCGAAGAACCTGAACCTGTCCCAGCGGCGGGCGAAGAATGTGGTGGCCTTCCTGGTGAAGGCCGGCATCGCGGCGGAGCGGCTGGAAGCGGTGGGGTATGGTGAGACGAAGCCGGTGGACACCAACAGGACGTCCAAGGGGCGCGAGAACAACCGGCGCGTCGAGTTCAACATCGTGAAGGTCGCCGAGCCTTCGGCGGGAGGAGGCACGCGTTGATGCGGACAGCCCCTTGGATGATGGCGGTGGTGCTGGCGGGTGCGCCCGCGTTCGCTTCGCAAGCGCAGGCGCCGTGTGGTGGCCTGCGCTTCGAGAGCGGCCGGGTGGTGTTTGGCCGGACGCTGGCGCCCCAGGGCGCGGAGACGGACGCATGCCTCGCGCACGTGGCGGAGGCGCTCCTGGCGCGCCCCGCCATCCGCTCGGTGACGGTGGCGGCGAAGCTCCCGGACGCGGACCGGCTGGACGGCCGGGGCCTGGCGGTGGCGAAGCGGGCGGCGGACGCGCTGGTGGCGGCCGGCTTGGCCCGCACGCGCGTGTCCGCCGTGGCACCACCTTCCGTGGAGGGTGAGCCCGCCCAGCTCCAGCTCGCCTATGTCGAGCGGCCCACCCAGCCCTCGGTGGCTCGCCTGCGGGCGCCAGCGGCACGGTGGAGGCCGGTACGTCGGAGCAACAGCTCCGCCCCAGGATGGTGGGTGACTCGCTCTACCAGGGCGAGCTGCTGCGCACTGGCGCGGACGCCCAGGCCGAGCTGGCGCTGGCGGACGGCAGCATGGTGCGCGTGGTGGAGAACAGCCTCATCAAGGTCGGCGCCATCGAGCTGATGGCGAACCTTCAGCGCAAGGTGCAGTTGGACCTGCTGCGGGGCACCGTGGAGACGGACGCGGCGCCCGGTGGCGTGGGCTCCATCTTCGAGGTCCGCACGCGCGGCGCGGTCGCCGGTGTGCGCGGCACCCGGTTCCGCGTGTCGGCCCAGGACGACGGCACCAGCCGCTTGGAGACGCTGGAAGGCAAGGTCGCGCTGAGCGCGGAGCAGGCGGAGGTTGAAGTCGCTGGAGGCCATGGCTCGCGCGCGAAGCCGGGCTCGCCTCCGGAGCCGCCGCGCCCGCTGCTGCCCGCGCCCACGCTGGTGGGCCCCCGGGGTGGCGCATTCCCAGCGGCGCCGAAGCTGTCGTGGCGGACGCTGGAAGGCGCCGCGACGTACCGCGTGGAGCTGGCCCGTACGGCGGACTTCGCCGCGGGCGTCCAGACCTTCGACACCGCCAGCACGGAGCTGTCGGTGCCCGGGCCTCGCCAGGGCAAGTGGTTCTGGCGGGTGATGGCCGTGGATGGTGACGGCTTCGTGGGTTTCCCCTCCAAGATCTACGCCTTCGACGTCCAGCCCTGAGACTGTCGCATTGCGTGCGCCCATCCTGGCACGCATGATGGCCGGGTCCTGCCTGCCCGCAGGCCCCGCCCATGGACCCCAGTCCCGCCGCCCCTCAACGCCGCGACGCGCTCCGTCTGCCCTCGCCCGCCACGCTGCGGATGCTGGGCGCGTGCGTGGGTATCGCGCTGGCGGTGGTGACGGCGGTGACGGGTGGCGCGCCGGGTCTCCTGGAGCGCTCGCTCTACGACCAGTCGGTGAGCCGCCTGCTGCCTCCCGTTCCGCCCAGCGCGGACCTGGTGCTGGTGGAGGTGGACGACCGCGCCCTCGCGACACTGGGTGAGCGCTGGCCGCTGTCACGCGCCACCTGGGCCCGCGCCTTCCAGGCGCTCGCCGCGCAGCGTCCGTCCGCCGTCGCGGTGGACGTCGTCTTCGACCAGCCCGGGCCGCGGGACGCGCTGGAGCTGGGCGAGGACATCCTGGAAGCGCTGCGACGCTCGGGCCTGATGGAGCAGCCCGCGGGCACGGCGCTGGCGGCGAACCTGGAGGCGCGACTCCGCGAGCGAGACGGCGACGCCCGACTGGCCGAGGCGATTTCGGAAGGCCACGGCGTCGTGCTGGGTGCCGCCGCCCTCACGGAGGACGTCCCCGTGATGGCACCGCTAGAGGATGGCGCTCTGGGCACGCCCCTGCCCCTCCCCGCCCAGGCGCTGCGGCTCCAGGCCCGCGAGGTGGCGGGGAGCATCGCGCCGCTGCGCATGGCGGCCCGGGGCAGTGGCACCCTCAACATGCTGGTGGATGGGGACGGCGTCATCCGGCGCTATCCCTATGCCGTGGGTGTGAGCGGACAGTCCTGGCCCTCACTGGCGCTGGCCACCGCGCTGCACCTGACGCCGGAGCGGGCCGAACCGCTGCGCGCGCTGGCGGCTCTGGACCAGGGCGCGCCGCTGATGCGCCTTCCCGCGCCCAACTGGCTGCCGCGTGTGAGTCTGGCGGACGTGCTTCACGCGGACCCGCGCTCGGTGGGACTGGACCTGGCGCTGCGAGGCAAGACGGTTTTCGTGGGCGTCACCGCCACGGGGCTGCACGGACAGAGCACGCTGCCCGGTCAGGTGGCCGTGCCCGGCGTGGAGATTCACGCCTTCGCCCTGGACAACCTGCGCTCGGGCCGGCTGATGCGCTCGTCGGGCATCGTGGCGCTGGTGGGCGTCCTGGAGACGGCGGGGGTGCTGCTGGCCTTCGCCTGGCTCTGCCGCCGCGCGCGCTCGTCCGGCGCGGTCCTCCAGTGGGGATTGGGGCTGATCGTCCTCCACACGGCGCTGGTGGCGTGGCTGGCGTCGGACCCGGGTTGGGTCATCCCGCTGGTGCCCGCGTGGGTGGGCCTGACGCTGATGCTGCTGGTGGACTCGGCGTCCCGCGCGCAGGAGATGGCCGGCAGCGCGGTGCCCTCCGCCGGCTCTTCATCCGCTACCCCCAGGCCTCCGTGGAGCCGGCCGCGCCGCCACGAGACGCCCCGCGCGCCCGAGGCGACGCGATGCGCCAGGACTAGCTGCCAACCGGCCATTCTCCACCTGGGCAACGCCGCGCCACACGGAGCCTTGAGCCAGACGGCAGCCGTGGCAGCATCTCCCCTCCTTCATGCCCCGCTACGCCCTCATCGCCGAGCCCGACCCACAACGCGCCGCTGGCCTCTTGTCTCTCGCCATGGAGGAGGGACTCGAAGGCGTCGTCACCAAGGATGGCGTCGAGGCCACGGAGGTGGTGCGCCAGCGTGGCGCGCCCTCACTGCTCGTCACCGACCTGGCGCTGCCCCGGCTGGACGGCTTCGCGCTGCTCACCTGGCTGCGAGAGCAGGAGGACTCCGCCGGCACGCAAGTGGTGGTGGTGACGGCCTTCGATGAGCTGCGCGTCCGGGCCTGGCAGCTCAAGGAGCCCCTGGGCATCCATGCGCTGCTCAGCCGCCGGGCCTCGTCGGAGCTGATGCGGGACACGCTGCGGCGCGTCCTCTCCGGACAGTTGGCGCCGCAGCCGCCCGCCACGGAGTCCACCGGGGAGCAGGAGCGGCAACGGCTGGCGAGCATCGCCGCCATGCGGTTGGTCGACGACGGGCCGCCCGAAGGGGAGCTCCAGCAGCTCGTCACGGAGGTGGCCCAGGCGTTCGGCGTCCCCGTGGCCCTGCTGACGTTGGTGTTGGGTGAGCGCCAGTGGTTCAAGGCCCACGTTGGGCTGCCGCCCTCCCTGGCGAAGGACCGGGGCACGCCGCGCGACTGGGCGTTCTGCCACCACGTGGTGCAGGGGCGTGAGCCGCTCGTCGTACCGGATGCCCGGCGCCACCCCTTCTTCCGCGACAATCCGCTGGTGCGCGATGGCATCGTGGGCAGCTACGCGGGCGCGCCGCTGCTGACGTCCACGGGGGAGGTGCTGGGCTCGCTGTGCGTCATCGACACGCGCCCGCTCGTCCTGGGCGCCGAGGACCTGGCCGCGCTGCGAGAGCTCGCGAGCCGCGTCGCGGAGGACCTGGAGCAGCGGGCCCGGGCGAAACAAGCCACCGCGAAGGCGCAGCGTGAGCCCGCGCTCACCGAGGCGTCCGCCCTGGCGCTCCTGCGCGACGCCGTGCAGGCCCTGGACGTCGCCGCCCTGCTGGTGGCACCGGGGCGCAAGCCCTATGCGAGCAACGCCGCGCTGACGGACCTGCTGGGACTGCCCGCGGACGCATTCCCCGGCATGACGTTCGACGCCTTCTGCCAGCACGTCGCGGGACTCACCGCGGACCCGGCGGGCACGGTGCGTCAGCTCGACCTGGCCTCCGAGTCGTCCCGGGGCCTTCGCTTGTCGCTGGTGGTGGAACGCCCGCAGGCGCGACGCCTTCGCTGGGTGGCGCGGCCCTTCCCCATTCCCGGCGGCGTGGCGCAGATGCTGACGCTCGCCGACGTGGGGCACACCCGGCCGGCCCGCGACGAACGTGAGCGGCAATACCGGGTGGACGGCCTGACGGGACTGGATTCGCGGCGCGTCGGCGAGGAACGGGTGCTGCGCGAGATTGGCCGGTGCCGTCGGGATGGAGTTCCCTTCAGCGTGCTGCTCGCGGACCTGGTGGGCCTGGGACGCATCAATGCGACGCGGGGCTTCGACGCGGGCGACGCCTTGCTCCGAGACGGCGCACGCGCCACGGAAGTACTGGCGGCCCCCAATGGCTTCGCGGTGCGCTGGGACGGAGGGACGTTCCTGCTGGGGCTTCCCGGGGTGGATGCGGAGCAGGCGGAGTCCTTGCGCCGCAAGCTGCATGACACCCCGGCGCGCCCGAGGTGGTGTCCGCCACCGTCACCGTCGAGGGCGAGGAAGACCCGCAGGGCACCCTGGCCCGCGCCCAGGCCGCGCTCGCCCGCGCCAAGACGGAGCAGCGTTCACGCCGGATGGAGTAAGTCCGGCTCGAGAGCATCCACCGCGAAGAGGAGCACCGCATGTCGACGCCCGTGCCCGACCGTCTCCGCCTGCCCTTCCGCTTCGACATCGCTCCGCTCCAGCACGAGCTCGCGGCCCTGCCCGCCGAGGCGTGGGTTCCCCACTTCAACAAGCGCGAATACGAGGGCGAGTGGAGTGCCGTCCCCCTGCGTTCCATCGGCGGGCTGGAAGGCCGCATCTACCCGGACCCGACGGGCCGGGAGCGCTACGCGGACACACCGCTGCTGGCGCGCTGTCCGGCGTTCCACGCCGTCATGTCCACGTTCCAGTGTCCCATTGGCGCCGCGCGCCTGATGAAGCTCGCGGCCGGCGCGCGCATCCGCGAACACCGTGACTACAACCTGGGCTACGCGGACGGCGAGGTGCGCCTCCACGTCCCCATCACCACGCACCCCGACGTGGCCTTCTTCCTCGGCGGAGAGCGCGTCGTGCTCCAACCGGGCGAGTGCTGGTACCTGGATTTCAACCAGCCCCACCGGGTGGACAACCCGAGCGACATCGACCGAGTCCACCTGGTGCTGGACTGTGACCTGAACGATTGGTTGCGGGACGTCTTCGCGGGAGCCGTGAATGGGCGCTGAGGCCTTCGAGCGCTTTCGTGTCCGCGTCCTGGAGGACGCCGCGCTTCAGGACGCGCTGCGGGACACGCCGGACACGGCGGCCTTCGTGGCTCGCGCCATCGAACTGGGAGCGGCGAACTGTTTCCACTTCACGGCCGAGGACATCCACGAAGCCATGCGCGCCGCCCGCAGGGCCTGGCGGGAGCGGTGGATATGACGCCGCAGTTGGATGGCTGGGTGCCCGCGCGAATCCACGTGGATGCCGGGCAGCTCCGCGTGGACTGGTGCCACATGGGGGCCCAGCGCTACACGGACCCGTTCTTCGACGAGACGCTGGAGCGGCGGCTCCGCCACCCGTTCGCCCTGCTCTTCCGGCACCAGACGTCCATGGACGCGCTGGTGGCGCGACAGGCGCGGAAGCCGGGGCTACCGGTGCGAGGGCTCGTCTTCCACATGTCCCGGTGCGGCTCCACGCTGGTAGCCCAGCTCCTGGCCGCCCTGCCCCGACACATCATGCTGTCCGAGGCCGGCCCCGTGGACACGGTGCTGCGCGCGCACCAGCACCTGCCGGGCGTCACGGACGCGCAACGGATTGAATGGCTGCGCGCGGTGGTGGGCGCGCTGGGACAGCAGCGCCATCCAGAGGAGCGCGCGGTGTTCCTCAAGTTGGACGCGTGGCACGTGCTGGAGCTTCCGTTGCTCCAGCGAGCCTTCCCCGGTGTGCCGTGGATGTTCCTCTATCGAGATCCGGTGGAGGTCATGGCGTCCCACCAGAACCACCGGGGCGCACACATGCTGCCGGGCCTTCTCAACCCCGCGCACCTGGGCCTGGAGCCCGGGCAGTTGGAAGGCATGCCCCTGGATGAATATGGAGCGCGCGTCCTCGCGGCCATCTGTGAGGCGGGGCTGCGGGGCTATCGCGAGAAGTCAGGCGCTGCGCGGCTGCTGGACTACCGGCAGCTCCAGCCCGAGGGCCCGCGGGTCCTCACGGAGCTGTTCGGTCTGGAGCTGACGCCCGAGGACATACCGCGACTGCGCGACGTCCTGGAGCGGAACGCGAAGAACCCCGTGCTGCCCTTCGAGGATGACACGGAGGAGAAAGCCCGCCGCGTCACCTCGCACGGGCGAGCCCTGGCGGAGCAATGGGGCCGGCCCATTCATGACGCACTGGAAGCGGAACGGCTGAGGACCGCTCACGAGCCGTAAACCGCCGGACCGAACACCTGGGCTCAGTACCGCCGCCGAGCCACGACGGCGTCCTGGATGAGCCCCGCCAGCAGGCCGATGGACTTCGGGTCCTTGCTCGCGCGCACGCGCCACGCACCGGCGCGGGTATGCAGCACCAACCGGTACGAGTCCTCGGCGAGCACCAGTCGCGCGATGCAGCCGAAGATGACCATGACGACGGCAATCAGCGCGGCCTCGTAGACGCCCTTCCCCGTGGTGCTGGCGACGGACAGGGCGGACAGGGCCGGCAGGCCCACGCTCATGCTCAGCCCCAGCGTGGCCAAGACCGGCACCATCCTCGGCGAGCGCCGCACCGACTCCACCCGCTGCACATCCGCGAGCAGCAGCGTCCTGCCCCGGGCGACCACGCGCTCCGTGGTGACGCGCAGGCCGCTGTCCTGGAACAGCGGCACTTCGGAAGGAGGAGCGGGCGGCGCCAGGACGGGGCGGTCCGGAAACGCGGGAGTGGCGGGCACCGCGGACACGGCGAGGGGCTCAATCATGGGGTGACTCGGAAGTCGGCGGCACGGCCCCGCCGGGAGAGATGAACACGGAACTCGGATGACCTGGGACGTGGGCCAGCAACACCCGGCGCAGCTCACCCAGCGGGCGGCCCAGCGCGAAGCAGTCGCGGGCACCCAGCCGCAGGGCGAGTCCCACCAGCCGCTCATCGGCGAAAGGCACCAGCACGATGATGGGCTCGTGGGGGGCAAGCTCCCGGGCGCGCTGAAGCTGACGCTGGAGCCCCTCACCCCGCTCGACGTGGACGAGCACGAGGTCCGGCCGTCCACCCGTGGGTGCGCTCAGCTCCAACGCGATGCCCAGCTCGGCCAGCACGTCCATGAGGAGCGAGCCGAGCGACGCATCTCCTCCGAGCAGGAGGGCACGGGCAATGGACGAGGACTTCACGTTGCAACATCAAGCAATGCCCATGCCCACGGGCTCCGCCCTGAGAGTCCCCGCGGCCCCTGGGCGAACCGTTGCATCACGCCATGCGGCCATGGCGGATTACCACGGTGCTCCGGGCGCCCTACCCGCGCTCGCGCTCACGGCGGTGGATGGTGGACACATCGATGCCGAGCACCTCCGCCGCGCGCGTCTTGTTCCCGCCGCAGCGTGTCACCATCCAGGTGATGTACTCCGCCTCCAGCCGCCGCAGCGGCCACAGGGCGTGCTGCGCCATCACCAGCGGCTGCACTTCCGGTGACTCAGGTGGCAGGTGTGGGCGCAGCTCCTCCAGCCCCACGACCTCGCTCGTCACCATCACCGCGAGCCGCTCTATCAGGTTCTCCAGCTCGCGCACGTTTCCCGGCCACGGCAAGGTCGCCAGCGCGGCCACCGCTTCTGGAGACAGCGACTGCATCCGGGCGCGCGGGTTGCGAGCCCGGGCGCGGGCCGTGAAGTGCTCCACCAGCAAGGGGATGTCCTCGCGCCGCTCCGACAGCGGAGGTAACAGGAGCGTGACGACGTTCAGCCGGTAGAAGAGGTCCGCGCGGAAGCGGCCCTCGCGCACCCGGGCATCCAGGTCCTGGTGGGTGGCGGCGATGACGCGCACGTCCACGGTGCGGCTGCCATCGGCGCCCACCGCGCGCACCTCCCCGTCCTCCAGGACGCGCAGCAGGCGGGCCTGGAGCTCCACCGGCATGTCGCCAATCTCGTCGAGGAACAGCGTGCCGCCGTCCGCCTCCACGAAGAGGCCCCGCCGGGCGTGGGTGGCGCCGGTGAAGGCGCCCTTGAGGTGGCCGAACAGCTCGCTCTCCAGCAGGTCGTGCGGCAGCGCGGTGCAGTTGATGGCCACGAACGGCCCGGAGGCCCGAGGCCCCTGGAAGTGCAGCGCGCGGGCCACCAGCTCCTTGCCCGTGCCGCTCGGTCCCCGCAGCAACACCGCCGCCTGGGCATGGGCGACGCGGTCGATGAGTTCGTAGAGGTGGAGCATCGCCGCGCTGCGGCCCACCAGCGCGCCCAGCCCGCTGCGTTCGGTGGCGGCCCGCCGCAGCACCCGGTTCTCCGCCTGGAGCCGGCGCTCCTTGAACGCGCGCTCCAGGAAGAGCAGCACCTCGTCCAGCCGGAAGGGCTTGGTGAAGTAGTGGTACGCGCCGCGCCGCATCGCCTCCACGGCGCTCTCCACGCCGCCAAAGGCCGTCATCATCAACACGGGAATCTCCGCGTTGTGCGCCCGCACGGCCTCCAGCACGTCCAGGCCGTCCACGCCTTCCATGCGCAAGTCACACAACACGGCGTCGTACACCTGCGCGCGCACCATCCGGATGGCCTCTTCCCCGCCCGTGGCCAGGTCCACGACATAGCCCGCGTCCGTGAGGGGCTCGCGCAGCATGAGGCCCATCTCCACGTGGTCGTCGACGACCAGGATGCGTCCTTCAACCGACATACCGCTCCTCCGCGCTGGGCTTCGCGACGGGCCAGAACACGGTGACGCAGGTGCCCCGCCCCTCCTCGCTCTCCAGCTCCAGCCGGCCACCATGGTTGCGCACGACGTGGGCCACCATCGTCAGGCCCAACCCCGTGCCCTGTCCCCGCTTCTTGGTGGTGAAGAAGGGGTCGAAGACTTGATTGAGATGCTCGCGGGGAATGCCACAGCCGTCGTCGCGGACGGTGAGCGCCATCAAGCCCCACGGCTCCGACTCCGGGAGCGCCGCGCTCAGCGTCACCTGCCCGCCCTCGCCACACGCATGACAGGCGTTGAGCGCCAGATTCACCAGCACCTGCTCGAGCTGGTCCGGGTCCGCCGCCAGCGGCGGCAGCGACTCCGGCACCGTCACCTCGAAGCGCACCCCGCGCCGCTCCACCTCCATGCGCAGCAGCTCCTGGACATCGCGGAGGATGACGTTCAGCGGCACCGGCCGCACCGCCGTGGGCTGGAGGCGTGAGAAGTCCAGGAGCTGCCGCAGCGTGCGGCTCACCCGGTCAATCTGCTCGATGATGACGGCGATGCCGGGGCCCTGGGGGTGCTCCTTCCCCAGCTTGCTCAGCACGTACTCCGCGCGCCCGCGCACCACGCCCAGGGGCGTTCCAATCTCGTGCGCGATGCCAGCGGCGAGCACCCCCACCGTGGCCAGCTTCTCCGCGCGGAGCAACTGCGTCTCCAGCGCGCGCACGTTGCTCAAGTCCTCCACCACCAGCAGCGTCTGGACCTCCGGGTGACGCGCCTCCAGCGGCACGGCGTGGAGGTTGAACCGGCCCTCTTCGCCGAACAGCACCAGCGTCTCACCCAGGATGCTGTGGGCGCGCGACTCACCGGCGGCGGCCGCCACCAGGGCGCGAATCCGCGACACCACCGGGGCGGGCGCCTGGGGAAACGCCGTCTCCAGCGGCGCGCCAATGGCGTCCGGTGGCATGCGCGTGCGCAGCACCTGATTCACCGCGCTGATGCGCCCGTCCACCGTGAGCGCCAGGACACCCGAGGGAATGTGGTCGAGAATCTTCTGCGTCTTGTCGTGCAGGTGCGCCAACTGGTCCGCGTGCTGGCGGCTCTCCCGCAGCGCCCCGGCGCGCCGCTGCGCCAGCACCACGTACACGGCGAACGTCACCAGGAAGAGCGCCACCAGCAACGCCGCGGCCAGCAGGCGCCAGATGAGCGCCTGCTGATGCGCGCGCAGCGTCGCGGTGGACACCAGCGTGGCCGCGGACCAGTGACTGCCACCTCGAACGCGGATGGGGGTGAAGACGGCGATGGCCTCCGAGCGCCCCAGGCCCAGCCGCTCCGCCTCCTCCGCGCGCAGGGGCAGCGAGCCGCGCTCCCCCTCGCGCATGCGCGCGACCAGCTCCCGGAAGCCCGGCACCAGCGAGCCCTCCACCTCAAGCCTCTTGAACCAGTCCGCCAGCGTGGCGTCCGTGGCGGTGGTCGGCAGGCCATGCGCGCCCAGCAACAACAGCCGCGCATCCGGGTCCGACGTGACGATGCGCAGCGGCGTGAAGAAGGACGCCGTGTCCACCAGCACCGCCACCGCGCCCGAGAGCCGGCCATCGTCATCCACGGGCAGCGCGGTGGCCATGACGCGCAACGAATCCGAGCCCTCATCCACCACCGGCGGCGACATGGTGACATCCCCCGGGGGACGCAGCAGCGCGCGCCGGGCCACCTCGGCCATCTGCGCCAACACCGGAGCCCGCGCCACCTGCTTGCCCATGCGCCGGTCCAGCATGCGCAGCCACTCCTTGCCACTGGCGTCGTAGGCGATGATGACCTTGTACTGGCCCACCGCCTCCAACAGGGCGCGCATCTCGCGCCGGTGCTCCGCCAGGGTGCCGGGCTGGGACATCAGCTCGCCGGCGAAGCGCAGGTCCTCCGCCACGTCCTCCAGCGTCTCCGCCACCCCGCGTGTGGCCTCGTCGAGCTGGGCCTGGCGCTCCACCGCGAACTGCCGCGTCTGGGCCTCCCGGTTGCGCTCCAACAGGGTGAAAACCCCCACCCCCACCGTGGTGAGGGCGACACAGAGCAGCAGGATGGGAACGAGCGCGTACCGCATGGCCCCGGGAGTCTAATCCCCACGAGGTCCCCAACCCCTTGAAATAGCAGGGAAATCAGGAGGCCCGCCGGGCAAGGGGCCAACTTTGGCGATTGACACTCCGCGTCGAGCGCTGCTACCTACCGGTCGGTAGGTTCCAGAGGAGGAGCAGACATGACGAACGCTGGAGGACGGAAGCCGGACGAGGGCGAGCGCTACCGAGCCATCCTGGAGACGGCAGCTCGGCTCATCTGCGACCGGGGGTACGAGGGCACGTCGATGCAGGAGATCGCCGCCGCGTGCCGCATGACGAAGGCGGGCCTCTACCACCACATCCAGAACAAGGAGCAGCTCCTCTTCGCCATCATGAACTACGGGATGGACCTGTTCGAGGAGCAGGTCCTCTCGCGCGTGCAGGACATCGCGAACCCGGTGGAGCGGCTCCGCGCGTGCATGCGCCACAACATCCTGCTGGTGACGCGGGGGTGGAGCAAGGAGGTCATCATCATCCTCCACGAGCACGCCACGCTCACCGGCGAGACGCGCGCCTTCATCGACGCCCGGAAGAAGAAGTACGTGGACTTCCTGGAGGAGGCCTTCGCGCAGGCCTCGCAGCAGGGCCTCATCCGCCCCGTGGACCCGACGGTGGGCGCCTTCTCGTTCCTGGGGATGGTGCTGTGGATCTACAAGTGGTTCAAGCCGGACGGGCGCCTCACGGACGAGCAGATCGCCGACGGCATGGTGGACATGCTGTTCCCGCCCCTCGCCGCCGCCGGTGACGCCTCCGGACAGGGGGGCGCCTCCCCGCTGCGCATGGTGCCTCGCGCATCGGCCACCGGCACCGATTCGGAGGACGCATGAAGACGGCGCGCTGGTGTTCGCTGGAGGAGGCGGTGGCCTCCATTCCGGATGGCGCGTCGCTGGCCACCGGCGGCTTCATGCTGGGCCGCGCGCCCATGGCGCTGGTGATGGAGATCATCGCCCAGGGCAAGCGCGACCTGGGCCTCATCTCCCTGCCCAACCCGCTGCCCGCGGAGCTCCTCGTCGCCGGGGGCTGCCTGGGCACGCTGGAGATTGCCTTTGGCGCGCTGAGCCTCCAGGGCCGCGTGCGGCCCATGCCCTGCCTCAAGCGGGCCATGGAGCAAGGCACGCTTTCCTGGCGTGAACATGACGGCTACCGCGTCGTCCAGCGGCTGCGCGCCGCGTCCATGGGGCTGCCCTTCATCCCCGCGCCGGACGCGGAGGTGTCCGGACTTGCGCAGTCGGAGCCGCCGCCCACGGTGGAGGACCCCTTCACCGGCCAGCGCGTGGCGGTGGAGCCGGCCTTCTATCCGGACGTGGCGTTGATTCACGCGCGCGCCGCGGACGAGCGCGGCAACCTCTACATGGAGGACCCCACCACGGACCTGCTGGTGGCGGGCGCGGCGAAGCGGGTGATTGCCACGGTGGAGGAGCGGGTGGCGAAGCTGCCTCGCGCCACCCTGCCCGGCTTCCAGGTGGACCGCATCGTGCTGGCCCCCGGCGGCGCGCTGCCCACCGGCTGCGCGGGGCTCTACCCCCACGACGACGCGATGCTGGCCCGCTACCTGTCGCTGGCCGAGACGGGCCGCGAGGCGGAGTTCCTGGCGACGGTGCTGACGCGGAGGGCGGCATGAGCGCGGCGCTGGACATCACCCCGGCGGAGACCGTGGTCTCCCTGCTGGCGCGACAGATTGATGACGGCGGCGTGGTGGCCACGGGCGTGGCGTCCCCGCTGGCCATCCTGGCCATCGCCGTGGCGCGGGCGACGCATGCGCCGGGCCTGACGTACCTGGCCTGCGTGGGCTCGCTGGACCCGGAGATTCCCACGCTGCTGCCCTCCTCCGAGGACCTGGGCTACCTGGACGGCCGGTCCGCGGAGATCACCATCCCGGACCTGTTCGACCACGCGCGGCGCGGCCGGGTGGACACCGTCTTCTTCGGCGCCGCCGAGGTGGATGCGGAAGGCCGCACCAACATGACGGCCAGCGGCAGCCTGGACAAGCCACGGACGAAGTTCCCCGGCGTGGCGGGCGCGGCGACGCTGCGTCAGTGGGTGCGCCGGCCCGTGTTGCTGGTGCCGCGCCAGTCGCGCCGCAACCTCGTGCCGGAGGTGCAGGTGGCCACCACGCGCGACCCGCGCCGCCCGGTGACGCTCATCTCCGACCTGGGCGTGTTCGAGCTGGGCGCGTCCGGCGCACGGCTGCTGGCGCGCCACCCGTGGGCCTCGGAAGAGCGCATCGCGGAGCGCACGGGCTTCGCCTTCCAGGTCTCCGAAGCGCTGTCCGTCACCTCGCTGCCGGACGCCCGCACGGTGGCGGCCATTCGCGCCATCGACCCGCACGGCTACCGCGACGCGCTCGTCGGGGCCTGAGCAGACCCGTTCCCTTTCCTGACCTTGAGATGCATGGAGGCCCCCAGATGAAAGCCGTCGTACTGCGCAGCTTTGGAGAAGCCGGCAATTTGAAGATGGAGACCGTCCCCATGCCCCGCCCCGGGCGCGGCGAGGTCCTCCTCCGCGTGCATGCCTGTGGCGTCTGCTACCACGACGTCATCAACCGCCGCGGCAACCTGCCCCGCACCAGCGTGCCGGCGATTCTCGGCCACGAGGCCGCCGGTGAAGTGATTGAGGTCGGCCCGGACACGCCGGGTTGGAAGACGGGTGACCGCGCGGCGACGTTGCAGCGCATGTCCTGCGGCGAATGCGCGCTGTGCAAGAGCGGCCGCAACAGCCTCTGCAAGACGGACAACCGCTTCTTCGGAGAGGAGCTGGCCGGCGGCTACGCCCAGTTCATGGTGGCGCCCGTGGGCGGCCTGGGCCGGGTGCCCGCGTCGCTGCCCTGGAACGAGGCGGCCACGGTGTGCTGCACCACCGGCACGGCGGTCCACACGGTGCGCACGCGCGGCCGGGTGCGCTCGGGCGAGACGGTGCTCATCACCGGCGCCAGCGGCGGCGTGGGCCTGTCCTCCGTGCAGCTCGCGCGGCTGGATGGCGCGCGCGTCATCGCGGTGACGTCCAGCGAGGCGAAGGTGCAGGCGCTGAAGGAGGCGGGCGCGGACGAGGTCATCGTCTCGCGCGGGCTGGACTTCGCGTCGGAGGTCCGCAAGCGCACCCATGGCGCGGGCGTGGACATGGCCGTGGAAATCGTGGGCAGCGCCACGTTCGACCAGACACTGAAGTCCATGGCGCCCGGAGGCCGCGTGGTGGTGGTGGGCAACCTGGAGTCGGGGCTGGTGCAGCTCAACCCGGGGCTCGTCATCGTCAAGGAGCTGGAGATTCTGGGCGCCTATGCCACCACGCAGGCGGAGCTGGACGAGGCCCTGCGCCTGACGGCCACCGGCGCGGTGCGGCAGTTCGTGACGGACGCGGTCCCCCTGGCGGAGGCCGCGAAGGCCCACTTCCGGCTGGAGAACCGCGAGGTGGCGGGCCGGCTGGTGCTGGTGCCCCCCGAGGCGTGAGCGAAGCGGCGGCTGGAATCCAGAGCACGACAAGGAATCGAGGAGTCCGATGAAGAAGCGCGTGGGAATCGAAGCGTTGGCCGTCGCGGTGCCGTCCCGGTACGTGGACATCGAAGACCTGGCCCGGGCCCGGGGCGTGGACCCGGCCAAGTACACGGCGGGCCTGGGCGCGAAGGAGATGGCCGTCACCGACCCTGGCGAGGACACCGTGGCCCTGGCGGCCACCGCGGCGGCCCGCCTCATCCGGCAGCAGAACGTGGACCCGTCGCGCATCGGCATGCTGGTGGTGGGCACGGAGACGGGCATCGACCACTCGAAGCCCGTCGCCTCGCACGTGCAGGGCCTGCTGAAGCTGCCGCGCGCCATGCGGACCTATGACACGCAGCACGCGTGCTACGGCGGCACCGCCGGGTTGATGGCGGCGGTGGAGTGGATTGCCTCCGGCGCGGGCGCCGGCAAGGTGGCCGTGGTGGTGTGTTCGGACATCGCGCGCTACGGGCTGAACACCGCGGGCGAGCCCACCCAGGGCGGCGGCGCGGTGGCGCTGCTCGTCTCGGAGCAGCCCGACCTGCTCGCCATGGACGTGGGCCTCAACGGCGTGTGCACCATGGACGTGTATGACTTCTGGCGGCCCGTGGGCCGGCGGGAGGCGCTGGTGGACGGGCACTACTCCATCACCTGCTACCTGGAGGCCCTGTCCGGCGCCTACCGGGGCTGGCGCGAGAAGGCCCTGGCCGCCGGCCTGGTGCGCTGGTCGGACGCGCTGCCCGGCGAGCAGTTGGCGCGCATCGCCTACCACGTGCCCTTCTGCAAGATGGCCCGCAAGGCGCACACCCAGCTTCGCCTCTGTGACTTGGAGGACGCGGCGGGCGCGTCGGCCTCCACGCCGGAGTCCCGGGAGGCGCTGGCGAAGTCGGCCGCGAGCTACGACGCCCAGGTGGCGACGTCCCTGGGGCTCAATTCGCGCATCGGCAACGTGTACACCGCGTCCCTCTACCTGGCCCTGGCGGGACTGCTGCACCGTGAAGCCGGCGCGCTGGCGGGACAGCGCATTGGCCTGCTGTCCTACGGCAGCGGCTGCGCGGCCGAATTCTACTCCGGCACGGTGGGCGAGAAGGCCGCCGAGCGGATGGCCCAGGCGGACCTGGAGGCGGTGCTGGCCCGGCGCGAGCGCGTCTCCATCGAGGAGTATGAGCGCCTGATGAAGCTCGCGGCGGACGCGCCCGAGGCCGTGGCCCCGGCGCCGGGCGCGTTCCGGCTGACGGAGATTCGCGACTTCCGCCGCCAGTACGCCGAAGGCCACTGACGCGGGCGCCCGACGAGGCACCGGCAGGCTTCCCGGTGCCTCCCCTCCCGCCACGGCCTCCCTATCGTGAGTCTCGGAACCCGTGCCTCGACGAACGAGGCATGGTGGAAAGGAGACGGAACCATGGCGGACCTACCTGCCCGCAGAGGCGGAGGCATGCTGGGCGCCCAGCGCGGCTGGGACCCCTTCGAGCGCATGCAGGAGCTGTTGGGCTTCGACCTCGGCCGGATGCTTGCGCCCCAGGGCGGCCGGGAGAGCGGCTTCGCGCCGGACTTCGAGGTGAAGGAGACCAAGGACGCCTTCATCTTCAAGGCCGATGTCCCCGGCGTGGAGGAGAAGGACCTGGAAATCACCCTGGCGGAGAACCGGCTGACCATCAGCGGCAAGCGGGAAGAAGAGCGCCGCGACGAAGGCGACCGCTACTACGCCTATGAGCGCAGCTACGGCACGTTCAGCCGCACCTTCACGCTCCCTCGCGGGGTGAATGCGGATGACGTCCAGGCGGACTTCAAGAGCGGCGTCCTCAACGTGCGCATCCCCAAGAAGTCCGAGGAGCAACCCAAGCGCATCAAGGTGGGCGGCGAACGCGGTGAGAAGGCGAAGGCCTGAGCCGGTGAGTTCGTCGAATTGACGCCTTAAGCCAAACGCCTCGCGCGGAGCGCTCGAACACAGGCGTCCCGGGTGGTGGCCGCCACCCGAGGCGTCCGCGCATTGCGACCCGCCAGGCCGCGGCATATACAGCAAGCATCGTGTCCGGGCTTTCGCGAATCCTCGCACTCGCGCTGTTGCTCCTCTGGCAGGCTGTCGCCAGCGGCGCGGGCGGGCTCGGGCATTACTGCGAGAAGCAGATCCAGACACGCGCCACCCGGTGCAAGTGCCCCCACGGGGCCGTGCATTCGGAAGCGAAGGCCCAGGGCCAGCCGGTGCTGCACGCGCACTGCTGCGATGCGCCGCACTGGGACCTGCCCGCGCCCACCGAGGCGGGCAGCACCCCTCACGCCCCCTTCGTCCAGGCGCCGACCCTGCTGGTCCCCCCCGCCTGGCTGCCCAACCCGCCTCCCGTGGGTGGGCCGCAGCCATCCCTGGCGCGCAGGGACGCGCCCCAGGGCCAGGGGCCTCCCGTCTTCCTCCGCATCCGCACGTTGCTGATTTGAGCCGAGCGCCTCCGCGTTGACGCTCGATGTCGGCTGTCCTTGGGACACGCCCGCCGTCGAGCCCCATGCCGAATGCGCTGTTTTCTCAAATCAATGACGACGGGAGTCGCGACGTGGACATGTTCTGGGAGCTGCTGCTGGGAACCGTGGTGTTGACCCTCCTCATCGTGGTGGTGACGCCGGCGATGTGGAGCTCGAGGCTGCACCTTCGGGAGAAGCTGAAAAAGGGCGGCGAGCACACCAAGCCAGACGCCTGAAGCCCCGGGAAGGGCACTCGGGAGAAGCCGGCCGTGTTATGGGATTTGGCACGACAACCGGCTTTTCCCGAAAGAAGGCTTCCGCATGATGCGCCGTGCCCTTCCCCTTCCTTTCCTGGTCCCCCTCCTCCTGCTGGCGTCCGCGTGCGCGACCACCGGCACGGCGCCAGCAGAGGCGGGCATCCACCAGCTCGTGAAAGAGCAGACGGAGGCCTGGAACCGTCAGGACGCGGTGGCCTGGTCCAAGGACTTCGCCCCGGACGCCGCCTTCATCAACATCGTGGGCACCGTCTTCGAGGGCCGCGATGAAATCCAGCAGCGCCACGCGGGCATCTTCGCCACCCTCTTCAAGGGGAGCCAGAGCCAGGTCACCGTGCGCAAGGTCCAGTTCATCCAGAAGGACCTGGCCATCGTCGACACCACGCATGAGGTGACGGGCCACCCCGGCCTGCCCCCGGGTGTCCAGGACACCGAACCCGGGCTGCTGCGCACGCAGATGCGCTACGTGATGAAGCACGTGGACGGACAGTGGCGCATCCTGGCGGGCCAGAACACGGACGTGAAGCCCCGGCCCCAGCCTCCCGCGCCCTGACGCTCAGTGGGCGGTGGGCGCCTCGCGCTGGGCGGCGCGCGCCTGACGAACAGCGGCGCCAGCGCGGCGAAGCCCGCCACCACCGTGGAGCCGTTGTTCACCACGGCGGCGGCCACGGGCGGCAACCATCCCAGCGCCGCGAGCACCATCGCCACGGCGTTGGGCACCAGCACCAGCCCGAGCCCCGTGTGCACCCGGGCCAGGGTGTCGCGGCCCGCGGCGAACGCCAGCAACAGGTCGTCCAGGCTGCCGCGCAGCAGCACCACGTCCGCGGTCTCCAGCGCCACGTCGGTGGCGCCTCGCAGGGAGATGCCAACGTCCGCGAGCGCGAGCGCCGGGGCGTCGTTGATGCCATCCCCCACCATGGCCACGATGCGGCCCTGGCGCCGGAGCGCGCGCACGTGCGCGGCCTTGTCCTCGGGGAGCAGCTCCGCGATGGCATCGTCCACGCCCAGCCGCTTGGCCACCTCCGCCACCCGGGCTGGCGAGTCTCCTGACAGCAGCACGATGCGGCGGCGCCCGTTCTCCTTCAGGGCATGCACCACGCGCGCGCTCTCCGGCCGCAGCGTCTCCACGTACCCGATGCACCCGGCCAACGCACCATCCACGGTGACCCACAAGGTGGCGACGTCATGCGCCACGGGCCGGACGAGCGCGCGGCCCGCTTCCGCCACGTCCACGCCTTGCTGCTGAATCCAGCGCTTGCTGCCCACGCACACGCGGCGCCCGTTCACCTGGGCACAGACGCCCCGCCCCAGGACGAACTCCTCCTGGCCGGCCTCGGGCTGAGGCACCTCCAGGCCCTGGGCCTGGGCATGCAGGCGGACCGCCTCCGCCACGGGATGGGACTGGCGCAGCTCGGCGGCGGCGCTCAACCTCAGCACCTCGCGCGCGTCCCAGCCCTTCACGGGGATGACGTCCACCACCTCCGGAGCCCCCAGCGTCAACGTGCCCGTCTTGTCGAAGACGACGGTGTCCGCCTGGGCCAGCCGCTCCAGGTACTGCGCGCCCTTGATGAGGATGCCCTGGCGCGCCGCGAGCGTCATCGCCACCAGCGCGCTCGCCGGCACGACGATGCGGACGCCCGTCCCGAAGTCGGTAATCAGGATGCTGATGGGCCGGGCCGCCTCGCGCGTCCACAGCCACGTCGCCGCGGCCAGCCCGAAGGTGGGCAGCACGACGCCGTTCGCCACCTTGTCCACCTTCGCCTGCAACGTCATGGGCTTGGCGCCCGCCCCTTCGAGGATGTGGAGAATCTTGGAGGCCGTGGTCTCAATGCCCGCGCGCACCACGCGCACGCGGAGGCTGCCCTCGCCCACCACGGACGCGGCCAGCACGCGGTCTTCGGCCTCGCGGACGCGGGGCTCCGACTCACCGGTCAGCGCCTTCTCGTCCACCCAGGCGGTGCCGGCCACCACCGTCCCGTCCGCGGGCACACTCTCCCCCGCGTGCACGACGATGAGGTCGCCCTCCTTGAGCCGGTCCGCGCGCACCTGCTCCACGTCCCCGTCCGCGCGCAAACGCCACGCGTACAGCACCTCCAGCCGCATCAGCCGGGAGATGGCGGACCGGGCGCGGTCCGCGCTGCGCTCAATCAGCAGGTCTCCAATGCCCAGCAGGGAGGTGATGAGCGCCGCCGTCCGCACCTGCCCCGTGGCCAGGGACACCCCCACCGCGACGAAGTCCAGCAGGTCCACGGTGACGCGCCGCTCGGAGACGGACTGGAAGGCACGCTGCGCCAGCGGCAGGCTGGTCAACGCGACGCCCGCGGTCAGCACGGGCAGGGGCGCCACCTGAACGACGCACGCGGCGAGCACGGCCGTATTGAACGCGGTGGCGGCCCACTCCCGCCGGGGCGGCTCCGGCGCCGCGGGCCACGTGGATGGATCGCTGGAGCGCAGGGCCGTCACCAGTCGCTGCGCGTCGAGCATCTCCGGGTCGAAGCTCACCACCACCGAATGGATGGCGGGAGAGGCACTCGCCTTGTGGACACCTGGCAGTGTCGCGGCCCACGCCGCCAGCTTGAGGACGTCATCGTCCCCCAGCCCTCGCACCTGCAGCCGCACGCGCCCGGGCAGCGCGTGCGACACCTCCACCTGGAAGGGCCTGGGCGGACGCAGGTGCAACGTGAAGGCGAAGTCCCGCACCCGCAGCGCGAACGCCCCCGGGAAGCGCGACGCATCCTGGTAGTGCACCTTCACCAGGCCCGTGCTGCGCTGACACGTGGCCACCTGGACCTCGGGGCGGGACTCCAGCCAGCCCAGCACCTGGCGCAGCGTCTGGGGGTCCTCCGCCGCGCCCCGGATGAGCAGCCGGCCCGGGGCCACGTCCGTGACGTGGAGCGACGCGGGCCTCCCGGAGGCGCAGGCCTTCGCCTGATGCCCATCCAGGACCTCATGGGCGCGGCCCGTCCAGCCGCGCGCGATGCCACTCAGGAACTCCACCTCCGTCCGCATGCACGCCCCCCGAGATGTACGCAGTGTGACTGTGGCCTCACGCGTGCGGCCGAGGCCGGAAGGCCACGGTGCCACTGACGCGCGCGACGTCCGCCTCCCGCTCCTGCTCGCGGACGCCGTCCCGGAAGACGCTGTACGCCCAGTACAGCGCGTTGTCCCAGCGAGGCAGCCAGCCCTTCTGCGACGGGTTGGCCACCAGCGAGTAGATGCCCGTGGCCGTCAGCACCATGGGAATCAGCTCGTAGAGGCTCGCGCCCGTCAGCTCACGCGCCACGTCGTCCAGCCACCTGGCGCCGCCCACCACGTGCTCGGCGGGGGCCTTCCGCGACTTCGCCATGGACTTGGCATCGACGATGCCGTCCAGCCCCGCCGTGTCGACAATGGCCGCGAGGAGCGACTCCACGTCCACGGCATCCGGGCTGTATTCGATGAGCAGGCTGCCCGTGAGCGGAGAGTGGATGGTGCCAAACACCCCTTGCGTCTCCCCCAGCTCACCCCGCACGCGGTCCGCGACGTCCGAGTCATCGCGGAAGCACGTGGCGCGCACACGCATCCGCCCCGGGGAGTGGTGGACCAGCATCAACCACTCCCCTTCGATGGCGCCCGAGTCCGGGTCGAGCCTCATGCGTGCCCCTCCCGGGTCTCCGCCACGGACCGGGGGCTGCCCTCCGCCGCCCGGCGACTGTGGGCCTGGTGGAGGTTGGCGCGGGAGCGCGCCTCCGCCAGCAGGTCGGAGAGGAACTCACGCTCGGTGGCGATGACCCTCCGCGTCCACCCCACCAGGTCGAAGGCCGCGGTCGCCATGGAGACGACGGCGCCGCGCGACGTGTCGACGGTGCTCCGGGCCATCCAGCCGGTGGCCACGCCCGCCAGGAATGCCACCGCCGTCTTCATGGGGCCCCGGGGCGGCATGCGCGTCCGCGTCCAGTCCGTTGCCGCGAGCGTGGGGCATCCGCTCGTCCCAGTCTCCGTGGGCCATGGCCACGACGCCGTGGGCCCGGAACTGCTTCATCAGGGCCTGCACCCGCTCACGCCGCATCGGGCGGTTGAGCGCGGCGGCCGCCTGACGCAGCAACAACCACTCCGCGTTCGACAGGGACAGGTCCACCGCGGAAATCACCTCGAGCGCATGGAGGAAGGCATCCCGCGCGGCTCGGGCACCTCGTGGAGGCGCTCGACCCACGGCGCCTCATTCTCGTCCAGGCGATCCAACAGCCGCTTGCGCGCCGCGGACGGGCTGTTGCGCAGCAGGTGCGCCAGCATGACCGTCTCCTCGGCGCGCAGGGCCCCGTCCGCGTCGAACAGGAGCCAGGCCCCTTCGATGAGCAGCTCCACGCACCGCGCGTCCACCGCGCGCACGACGGAGAACGCGTCGTCCAGGGCCCGGCGGTAGCGCGCGTACTGCACCACCGCATCCCCCAACCTGCGGGTCCGCCGCCAACTGGTGACGGAGGACGTCAGGACGCCCGCGAAGGGCAGGATGTTCCGCAGCACGCTTTCGCCCATCAACTTGTTGCCCAGTTGCCGCTCCATCTCCTCGGAGTCCGCGGTCAACATCCGCCCCACGAGCCCCGTCCCCTCCCCATCTTCCGGGGACACCGAGCCCGCGACGAGGGCATTCAGGTGCAGGAGGTCCCACGGGTCATCCGGGTCGATGCGCAGTCCGAACGCGGACGCCACGTCACACATCATCCGGGCATGGATGAGCGAGCGCAGCATCGTGTCCAACCCCATGGCGACCCCGGCCACGGGCACGGCCACGAGCGCCCCCACGAAGCCGGTGTCCATGGTGAACACGGCCGCGCTGGTGGAGATACCGGCCGCGCTGGCGCCCACCAGCGCCGCTTCCTTGCTGGCGCGCCGGATGAGGGCGTCCGTGTCCGACGCGTGGGTGGCGCGGACGGAGGCGGCGGTGCCCGCCCGCCGCGCATCGTGGTGCCGCACGTAGGCGGTCACCAGCCGGGCGTGCCACGCGCCCGAACGGATGTCCTCGAAGCGCAGTTCACGCCCGAGCTTCTCTGCGAAGTCTCGCAGCGGGTGCAGTGCGGCAGTCGACGTCGCGGCGTCTTCCGGATGGAATGGAGCAGTTCGTGTCATGGGCATGAGTGCGGGAACAGCCGTGCGCGCCAAGGTGGTGGCCGCGGCACGGCTGGTGGGGGTATCCGATGGTGGCCTTCAAGGATTCGGCGCACTCAAGCTAGGAGGATTCGATGACCGGGAGAACCGGTCCGGCGGGATGACGCGCGCGCCTCCCAATTGACGGCGGGCTCAGCGCGCGGTGAGGGTCGCCCGCGCGGCGCGCAGCAGCTCGGTGAGCTCGACGCGCGCCTGCGCCTTCGCAATCGTGTCCTGCGCCTCCTGCCCCCGCTGCGCCAGCAGGGCCGTCCCCATGGCGGACGCCGCGGCCTTGGCCCGGGCCCAGGGATGCGTCTCTTCGTCCACCTCGTTCGTCGTCACCGCGGCCCAGACCTCGCAGAGGTGGCTGGCGGCGTCAGCGAATGCGGCGACCGCGGGCTTCTGTTCGAGGATGGACGCATTGCGCAGGTCGCCCAGCTTCCCCGCCACGACGTGGGCCTGACGAGGCGCCTCCCCGACGGCCTGGGCGAAGAGGTCCGCCGCCGCGCCGGCACCGTCAATGCGCGTGGCGACCTGCCGCAGCCACTCGGCACAGACCTGGAACGCGGTGGGCTCCGGGAAGTGCGCCGTCAGCCAGCCCAGCAAGGGATACAGGTGTTCGGAGCGCTGCCAGACCTCCTCCACCGAGCCGTGGGGAAGGCCCGACTTCTGGAACAGGCCGAGCAGGAACGCGTCAGGCGATTCGGTCATCACGGCGCCCACTCTCTCCCCGAGGTGGGCGCTGGACAACCTCGAACGCGGCCCTACGGTGCGCCGGCGGGCAGTGACAGGTAGTGCTCACCCAGCTCCGTCAACGTGCCGGCGGCGCCGAGCAGGCTCGCGAAGCATGGGTCGTTCGTCCACCGCCCCGTGAACCACGCGTAGCGGAACACGTCCTCGCGCCGCTCGCAGACCGCCACCATCTCCGTCATCTGCACCCGCTGCTTGGCGACGGAGTCAATCTGCGCGCCGTCCGGCTGGCTGTGGCAGTTGGCGAACTCGGTGACCCAGAACGGCTTGCCGTACTTCGTCAGCCGGTCCAGGTGGTACTCCAGGCCGTAGTCGTACCAGTGGTTCACTACTCCCTTCAACTGCGCGGTTTTACTGCCCAAACGTGCCTGCCGTGGTGTTACCCGCTTCTGGCTTGGTAACACCACGGGACAGCCGCTCCGCTGCCTCGCGCTCGCGCTCCTTTGCAAGCTCGCGGACCTTCGCCAGCGCCGCGCCCGGCATCACGCGGCCCCGGATGCTCCCCACGTAAAGCTCCGTACTGCTCAGGTTCTTGTGCCGCATCAGCACCATGATTTCGCGGTCCGGCAATCCCGCGTTGGCCAGCTCCGTGCCGTAAGTGTGGCGGAAGACGTGCCACGCATTCCCGCCTCGCTCCCCGACGATGCGCTCCGGGAAGTCATCCGGCGCCACCTCGCGACACCGCGCCATCAACGGCGCGCAGTGCTCTTGGTAGTACGGGAACAAGAAGCGGCGCTTGGCCTCCCCACGCGGCACCGCACCCGAACGCATGGCATCCCGCGCAGCCTCGCGCAGAAGCCGCGCCGTCTCCTCGTCCATGTCGAACGTGGCCGCCAGCGTGTCATGCTTGAGAGGGCTCACCGTTGAGCGCCAAGGCGCGCGTTGATGTTCAACCCGGAGCTTGCCCGTGCTCCAGTTGATGTGACGTGGCTCCAGCCCAAGCGCCTCACTCATGCGCAGCCCATGGCGCCGCTGGACGGACAGGAAGGCCCGTGCCCTGGCGTCCGGCATCGCCACGAGCAATGCAGGAAACGTGGTGTACGGGTCCGCCAGCCCACGCGGCGCCAACGGCGGCTCGGGGATGCGCGACACGTTAGCCACTGCGTTCAGCAGTAGTGGCCACCGAAGCTGCTGGCCAACGGTGTAGATGCGGAACAGGTGCTTGCGGACCTGATTCGCAGTCGATGGCATCACCTCACCGGCTGCCACGCGCCCAGACAGCCATTCCGCGATGTCACCGCCGACCGGGCGAGATGGCAGCGCAGCCACTGCCAGGGCAAGGTGGCTTCTGACGGTCTTCTGCGTATCGGGCTTCATGTGCTGGAGGACCGTCGCGCCGTACCAACTCACCAGCTCAGGCAGCGTGGGCGTTGCGCCCAGCTCCAGCGCTCGTTGGGCACTGGCGTCTCCCGGCTTCAACTTCTTCGCCTTCTTCGTTGGTGCCACCCGGGCACCCCCCAAAAGCGAGAGGCCCCGCGCCGCGTGGTACCAGCACGCGGCGGGGGCCTCCCTGGACATGGGGACGTGCGCTTAGCGGGCGCCGTTTCCCCAGGCCGAACGACGTTCTAGCACTTCCCGGGTCTGGTACACCCGGAAAGCGCGGCCCCAGGCGCTACCCCAGGGCGGACTACTTGGTTGGGTTCGAGCCTTGCTCGCTTGGGACTCAGCCGTCAACCCAGGCGGTAAATACCGCCCGGGGCTGACGCAATGCGGGCGGCGTGCCAGACATGCGACTACGTAGAAACCGTGGGGTCTATCCGCCCCAGAGGACTACCCATCCAGGGTGATAGACGCATAATGTCTAGACGTGATTAGTCAGCGCATCATGCTAAAGCCGAACACCACAATTAGCCTGTTGTGCCTCTTGTCCGTCGTGTCGCTGGGTTGCTCCAGCAGCGCCACCGGCACCGCCAGCCGTCGCGACGCATACGCGCTGGCGTCCTGCACTGACACCGTCTCGTGCTGCATCCAGCGCAACCCCGGCATGCCCGACGCGTGCGGCCTTACGGCAGCCGAAGCCGCCTCGCACATGGCTGGCGTCAAGATGGCGGTGGAGGCAGCGGCCGAAGAGAAGGACGCGCACAACGCGGAACTCCCCGAATGGAAGCGCCGCTGCATTTCGACCTACGCAGAGTGCAAAGAAGATGGCTGGACGGGCTCTTGTTACGACTGCTTTCGCTTCTGTGAGGGACAGGAGGAATGGCCCGTCAACAAGTGCCGTCCGCGTAAAGGCAAGAGGTAACAGCTCATGGCCGAAGAACTCGAATGGGAGCCAGTCCGCGCCCTGGCACGGCAAGTACGGAACGGGGAACCACTAGCCCTTACCGACGAAGTGAAAGCACTGTTGACACGCACTGCTCCAGAGGTGGGCATCAGCGCTACCGATGCGGCCTCGTCCCTTGGCTCTCGCGCTGGCGCGGAAGCTCTGCTCTTGGAGTGCGCGCGCCGCATCAAGGAAGGCTCCAACCGCATCGTTGACGCACTCTATCGGGCGAAGCGCCATCGACAGGCAGGGGACTTCGACAGCGCCCGCCAAGAAATGCGGGATGTGCTCGCCGTTGAAGTGGTTCCGCTCTACCGCGAGATAGCCGAAGACCAGCTCGAAGACATGGCCGACGAGCCGTAACAACAACGGGGGCGCGACTGACGCCGCGCCCCCGCCGTACTCAGGTGCCGCCACCAGCTCCAGGCGGCGCCGGTTCGGGTTGCGGCGCCACGGGCGGCGCCGGTTCCACGGGCGCGCCACCCTGCCGCACGCGGCGTCAGTCCGCGCCGTCAGACTTGCATCCATGTACGCGGCCACCGTCCGCGCCGAGTCCCGCGCCGCCGTCAGGGCCGCGCACGACGCCGGGCCCTCGGGGAGCGCGCTGCCCATGGTGGCGCACCCCGTCACCAGCGACAGCACCAGCAGCACCGCCAGCGTCATGCGACGCCGCTTCGTCTTCTCGTCCATGCGTCCTCCCTCCCTCCGTCAAATCAGTTGGCTGCCCGCCCACAGGCCGCCCGGCTTGTTCACCACCTTGATGGGCGGCGTCGCACCGGCCTGCACCTTCGGGGGCGGCGCCTCGGTGCGCCCCACCGTCGCCGCCAGCATGCTGGTGGTGTTGGCCAGCAGCTTGACGCCCGACACGGCCGGGGGCTTCGGCATGGGCGGCTTGGGCACCTCCACCACAGGCGGCATGGGCTTGGGCGGCGCCTCGGTGCGCCCCACCACGGCATTCACCTGCGACACCACCGATTGCAGGTTGCCGAGCAAGCCGTGGTGCCCTGAACCACCTTCGGCGCGGGCACCGCCTGAATCGGCACCACCACGCTGGAGCGCAGCCCCGCCGCCACCTGCGACGCCGCCGCAGGGTCGCGCGTCACCGCCAGCGCCGCCGCCTCGACTTCCACCGCCGTCATGCCGGGGTACTTCGCGCGCAGCATCTGCACCGATGCTTCGAACACCTGCCGCTCGGCCACGTCCATGCGCGACAGGTCCACGGGTGTGGGCGCGGCGGGCGCGTTGGGCACGGCGGGCAGCATCAACACCTTCGTCGGGTCCACCTCCGGCGCCGCCACCTCCGGCGAGCGGCGCCGCCACACCACCACGCCCACCACCGCCAGCGCCGCCACACCCGCCGCCACCTTGAACGCCGTCTTCATCCGCCAAGCACCTCCAGCGCTCGCCCGAAGTAGCGCTGCCTGTCGTCCAGGCCGTTGGTTCCGCCGTTAATAAGTTTCGTCACGCCGATGAAGTCCATGGCGTCCGCGAGCACGTTCAGCCTGCGTGAGGTCCAGTACCAACCCGCAACGCGAAACCCGTACTCAGGCCGCGCCGCCAGCTCGGGCTGTTCCTCCAGCGGAACGCCCAGGGCTTTGCCTGCGGTGCGGTAGTTGGTGCGGCCGGTGAGCTGGATGGGGCCGCGACCCTTGTAGCGCCTACCGTCTCCAGGCTGCGTGTTGCCCAAGTCCTTGCGCCCCTCGTAGGCGTCGCCGCTGGCCAGCTCCTCCCAGTACCGCAGCTCGCCACTTTCGTGCGCGAGCTGGGCGAGGAAGGCCGCCACACGCGGAACCGTGGTGATTTCCGCCTCCTGCATGGCAGCCACCAGCGGCGCCAGGTACCCCCGCGCCTTGTCCTCGGTGAGCCGGGGCATGACGGCGCGGAGCTGGGCGAGGGTGAGCGGCGCCGCCAACTTCGGCCGCCGTGTCGCGAGCGCAAGCCCAGCCGCACACGCGATGCCGCCACCCATGAGCCACGCGCTACGCATGGGCCTGCGCCTCCAGCTTGCCCACGCGCGTCTCCAGCTTCTCGACGCGCGCCGCCACCGGCTCCACCTCGGAGCGCACGGCCGCGCGCACCGCCGTTTGCACCAGCTCCAGCAGCCGGGGAATACCGGCGCGCACAGCGGCCACGTAGGCCCCGACGCCGCCACCCACCGCCACCGCCGCCAGCTCCACCACGTCATGCACCGTCACGCGCCACCTCCCAGCAGTCCACGCACGGCGCGCACCTCGCGCGCCACCACCACCGCGCCCACCACCACCGCCACCACCGCCGCCACCTTGAGCCACGCGGGCCAGTTGAGCGGGTTGGCTGCCTCCGCCACGTCTTCCTTGGTGGCAGCCACCGTCTGTTCCACCACCGCGAACAGCGACGCGTTCCACGCCTCTTGCGTGTAGAGCCGCGCGGCGCTGGCGAGGTCTTTGCCCAGCTCCAGGAAGCGCGCCACGGTGTACGCGCTGCCGTCCGCGCGCTGCCCGTTCACCGCGTCGCGGTAGCGCGTGGACTCCCAGGTTTGGATTTGCGGCGCCAAGTCTTCAATCGCCTTGGCCACCTGCAACTCGGCGTCATCCACCAGGGAGAAGAGGCGCGCATCCCTGGCGCGTATGTCCTCCGCCTTGGTGCGCGCGGTGGCGTAGAGGCGCCGCACCTCCGCCACCGCCGCATCCATGGCGGCGCGCTGCGCAGCCGTAGCCGCCATGTCAGGCGTACCCCAGCAGCCTCAGTGACGCGGACATGCCCGTGGGCGCCCCCGTCACGTCGTAGCGGACGCGGCACCAGCCGTGCCGCGTCGCCACCCGGCGCCGCGTGGCGGTGGCGGACTCCACCACGCCCGGCCCCACCACCAGGGAGCCCACCACCGCCGTGGCAAACGCTTCCGAGCCATCCCCCACCGTCAGCAGCTCCACCACCGCATCCGTGGCCAGCGGCCCGGCCAGGAACTCCAGGCCCGCCGTCAGCTTCGGCGCGGTGCCTCCCGTGAGGCCGCCCGTCAGGCACAGCTCCAGGTGCTGGAAGCGCCCCACCTCGAAGGGCACCGCCAGCGCCGCCGAAGTCACCGCGTTGCCGTTGGCGGCAATCCAGTGCGCACCGTTGGACGCGTCACCCGGGTTCCAGGTGCTAGGCAGCTTGTTCTGCACCACCACCGGAGCAGTGCCGGACGTCTCCAGCGCGGAGCCACTGGACACCAGGACATGCCCGGAAGAGTCCGCCCGGAGGACGCCTTGCCCATGGCCCCAATCCACCACCGGCACCACCAGCGGCGCCGGGCCCAAGCCCGTGGTGCGCACCACCTGTTCCGGCTCGCGGTTGCTGCCGTCCAGCGCGGTTTCCAGCACCGTGACGCGGAAGCGCCCATTGGGGGCGTTGCCGAGGATGCGCAGCTCCCGGAAGCCCTCCGCGAAGTAGTGCGGCCCCGGCGTGGACAGGTACACCTCTGAGCCCTCCGCGCCGTCCACTCGCAGAGTCACCGGCAGCCGCGCCACCGGGTACGCGGCTCGGTCCGGCTCCAGGATGATTCCCACTCCAGTTGCAACGATGCTCCCCGCTCCCGAGGAGTCCAACGCCAACGGCAACGTCCGCCTGCCCATGCGCCACCCGCCCCTACTTGAAGATGCTGCCGAAGAGATTGCGTCCCAGGTCCTCCAGCGCGCCGCGCGCCAAGTTCCCCGCCTCGCGCGCCACGTCTTTCCCCAGCCCGCCCAGCATGTTGCCGAGGACGCCGGGCAACTGACGCCCCGCCTCGGTGCCGAGGTTTTGCAGCGCCGGGCCAAGGTGCGGCGCCGCCTGCGCCGCCAACTGCTGGCCCGCCTGCTGGCCCATGACACCTGCGAATTGAGGCCGCGTCATGACGAACGCCGCCGCGCCTGCCAGCACCACCACCGACCCGAACAACACCGCCGCCGTCGTTCCGTTCATCCGCCGCCCCACACCTCAGAAGAGTTTGCCGAAGAAGTTGCCCACCGCCTTGACGCCCTTGGCCGCCGCCTTGAACGGCTTGTTGGCGATGGAGCCCGAGAGGAACGGGTCAAACTCGCGCGTCACGTTGGACACCGACTTTGCCGCGCTCTGCCCGAACAGCTTGCCGACGACCCATTGCGCGCCTTCACCGACCGCCTTTGCGGTGCCAACCGCGAGCACGCCCGGGGCGCCCAGCACCACGCCCGCGCCCGTCAGTAGGCCCGTGGTGCTCGCCACGCCCTGCGACGCACCCAGCGCGCTCGCCACGGCCTGAGCGCCCTTGCCGATGATGACGCCGCCACCCACGGCGAGCCCGCCAATCCCACTGCCCGCCACGTCCGCCGCGCCCTGGCAGCCCACCACGCCCGCCACCGCGCCCATGGTGTTGACGAGCGCCAACCCCGCCGCGACGGTGCCAGCGGGACTCAGCGAGCCTGACGCCACAGCGCGTTTGATTTCCTGCCGACGAGGTCTTCACGGGGCTGGGGCGCACGGGCGCCCGCTTCGCGGTGGACC
>JBKGHI010000150.1:0-21308 GCA_046520405.1 Myxococcus sp. 1LA
CTGGCGGCGGCGGGCGGGGTGTCCAGCTTGGCGCCGGCGGGCGGGTTGGACGGCTCGGGGCCAATCTTGGCCGCGGGCGTGTCCGTGGGCGCCCCCTTCGGGGGCGGCTGCGCATCACCGGTGGGCTTCTTCGTGTCGTTGTCGCTCACTGCTCGACCTCGCCGCCGATCATGTTGATGGTGTCAAACGTAGGGATGAGGTCCGCCAGCATCTTGCCTTCGATGATGTGCGGGACGGCCGCGAGCACCGGGAAGCCCGGGGCGCGGACGTGGACCTTGTACGGACGGCCGCGGCCGTCGCTCACCAGGTACCAGCCCAGCTCGCCGTTGGAGGCCTCGGTGGCGTCGTACACCTCTCCGGCGGGCACCTGGATGCCCTCCATCACCAGCTTGAAGTGCGACATCACGCCTTCGATGGTGCCGTAGACCTCGGGCTTGGGCGGCAGCGCGATGCGCCAGTCATCCACGATGATGGGGCCCGCGGGGATGGTGTCCATGGCCTGGCGCAGGATGCGGATGGACTGACGCATCTCCTCGAGCCGGACCAGGTAGCGGTCGTAGTTGTCGCCGTGCTCGCCCAGCGGGATGTCGAAGTCGAACCGGTCGTAGACCCAGTACGGCTTCGTCTTGCGGATGTCGTAGTCCACGCCGCACGCGCGCAGGGCGGGGCCGGTGTAGCCGAACTCGATGGCGTCCTCGGCGCTGATGACACCCGTGCCCTTCGTGCGGTCCACGAAGATGCGGTTGTTCGTCAGCAGGCCTTCCATCTCGTCGAGCAGCGCCAGGCCCTGGTCCAGCGTCTTGTGGACGCGGGCAATCCAGCCCTCGGGCAGGTCGCGGTTGCTGCCACCCACGCGGCCGAAGCTGGTGGTGAGGCGCGCGCCGGTCAGCTCGGCGGTGCGGTCATGGAGCAGCTCGCGGAACTCCATGGCGAGGAGGAACGGTGCGAAGCCGCCCATCTCCAGGCCGGTGGCGCCCAC
The DNA here is from genome assembly GCA_046520405.1 of Myxococcus sp. 1LA. Classification (GTDB taxonomy): domain Bacteria; phylum Myxococcota; class Myxococcia; order Myxococcales; family Myxococcaceae; genus Myxococcus. The sequence continues at coordinate 980 of JBKGHI010000150.1, forward strand.
GCACGTCAGGTGGTCCGTCAGGCGGTGGAGCTCGGAGCCGATGACGCGGATGTACTGGGCGCGCTCGGGAATCTCCAGGCCGATGAGCTTCTCCACGGCGTTGAGGAACCCGAAGTTGTTCATCATCGCGGACAGGTAGTTGAGCCGGTCCGTGTAGGGCAGGCACTGCGTCCACGTGACGTTCTCGCAGCTCTTCTGGAAGCCGCGGTGCAGGAAGCCGATCTCAGGGTCGATCTTGACGATCGTCTCGCCCTCGAGCTCCACCTTCAGCCGCACGGTGCCGTGCGTGGCCGGGTGGGAGGGGCCCATGTTGATGACCATCCGCTTGGTCTGGAGGTGGGCCTCCAGCTCCGACTCGTGGGCGTACGCGTCGGTGTCGGGGTTCGGCGCTTCGGGCTTGAGGGTGTCAGCCATGATGTCCGTCCTCGCTCAGGAGAGCCCGCTGGTACCGGGACCGCGGAAGATGTCCTTGATGGGGCGCTCGGGGATGAGCGGCTGCCGGTCGCGCAGCGCGTAGTCCTTGCGCAGCGGGTGCCCCTCGAACTCGTCGTAGAGGAGGATGCGGCGCAGGTCCGGGTGGCCGTCGAAGCGGATGCCGTAGAAGTCGAAGGTCAGCCGCTCCCACCAGTTGGCGCCCCGGAAGAGCGGCACCAGGGTGGGGACCACGGGGTTCGCTTCGCTCACCCGTACCTTGAGCCGCACGTGCTCGTGCCGCTTGAGGGAATAGAGGAAGTAGACGACCTCGAAGCGAGGGTCGTTCTCCGCCAGGTGCAGCCGATCCACGGCGTCGATGGAGCCGAACAGCTTGAACTCCAGCTCCGGGTCGTTCTTCAGGAACGCGGCGACCTTCGGGAGCGAGTCCGCATGGATGACGGCCCAGGCGCCTCCGGTCCGGTCCACGTAGCGATCCGCCACAGCCTCTGGGAGCTGGGCGGAGACCCTGTCCAACGCGAAAGTGCTCAAGGGGCCCCAATGACTAAGGGAGAAGAATCCGCGGCTTTATAAGGAGCCCTCGGCGGGTGCGTCAACGTAAACCCTCAACCATGTAGCCCACTTAGGAGGCCCAGAAGCGGGCGTTGCGCGAAACCCGGTGGGAGGGTCGCCGGCAGCCCGGACAGGGGGTGGATCAGCCGGCGGCGAGCACGGCCCCCACCTGTCCCACACTGAGTGCGAAGGTGGCCACGGGCAGCCGCTTGCCGGGCACCACGGTGGGGTTCACCGGCACCCAGTCAAAAGCCTCGGCGCAGCGCTCCCGGACCTCCACCACCTGGCCTGGTGGCATGCGCTCGCTCAGCGCGGTGAAGTCCCGGAGGTCGGCGAACAGCACGGTGACCTCCCGCAGCTCGGGCGCCAGCGAGGTCTGCCGTTGCAGTCGCTCTGCTACTGAGGGCGAGAAGTAACGGCCCAGGCGGGCGCGTTGCAGCTCCTCCCGGGAGACGGCGACGGTGAGGACGCGGATGCGACCCAGCAGGAGATGGGCGCCGGCCGCCATGATGCCCAGGAGGACGACCGCGGCCACCTGCGCGCCCATGCCGATGCCCGCCTCGTGCTGCAACCGGACCACGCCCACGGCGGCGACCGTCATGACCACCGCGGTGACGGAGCGGCGCAGCGACAGGGCGGCCAGCAACACCAGCACGGTGTAGATGCCCAGCGTGAAGCCGGCCACGCCGCCCGGAGAGGGGGACACGGGAATCGCGAGGTGCTGCATCCAGTAGATGGCGGGCGCGTCCACGAAGGCCAGCGTCAGCCCGGCCCACTGCGCGCTCCGCGGCCAGCGGGACACCGCCACCCGTCCGCCCACGGTGCACAGCCAGTAGATGCCCAGGGGCGTGAGGTAGACCTGCCAGTCCGCCATGCCGCGCCCCACGCCCTGGTACAGCGCGACGCCCAGCAGCAAGGTGACGGCCACCAGCCGCAGCCGCGCCATCTGCCGGGCGTTGTGGTGGCGCTCGGCGTCCACCGCCCGGTTCACCAGGTCCTCGCTGTCATCGGGGTGCGGCTCACTGCGTGCCAGTCGAGGCGGAGGAGTCAAGCCGGGCCATTCTGCAATGCCCTCGGGAGGCACGCACCTCGGGGTGGGTCGGTCGTCCGGCCGGCACACGCCTGTTTCAATCGGGTATAGAAGAGCAGATCATGCCCGAATCCCCCCCTTCCGGCATTCTCCGTTTCTGGTGGCCGCGCCTGTTCGCGGGGGCCGTGCTGGGCGTCCTCTTGTTCGCGGGTGAGTCGTGGCTGCTCCTGCGCTCGGGCGTGGTGGGCATGGACATCCCGGTGGATGGGCCCTACGCGGCGCTGATGGCGGCGATGCGGCCCGTCGTCCCGGGACTGCTGCTCCGCGTGGCGGCCGTGTACGCAGTGGCCGGAGCGGTGCTAGCGGTGGCGGGAACGCTGCTGGCCCGCGCCTGGGGACGGGGTGGCGCGTGGGCCACGCTGGGGCAGGGGCTCCTGCTGTTCGTGCTGCTGGCGTGGGACCGGGCCATCGCGCGTCCGGCCCTCTTCGATGACCTGCCGGCGGTGCGGCCGCTGCTGGCGTGGTTGGTGGAGCACGGCGAGCCGTGGCATCCGCGCGCGGTGCTGGTCGTCTGGTTGGTGGTGCATGGCGCGGCGTGGGTGGTCCGCTCGAAGCAGTGGCGGCGAGCCGTGTGGGGCAGCGCGGCGCTGGCGGGCCTGCTGGGGCTGTGGCTGCTGGGGCAGGGGATGGCTGGACGCGGCGCGCCCCGGCATCCGCTGGTGGTGGTCATCGGCATCGACGCCTTCCGGCCGGACCGGCTGAAGTCTCAAGGCGGCTCCGGCGAGGTGGCGCCCCATGTGGAGCGCCTGCTGGAGGACGCCACGCTCTTCACCCGCGCGTACACGCCCATTGCCCAGACGGAGCCGGCGTGGCGTTCGCTGCTCACCGCGCGGTGGCCGCATGAGACGGGCGTGCGCTACTCGCTGACGTCGGACTCGCGGATGCAGCTCCAGCGCACCTTCGCGGAGACCTACGCGGAGGCGGGGTGGCGCACGGTGTTCGCCACCGACTGCTCGCGCTTCCACGCGGAGGGGCCCGCGTCTGGCTTCGCGGAGCGGCTGCAACCTCCTCGCGGGGCGGTGAACTTCCTCCTGGAGAAGCTGCGCTACCGCGCGCTGGGCCTGTTCGCGGACCACGCGCTGGGCGCCGCGTGGGTGCCGGAGTTCATCGACAACCGCGCGCTGGCCGGCATCCATGACCCCATGGGCTACGCGGAGCGGCTGGCCTCGCGGCTGGTGGACGAGGCGCGCCAGGGCCCCACGCTGTTCGCCTTCCACGCCACGGCGGCGCACTTCCCGGGTGACCCGGTGCATCCCTTCTACCGCCGCTTCGTGCCGGCCTCGGAGCCGCTGGAGCGCCGGCTGCGCATGCACTTCGCGCCGGTGTCTCCGGGCGCGAAGGGGGGCTGGAGCCGCGCGGGCGCGGAGGCGCTCTACGACGAGCTGATTGCCCAGGGGGACGCGCAGGTGGGGACGCTGTTGGAGGCGCTGCGCCGCTCGGGGCGCTACGACGACGCGCTCATCCTCCTGCTGTCGGACCACGGCGAAAGCTTCCACGCGGACCGCGCGGACCTCGCGGGCGCCACGCCCGTGCATGGCGCGCGGTTGTCTGAGGAGGAGAACCGCATCCTCCTGGCGGTGAAGCCTCCCAAGGGCCGGGGGACGGCGCCGGCCCTGGTGGACGCGTTGGTCCGGCTGGTGGACGTGGGGCCCACGCTGCTGGAGCTGTCCGGGCTGCCGCGCCTGTCGGACGTGGACGGCGTGTCGCTGGCGCCGCTGCTGCGCGGCGAGGACCTGGCGCCGCTGTCGCTGTACGCGGAGACGGGCTTCACCCACGTGCTGCCGGAGGTGTTCGACCCGGGGCACTGGCCGGGGGCGCCTCGCTCCTTCGACGCGTACCGCATCCGTCCGGATGGCGTGGTGGAGATGGGGCCCGCGGCCCACGTGAGCATCCTCCAGGAGAAGGACGTGGGCGCCTTCGACGGCCAGCGCTGGTGGGTGGACCGGCCCCAGGCCAACGGCACGGTGCTGCGCGCCTGTCAGGGCGACTGTGAAGGGCCGGACGCCCTGGCGCTGGAGGCGTGGTTCGACAGGGTGCAGGGCCGCGCGGAGGCGGGCGGCTGGCGTAAGGTGGCCGGCCATGTCGACGACTCCGGACACCCCGAGCCTTCAGGAACGCTACGCGCCCCAAAACAGCTGCTTCGGCTGCGGCCCGGCCAACGCCCAGGGGCTGCGCATCCGCAGCCGCGTGGAGGGTGACGCCGTCGTCGCGGACTGGACGCCGCAGGAACACCACCACGCCTTCGACGGCGTGCTCAGCGGCGGCATCGTCGGCACGCTGCTGGACTGTCACTGCAACTGGACGGCGGCGTACCACCTGATGCAGGCGCAGGGCGCGGACGCGCCGCCGTGCACTGTCACCGCCGAGTACGCGATTACGCTGAAGCGCCCCACGCCCATGGCCGGACCGCTGCGCCTGGAGGCGAAGCCAGTGGAGATTCAGGGCGACCGCGCCATCATCGAAGGCACGCTCACCGCGGGCGGGAAGGTGACGGCCACCTGCCGGGGCACCTTCGTGGCCGTGAAGCCGGGCCACCCGGCGTACCACCGCTGGTAGGCGCCAGAAATACCAAGGCCCGGCGCTTCCACCGATGAGGCGGGAAGCGGCGGGGCCCTGGCGGTACCGCGCGTGGGGCGCGTTACTTGTTCATGGACAGCAGCAGGTCGTGCCGCGCGGCCGTGGGGTTCGGCTGCTCGCGGTCCGCGATGCGGTGGACCTGGTTGCCAATCTTGTCCTGCAGCAGCATCAGGCCGTCCAGCACCTGCTCCGGGCGCGGGGGGCAGCCGGGGATGTAGACGTCCACCGGGATGATGCGGTCGATGCCCTGGAGCACCGCGTAGTTGTCGTAGAAGCCGCCCGAGGACGCGCACACGCCGAAGGACACGACCCACTTGGGCTCGGCCATCTGCTCGTAGACGCGCTTGAGGATGGGGGCCTGCTTCAGGTTGATGGTGCCCACCACCATCAGCAGGTCCGCCTGACGCGGCGAGAAGCGGGGGAACTCCGCGCCGAAGCGGGAGATGTCGTGCCGGCTGGCGGCCACGGACATGTACTCCATGCCGCAGCAGGCCGTGGCGTACGGATAGGTGAAGAGCGAGTACTTGCGCGCCCAACCCAGGCCCTTGGAGACGATGGACTGGAGCCAGCCCATGGACTCGTCGCGGCGCGTGGTAACGATGTTTGCGAGGTCAGCGTCAGCCATGATGTCTCAGCTCTCCCAGTCCAGGGCGCCCTTCTTCCAGATGTAGATAAGGCCGACCACCAGCGTCGCCGCGAAAACCAGCATCTCCACGTACCCGAACCACGCGAGCGCCTGGAAGTTCACCGCCCAGGGGTACAGGAACACGGCTTCCACGTCGAACACGATGAACAGCAGGGCCACGACGTAGAACTTCACCGCGAAGCGCTGCCGCGCCGGGCCGCTCGACTCGGAGCCGGCCTCGAAGCTGGTCGACTTGATGGCGCTCGGACGGCGGGGACCCAGCCGCGTGGTGATCTGGGGAATGAGCATCGCCATGCCACCCGCCAGCAGCAGGACGACGGCCAGCGGCAGGTATGGCGTGAGGGGAGTCGGAGTCATCGCGCGCGGAACCTAATGACACCGCGCTCGCCATGTCAAAGGGAAAGTCCAGGGGGCGGCGCGCCAACCCCTTGAGATAACGGCGAAAAGCGGTGTTCATGCCACCCCGGGGGCACGCCCCGTGTGGATCAGCCGCCCGCACGGCCCCGTTCCTGCCGGCCAGTTTGACGCTCCGCGAAGGGACGCCTACCGTCCGAGGACGTCCGGCATCTATCCGGCGTGGAACTTTCTCACCGGGGAGGGGGCAGGCATGTGGGGCAGGCTCGGCTTGCGGACGCAGGTGGCCATCGCGGTGCTGGTGCCGTGCCTGGCGGTGGTGAGCTTCTGCGTCGTGTACTTCCCGATGCACCAACGGGAAGTCACCCTGGAGCTGCTGGAGAAGCGGGTGCGGGTGGTGGCGCGGCTCATGTCGCAGCACCCCGCGCTCTTGGCAGCGGACAGCTCGCCGCAGTCCATGGCCCGGGTGGGAGACGTGCTGTCCCTGCTGGAGGCTCCGGAGGCGGTGAACGAGCGCGGCGGCTTCACCCTGCGTTACCAGGGACTGCTGTCGGACGATGGCGCGGTGCTCCATGCGCGCGGCCTGATTCCACAGGACGTTCGTTCGTTCGGCCTGGATGGGGTGGAGGGCTGCGCGACGTCCAACCATCGCGATGAGGTGTCGGTCCGCTGCGCCAGCGGCGGGCGCGTCTACGTGGCGGGCTTCGGCGTGCAGGAGGCGCTCAGCTCGGTGGATGACATGCGGGGCGCGGTGCTGGCCGGGCTGGCGGGCGCGCTGGTGCTGGGGCTGGCCCTGTCGCTGTTCATCAGCCGGGCCATCGCCGAGCCGGTGGCGCGGGTGACGGAGGTGGTGCGGGACGTGGCCCGGGGCGACATGTCGCGCGGGGAGCTGGACGTGCCGGCCACGGGCGAGATTCGCCTCATGGCGCAGTCCTTCAACAAGATGCTGGGCACGCTGCGCAGCTCGGTGATGGAGATGGTGTCGCGCACGGAGCAGCTCTCCGGCGCGTCGCGGGGCCTGCTGGGCGCGTCCGCGGACCAGGAGCACGTCATCAGCCAGCAGGCGGCCTACGCGCAGCAGATCGCCGCCACGTTCGAGGAGCTGAGCCGCACGGCCGAACAGATTTCCAGCTCCACGGAGGTGGTGGAGTCGAGCGCGCGGCGCACGCACGAGGCGGTGGCGGAGGCCATGGCGGTGGTGGCGCAGGTGGTGGCCGGCATCAACGACATCCGCACCGAGTCCAAGGGCGTGGCGGACGCGATTGTCGGCCTCAACCAGGACCTGCAGCAGGTGTCGAAGATTGCCCAGGTCATCAACCAGGTGGCGGAGCGCTCCGACCTGCTGGCGCTGAACGCGGCGCTGGAAGGCACCAAGGCGGGCGAGGTGGGGCGGGGCTTCTCGCTGGTGGCCGCGGAGATGCGCAAGCTGGCGGAGAACGTGTCCGCCTCCGCGCGCGACATCGCCCGCATCGTGGAGAAGGTGCAGGACTCCGGCGAGGAAGCGGCGGCCAAGGCCCGCGTGGGCATGGCCACCAGCGACCGGGGCGTGGAGGTGGCGGAGCAGGCCTCCTCCGTGTTCCAGCGCATCGTCGAGCTGGCGCGCGGCACCAGCGAGGCGGCGAGGCAGATCACCATCGCCACCCGCCAGCAGCGGCAGTCCAGCGAACAGGCCGTGCAGGGCGCTCGCAACGTCGCGGAGCTGGTGAAGCAGGGCGTGGACGCGACGGGGCGCACCACGCGCATCGCCCAGGACCTGCAAGCGGTGGCCGAGGGGCTCACCGCCGTCACCAGCCGCTTCAAGACGACGCGGAGCTGAGGCTCATTCGTCGCGCTGCCAGCGGAGCTGGAACTCCACCTCGTCCTCGCCGTCCTCCCGCTCGTGCTCGATGTTGAAGAGCGCGTCCGCGGGGATGCGCAGCCGCTCACCGGCGACCTGGATGTTGAAGGCCTTGCCCGCCTCGATGGCGTCCGCCAGCCGCCGCAGCTTCGCGACGAAGTCCTTGCGCGGGTACGTCTTCTCCTGGTCGCGGTCCGCTCGCTTCGTCTTCGCCTTCTTCTGCGCCATCGTCGTGGGCCTTTTCATCCAGGGTTTCCCTGGATGATGGCATTGCCCGCGTTGGACGCGCAGCCCGAATCGGCGCCAGGCCTGGGGCGCGTCACGGGTGGGCTTCGCGTCAGCTCATCAACCGGTGGAGGCTGAGGTCCAGGCGGCTCTGCACCAGGCCCAGGAGACTCTCCACCTCGCGTCCGTCCAGCTTCAGCCGGGCGGCCAGCTCGCGGTGGGTCCGCTTCAGCAGCAGCTCCCGGGCCTGGGCCACATGCCGCGCCACGCTGGAGCGGGGCTCCGCGTACAGCGTGGCGATGCGGTCCATGGTGAGGCCGTGGAGGTGGTGCAGCCGCAAGAGCGCGCGCTCCCGTTCGGACAGCGCCGCCAGCGCCACCTGGAGGGATTCGGACAGGGCTTGCCGCGAGTGGGCCTGGAGCACGTTCCGCTCGGGGTCGTCCCGGGACAGCAACTGCTCCAGGGCCTCGGGCGGCGTGCACGCTTGTTCGTGGCGGCCTGCCTGCTCCCGCAACTCCCCGCCAATGCGCGAGGCGACGATGCGCACCCAGCCGCCCAGCGAGCCCCGGCCGGAGTACTCCGCGATTTTCGGCGCGCCGCCGTGGACCCCCAGCAGCAGTCGCTGGCGCGTCACCTGGAGCACCTCGTCCACCTGCGCCGCGGAATGGCGGGACAGTCGCGCCGCCGACTTCTGGAGGACGTGCTTCTCGAAGAGCAGCAGCGCCTGCGGCTCGCCTTGCGCGCAGGCGCACGCGAGGTAGACGTCCTCGCCGTGGAGCTGTCGGAGCGCGTCCAGCGGCGGCCCTTGCTCGCGCAGGTGCCGGCCCACGTGGTGCAACAAGGCCGCTGGCGCCAGCGCCACGGTGGGCCAGGCCGCGCGGCCTTTCTCCACCAGCTCCGTCAGCAGCGACTCCAATTCAGGCGCGCACCGCAGCGCCTCGTGCAGCGGCTCGGGTGCTCCCGCGAGCAACAGCGCCGTCAGCGTCCCCGGAGCCTGGCTCATCGGGAGACCTCGCTCACGCGGGGAAGGTGTCGTGCCTGCCAGGCCACGAGCGCCTCGTGCTCGCGCCGGGCTCGCAGGCCCTGGGCTTCCAACCACGTCTTCGCTTCGAGGACGAGCGCCGTGGCCTGCTCCCGCCCATCCGCCGTCGGCCGTTCCCACAAGGCCCGGGCGAGCAGGAAGGACACGCGCGCCGCCTCCTTCCGGTCCAACCACACGCGGGCATGGATGCGCCGCGCGCGTTCGAGCAACGGCACGGCCTGCTCCGGCGTGCGCAGACCCAGGTGGGCCTCGCCGAGGCAGGCCAAATCGAGGGCGACGTCCGGACTGTCCTCGCCCTGCGCGGCTTCATCCAGGGCCAGCGCCCGCTGACAGCGGGTGAGCGCCGCTCGGAACGCGCCCGTCTCCAGGTCCACCCGGGCCAGGTCGCGCTCCACGCCGCACGCCACCACGCTGTCGGTGCCATTCGCCTTCTGGAGGAGGCTCAGCGCCTGCGTCAGGTTGTGCCGCGCCACCGCGGGTCGGCCCGCGCGCAGGTGGATGAGGCCCAGGTTGCGCAGCGACATCTCCAGGCGCGGTGAGTCCTCGCCCACGCTGCGCTGGATGCGCTCCAGCGCCTGCTGGTTGTGGGCGAGCGCCTCGTCGAGCCGCTCGGAGTCATAGGCCACCATGCCCAGCCCGCCGAGCGCGGTGACGGTGCTGGGATGGTCCGGCCCCTTGCTGCGCTCGAAGATGGCCAGGGCCCGCTCGTAGTGGCGGCGGGCCTCCTCCAGCCGGCCCTCGCGGCGCAGCAGTCCGGCGAGGTTGTTGAGCGGCGCGGCCAGGCTCGCGTGGTCCTTGGAGCGCGCGGCCTCCAGCAGCGCCAGCGAACGCTGGAATGTCTCCAGCGCCTCCTGCGTGCGGCCCAGGTACATCAGCTCGGTGGCGATGTTGTTGAGGTTGAGCGCGAGCACCGGATGCTCGGGGCTCCACTGGCGCTCCTGGAACGCGTAGGCCTGGGCCTCGCGGTAGAGCGCCAGGGCTTCCTCCGCGCGGAGCTGCCGCGAGCGGACCCGCCCCAGGCCGGTGAGGAAGTAGGTGACGCGAGGCCGCGAAGGGCCCGCGGTCCGCCGCGCCAGTGCCAGGCCCTGGGTGAACTCCGCGTCCGCTTCCTCCAGCTTGCCCTGCACCAGCATCAGGCCGCCCATGCGCAGGTGCAGGTCGGTGGCGATGTGCGGGAAGCGCTCGCGTCCCAGTCGCTCCACCGCGGCGCGGGCGTGGTGCACCAACCGGTTCGCCTCGTCCATGCGCGCCATCTGGTCGCCCACCACCCACAGGAGGAGATTCCAGACGCGGGCCGCTGTCTCGTCATCGCGGCCCGCCTCGGCGGCCCACAGCGCCTTGTAGAGGTGCTCCTCGGCCTCCTTGGGCTTTCCGGCGAGTCCATGCGCGTAGCCGTGCAGCGTGAGGACCTCGGCCTCCAGCGGGCGGTAGTCGAGCCCCTGGATGTCCTCAATCAGCGCCGTCGTCACCTCCATGGCGCCGGGGTGGTTGCCCGCGTCCATGCGGGCCCGGGCCTCCGCCAGCTTGCGCCGCGCGGTGTCCACGCGAGCCCTCAGGGCTTCCGGAGGTTGGGGCCGGTTCGCCAGCTCCGGCGCGTCCCGGCAGCCGGACAGGCCTTCCAGGGATGCCACCATCTGCGGCGCGTTCTGCACCGTTCGCGCGTCCGCCTTCTCCAGCACGTCCACGACGGCGGCCAGGTCCCACAGCCGGGTGTCCAGGCACGCCGCCGTCTGCCAGGAGGCGCTGGCGTTGTCGCGCGAGGCGATGCACGCGTCGGTGCGCAGCGAGCGCCAGGTCTCCGCGTGTCCATCCAGCGTGGTGGCCACGGCTTCCCACGCGGCGGCGGCGAAGGGCTTGTCCGTGGCGAGGAACGCCGCGTGAATCCGCTCCCGGCGCTCCGGCCCCCAGATGGCGGAGAGCCGCGCGGCCTCCAGCTCACAGCCGGCCTGCCGCCGATGCGCGGCCACGTAGCCCACGGTGAGCCCCAGCAGGCAGGCCACGGCGGCGGAGGCCCCCACCCAGACGAGGCGACGGCTGGCGCGGGGTGACAGCTCGGCCAGCAGCGCCTCCATCGACGCGAAGCGCTCCTCCGGCAGGGCTCGCAGCCCGCGGAGCACCGCTTTCCTCACGCGGGATGGAACCTTCGACTCGCGCTCTGGAGCGCGGATGCGGCCATCCCGCGCGGCCTGTCCCAGGGCCTCCAGCGTCTTGCCTTCGAAGGGGCGCACCCCGTGGAGCGCTTCGTAGAGCGCCACGCAGAAGCTGAACTGGTCCGAGCGCGCGTCCACGCCATGACCCTGGAGCTGCTCCGGCGCCATGTACGCGGGCGTCCCCAGCAGCGCGCCCGAGTGCGTCAGCGGTGAGCCCACCAGCGAGCCCGATGCCGCTGCCTCGGGCGGGCTCGCGGGCATGTCTCCACGGCCCAGGACTCGCCGGTGCGACGGACGCGCCAGTCCGAAGTCCGTCACCCGCACGCGCCCGTCCTTCCCGACGAGGACATTGCCAGGCTTGAAGTCGCGGTGCACCAGCCCGGCGGCATGTGCGGCCGCGAGCCCTCGTCCCGCGTCGACGAAGACGCGCACCACCTCCTGCCAGGGGCGCGGCGCGGTCAGCCACTCCGCCAGGGACGCGCCTTCCACCAACTCCAGCGCCAGGAAGACACAGTCGTCGCAGACGCCCACGTCGTGGACGGTGACGACGTTCGGATGGGCCAGCCGGGCCAGGGCCTGGGCTTCGCGCAGCAACCGCAGGCGCAGCTCCTCCAGATGCCGGCCCTCGGGGCGCAGCAGCTTCAGCGCCACCCGCCGGTCCAGCTCCGGGTCATGCGCCGCGTACACCTCGCCCATGGCGCCCCGGCCAATGCGCTCCCGCACCACGTAGCGTGACAACCGGGCGCCCGCGGCGACCAGCGGTCCCTCCGCGAATGGGGACGGGGCCTCCGAAGCGCTGGCGCCCAACGCCAACTGCTCCTGGCAGCGCTCGCAGCCCTCCACATGGGCCAGGACGCGTGTCCGGTGTGCGTCCGCGAGCGCCCCTTCGAGGAAGTCGCTCAGTGTCGTCTCGCTCGGGCACTCCATGGAGGCCCAGAGCTTATCAAATTCCCGGATTATTCACTTTTGCGAGTCTGTGACGACTCACGCCTGGGCGCGCGCCTTGAGCCGGGCGAACAGTTCGGGCGGCATGGAGGCGGAGCCCAGCCGGTGTTCGGCGGAGATGGCCTCGCCGTGGAAGTCGCTGCCCGCGGTGGGGACCAGGTCCAGGTCCTTCGCCAGGGCGAGGTACTTCTGCCGCATGCTGGGGTTGTGGTCCTCGTGAAGGACTTCCAGGCCCGCGAGGCCCATCTGCGCGAGCGCGCGGATTTCGTGCCGCTCCATGCGCGATGAGCCCGGGTGGGCGAGGGTGGCCGTGCCGCCCGCGTTGCGGATGAGGCGGATGGCGTCCAGGCCGTCCAGCTTGAAGCGCTCCACCCAGGCGGCGCCGCGCGTCCCCAGGAAGCGGTCGAAGGCCTCCTTCACGTCCACCACCCAGCCCTTGTCCACCAGCACCCGGGCCAGGTGGGGACGGCCCAGTTGCGCGTCACCGGCCACCGCCCGGACGTGCTCCATGCGCACCGGGTAGCCGAGCTGCCGCATCCGCTCCAGCAGGGCCTCCATGCGCTGCTCGCGCTCCTGGCGGAGCCGGTCGGCGAAGCGAGCGATGTCCTCGTCGTCCGGGCGCAGGAAGTGGCCCAGGATGTGGCACTCGCGTCCGTGGATGAACGCGGAGATTTCAATGCCGGGCACCAGCTCCACGCCGTGCGCGCGCGCCGCCTCCGCGGCCTCGGCGAGCCCCGCGACGGTGTCGTGGTCCGTCACCGCCAGCACCGTCACTCCGGCGGCGGCGGCCCGGGCCAGCAGCTCCGTGGGCGCGTATTGACCGTCGCTGGCGGTGGTGTGCGAGTGCAGGTCAATCACGGCGGGCTCCGAGGGTGGGGTGTATGTCTCCCATACGCGACCTGTGCCGGGTTTCACACCAACTTGCGGCATGGGGGGTGCCGCTGCCAACCCGGGTGTGCCTAGTGTCTGAGCCCTATGGGCAAGAAGTCCGATACGACCATCGAGAACCGGGTCTACCTCTTCGAGTCGCTGGCGAGCAGCTACGTGGCCTCCGCCACCGAGGTCCTGTCGTCGGAGGACCCCGCGGTCCGGCAGCGCGCGCGCCGGGCCCTGGCGGAGCTGGCCTTCGTGTCCTGTGTCATGGCGGACACTTCCCATCTGCCGGCCGAGCAGGTGCGGGCCCAGGTGCTCGGCGCACCCGAGCGTGTCCCGGAGGCGCCGTCGAAAGTGTCCGGCGCCGCCGCGCGCAAGCGCAACAAGTAGAGGTCAGGGCCAGCCGGGTGGTATGTCGCGGCGCCATGGCCAAGACCTCCTCGAATCCGAAGAAGTCGTTGCGCAGTGCGTATTCCGGAGCGCGTAAGGCGGACCCGCGCCCCATCACCGGCAAGGAGAAGCCGGCGGAGCTGCTCGCGCATGCCTTCAGCGCCTACGTGGGGCGCCAGGAGCGCACGGCGTTCGAGTTGATGTCGAAGTCCATGGAGCAGGACGCGTCGGTGTTCCTCACGCTGTCCGGCGCGATGACGCCCGCGGGCCTGCACCAGAGCTGCATCATCCCGCTCATCGAGAAGGGCGTCATCTCCGCCATCACGACCACGGGCGCCAACCTCTACCACGACGCCCACCGCATCATCGGCCACGCCATCCGCGAGGTGAACCCGAACGCGGGCGACCTCCAGTACCGCCTGGCGCGCATCATCCGCATCTACGATTTGGGCTTCTGGGAGGAGGCGCTGCTGGACACCGACCGGCTCTTCTCCGCCATCATCCGGGGCCCGGAGTTCCAGCGGAAGATGACCACGCCGGAGTTCCACTACCTGCTGGGCAAGGCCGTCTACCAGATTGAGAAGAAGCTGGGCGTGAAGCAGCCGTCGCTGTTGTCCACGGCCTACAAGCACGCGGTGCCCATCTGGGTGGGCGCGGTGCAGGACGGCTCCATCTTCCTCAACGTGGTGAAGCTCAAGCGGCTGCTGGGCGACGAGTTCAAGTTCGAGCTCGACATCAACGACGACGTCTACTCCATGGCCGCCATGCAGCACTTCTGCCGGCACAACGGCAGCAAGCGGCTGGCCATCTGGATTCTGGGCGGCGGCGTGCCCAAGAACTACACGCTCCAGGGCGAGCCGCTGCTGGACCAGATTCTCAACGTGCCCACGTCGGGCTTCGACATCGACGTGCAGTTCTGCGTGGACCCGGTGGACAACGGCGCGCTGTCCAGCTGCCCGGCCGGTGAGGGCCACACCTGGGGCAAGGTCTCCGTGGAGGCGGTGGAGACGGGCTCGGTGTACGTGCACTGCGACGTGACGGCGGTGTTCCCCTGGCTGACGCACGCGCTGCTCAACGAGCCGAAGAACAAGCGCAAGCCGATGCGGCTGATGGACAAGATGACGGAGGCCATCGCCTTCCTGGACGCGGACGTGAAGAAGCGCCGCAAGTCGCTGATGAAGACGCTGGACTGGAGCGTGGAGGACGCGGAGCCTTCCACCGAGGACGACGCGAAGCAGCACGAGTCCTTCGTCCGCTGAACCCCTGAGCCTTTTCCATCGAGGAGCGCCAACATGAGCTCGCCGCAGCCGCCCGCCACGGGCGTGGTGATGTCGCTGGTCAGCCAGCCCCAGTTCAAGACGCAGCTCACCCATGGCCCGTCGGGCACGGTGAATCAGACGGAGGCGCCGCGCGACAACGGCGGCACCGGAGGCAGCTTCTCGCCCACGGACCTGGTGGGCGCGGCGCTGATGTCGTGCGCGGTGACGACGATGCACCTGTTCGCCTCGCGGGAAGGCATCGCCCTGGGTGAGGTGCGCGCGAGCGTGGAGAAGCGGATGACGCCGCCGCCGCGCCGCATTGGCGAGCTGGTGCTGGACATCCAGATGCCCGCGGGCCTGTCGGCCGAGCAGCGCGCCACGCTGGAGAAGGTGGGCCGCGAGTGCCCCGTGGCCCGCAGCCTCCACCCGGACGTGAAGCTGCCGGTGACGTTCAGCTACCCGGACTGAGGACGCCCGGCTGCCTGCTCTCCAGAGGGGCCTGTCCGCAAGTGCTGCGGGCAGGCCTCTTCGTGTTCATCCTCCCCGGCTGCGGGGCTGGCCCTGGAGGACACGGCATGCATGCGAAGCGGATGGGCATCTACCTCAATGACCACCTTGCGGGCTCGGTGGGTGGGTTGGAGCTGGCGATTCGCACGGAGGCGGAGAACCACGGCAACCTGCTGGGCCGCTACCTGGCGACGCTCATCCCCGAGCTGAAGGAGGACCAGTCCACCCTGATGAAGGTGATGGATGCCCTGGAGGTGAAGCGGGACCACCTGAAGACGCGCGCCGCGTGGGCCGTGGAGAAGGTGAGCCGGCTCAAGCTGAACGGCACGCTGGTGCGGTATTCGCCCTTGAGCCGCCTGTTGGAGTTGGAAGGGCTGTGCTCCGCCACGGAGGGGCGCTTGTCGCTGTGGCGCACGCTGGCGCGCGTGTCGGTGAAGGACGAGCGGCTGGCGCCGTTTCCCTTCGAGGCGCTGGTCCAACGTGGCGAGGCGCAGCGCTCCGTGCTCCAGCGCCTGCGGGCCCAGGCGGCCGATGTGGCCTTCGCGGATGAACCCCAGCCCTTCGGCTCCGGCGAACGCCTGGTGGCCGACCACTGAGCGGAGCTTCGGGCATGAAGAAGCCCCCTGCCGCGGTGAGCGACAGGGGGCGGTGACTTCATGCTGGGGTGGGGGCTCAGGTGCCCGACGTTCCCGACGCGCCGGGCGGCGTCTGCGGGGGCCGGGCGCCCGAGGCGTCCGGCGTGGGAACCAGGCGCAACTGGCTGGCGCTGCCGCCGAAGCTCGCGTCCACCTCGCGCTCCAGGTACGTGTAGCCGGACAGGCCGTCCTCGTACATGCGCAGCAGGTTGCGCGACTCGTCCAGGGTGATGCGGCCCTGGCGCAGCGCGGCCTCGGTGAACTTGCGCAGCCGCGCCACCAGGTCGTCCTTGGTGTAGCTGACGTAGTTGAGCACCTCCGTCACCGTGTCGCCGGCCACCACGTTGTCGATGAGGTAGCCCCCGTTGGGCCCCAGCGACACCTGCACGGCGTGCGTGTCGCCGAACAGGTTGTGGAGGTCGCCCAGAATCTCCTGGTAGGCGCCCACCATGAAGATGCCCAGGTAGTAGTCGTCATCGTTCAGCGCGTGCAGCTCGAGGGCGTCCTTCACCTCGCGCTTGTCGATGAAGTGCTCAATCTTCCCGTCCGAGTCGCAGGTGATGTCCGCCAGCGTCGCGCGGCGGGTCGGCTTCTCCGCCAGGCGGTGGATGGGCATCATCGGGAAGAGCTGGTCGATGGCCCACGAGTCCGGCAGCGACTGGAACACGGAGAAGTTGCAGAAGTACGTGTCGCTGAGCGCCTTCTCCAGGGAGTCCAGCTCCTCGGGAATCTCCCCCTGCTCCTTGGCGATGCGCATGATCTTGTGGCAGGCGGCCCAGTAGATGTTCTCCGCCGCCACGCGCTGCTCCAGCGACAGGTGGCCCAGCGAGAAGAGGGTGAGGCTCTCCTCCTTGGCGTCCTGCGCGTCGTGCCACGCCTCCAGGAGGTTCTTGTTGGTGACCTCGCGGTAGGTGGACCACAGGTTGCGCACCACGGAGGGCGCCTTCTCGTCCACCTTGTCGGGGACCTGGGCCGGGTCGAACTCGCTGGTGCCCAGCACGTCCACCACCAGCACCGCGTGGTGCGCCACCACGGCGCGGCCGGACTCCGACACCAGCGTGGGGTGCGGCACGCCGGCCCGGTCGCAGGCCTCCATCACGCCGAACACCACGTCGTTGGCGTACTCCTCCGTGGTGTAGTTCATGGAGGAGGCGAAGTTCGTCTGGGAGCCGTCGTAGTCCACGCCCAGGCCGCCGCCCACGTCCAGGTACTTCAGCGGCGCGCCCTGACGGGCCACCTCCACGTAGAAGCAGCCCACCTCGCGCAGCGCGTTCTTCACGTTGCGGATGTTGGAGATCTGGCTTCCCAGGTGGAAGTGCAGCAGCTCGAAGGAGTTGAGCAGGCCGGCGTCCTTCATGAAGCTGATGCAGTTCATCAGCTCGGAGGAGGACAGGCCGAACTTGGAGCGATCTCCACCGCTGGCCTCCCACTTGCCGGCGCCACGGGTGGACAGCTTCACGCGCATGCCCAGCCGGGGGACGATGCCCGTGCGCCGGGCGACCTCGGCGATGAGCGGCAGCTCGCTGGGCTTCTCCACCACCAGGATGACGTTGCGGCCCAGTCGCGAGTAGAAGAGCGCCGTCTCGATGTACTCCTCGTCCTTGTAGCCGTTGCAGATGACGAGCGCGTTCTCGTTCTCCAGCAGCGCCATCACCGCGAGCAGCTCCGGCTTGCTGCCGGCCTCCAGCCCGTAGTTGTAGCCCTTGCCCGCCTCGATGAGCGTCTCAACGACGTAGCGGTGCTGGTTGACCTTGATGGGGTACACGCCGCGGTAGCCGCCCTTGAACCCCTGGTCGGTCATGGCCTTGCGGAAGGCCTCGTTCAGGTGGACCACGCGGTGGCGCAGCACGTCCGTGAAGCGGATGAGCAGCGGCAAGCCGATGCCCCGGCGGCGCACTTCGTCGACCAGCTCCTTCAGGTCCATGTTGGGGGCCTGGGGACCGTCCGGGTGGACGATGACATGGCCCTTTTCATTGATGCCGAAGTAGGGGTTGCCCCAGTTCCGGATTCCGTACAGCTCGTGCGCGTCGGCGAGGGTCCAGCGGTGGGGAGGGGCGTTTGCGGGCATCGGCGTTCTCGAGGCTCCCTGGGTGGAGGGGGGTGACTCCCATGAACAACAGCAGCGGGCGTGGGAATCGCGCGGGAACTATCGGAAACCCCCCCGGTATTCAACAGCCGCCTGTGCGGAGGGCAAGCAGGCTGGCGGGGCGGCCGCCCGGTGCTCCTCCTCCCTCAGGCCGACCCTCCATTCAATTCCTACCCTTTTCCGGTGAGTCCTGAGGGACGCGTGGAAACAAGGGGAGGGTACATGGAGTCGTCCGCACGCAGGGAAGAAGCGGTGCTGACCCCGCGGGAAATCTACGAGCGGTTGGACCGCTTCGTCATCGGCCAGGACGGCGCCAAGCGCGCCGTGGCCATTGCCGCCCACAATCACCTGAAGCGTCTTCTGGCGCGAAGGCTGCGCCGGACGTCGCTCATCAAGAAATCCAACATCCTGCTGATTGGGCCCACGGGGAGCGGCAAGACCCACATCGCCCGCAACCTGGCGGACATCCTCCAGGTGCCGTTCACCACCGTGGACGCCACCGAGTACACGGAGGCCGGCTACTACGGGAAGGACGTGGAGGTGATGATCTCCGACCTCCTCTTCAAGGCGAACACTCCGTGGAGGACACCCAGCGGGGCATCATCTTCATTGACGAGGTGGACAAGATTGCCCGGCGCTCGCAGGGCGCCCGGAATGGTGCGGGCAGCCGCGACATTGGCGGCGAGGGTGTGCAGCAGTCCCTGCTGAAGCTGCTGGAGGGGCGCGAGGTGTACGTGCCCCTCAATGTCACGCAAGCGTGGAACAAGAGTGACTTCGTCCAGGTGGACACGCGCGACATCCTCTTCATCTGCGCCGGCACCTTCAGCGACCTGCACGACTATGGGGACGAAGGGAGCCGCGCCATGGGCTTTGGCGCGGAGGACGCGGCGAAGCTGAGCCAGAAGCGCATCAGCACCCGGCAGCTGACGGATTTCGGCATGCTGGCGGAGTTCCTCGGCCGCCTGCCGGTGGTGGTGCAGTTGGACCGGCTGGGCGAGGCGGACCTGATTCGCGTGCTCACCGAGCCGCCGGACTCCATCGTGCGCGAGTTCCGCGAGCTGCTGGCCATGGATGAGCTGGAGGTGGACTTCGCCGAAACGGGGCTGCGCGAGGTGGTGCGCTATTCCGTGGAGCGCGGGCTGGGGGCGCGAGGACTGCGCTCCATCCTGGAGCACGTCATGGCGGACGTCATGTTCGAGGCGCCCGAGCGACGGCGGCGTCATGTGGCGGTGGACGCGGACTTCGTGCGGGAGCGGCTGCGGGGGCTGGATTCGACGCAGTTGAACGTGTGAGTCAGGGCTCGCGCTCGGAGGCGCGGGCCGCGGCGCCCAGCCGGGCCGCCACGTCCGGATCCTGGATGAGCTGGAGCACGCCGTCGTTGCGCAGCAGCGCGGCGGTGTCTCCGCGCGCCAGGGCCTGCTTCAGCTTCGGGTCCTGAAGCAGGCGCAGGAAGCGCGGGTCCTTGCGCAGGGCCTTGTAGGCCGGGTCGTCATGGAGCCGGCCCGCGCGCTTCGGGTCACTGGCGGCCTTGGCCACCTCCACCAGGTTCTTCACCGGGGCGAACTGCGTCATCTCGAAGAGGTTGTAGCGGCGGGCGACCTCGATGGAGAGCGACTCCTTCGGGGACAGGCCCACGCGGCGGCCCGCGATGACGACGTGCTGCTCGAAGAAGGCGATGGCGCTGAGCACCACCCAGGCGATGATGCCCATCTTCGCGCCGCCCAGGACGAAGCCGAGGAAGCGGTCCAGGCCCCGGTTCTCGTTGTGCTGGCCGGTGGAGAGGATGCGCAGCAGCACCGCGCCCAGGGCGTAGCGCACCGCGAGCCACGTGCAGATGAACAGCAGCACCGTGCCCAGGATGACGCCCAGGAACAGCGGGCCGCCCAGGGCCTCCGCCAGGTGCGGTCCCGCCACCGGGCCCAGGCGGCGCGAGGCGAAGTAGGCCACCGCCAGGCCCACCACGTTGGCGACCTGCCGCGACACCCCGGTGACGGCGCCGATGAGGGCGAAGAACACCACCAGTCCCAGGATGATGAGGTCGATGACCATGGTGCCCCCGCGCGCCGCCGCCGTCAGCGAATCTTGAACGAGCCGCCGCCCTTGTCGCGGGAGTCGTCCTGGGACTGCTTCTGGACCTCCGCCAGCCGCTCCTTGTAGCGGGCGTTGGCGGGCTCATAGGTGAGCGCCATCTTGAGGTTCCGTTCGGCGGCGCCCCAGTTGCCGGCGTCCGCGTCCTTCTGGGCCTGCTGGAAGAACTGGCGCCCCTTGGGGTGAGTGCCGATCTGCTCTTCCTGCTCCTTCTTCGCGGCGGCCTTGGTCTCCGCTTCGGAGGCCTCGGTGAAGCGCAGCTTCTGGACGCGCTCGGGGCCCGTCACGTCGGTGACGTACTTCTTGCGCTTCGTGTCGTCGCGCAGGACGTAGTAGGCCTCGGTGACGCGCTTGTAGAGCTCGTTGATGCGCTCCTTCAGCTCCTTGGAGTCCACCTGGAAGAAGCGGTCCGGGTGGTAGGTGCGGCTCTCCCGGTAGAAGGCGCGCTTGATGTCCGCGGGGGTGGCGGTCCTCTCCAGCTTGAGCACTTCGAAGTAGTCGAGCTGGTCCAGCTTGGAGCAGCGCTCCTCGAGGTCGGCGAGCTGCTGGACATCCAGGCCCGGGCCCGTGGCGCGGGAAGGCGGCGGGGGCGGTGTGGCCGCCGCGGGGGGGGATGGGCGGGACGATGGGCGCCACTGACG
>JBKGHI010000151.1:0-21301 GCA_046520405.1 Myxococcus sp. 1LA
CCCCGGTGGCGGTGACGCCCGGCATTGAGCGACTGGCCGCGGCGCACTGGGCGGCGCGGATGCAAGGCCGTTGACCTCGGGGGCATCGGCCACCGAGTCCCGAGTCGCGACGCCGTGGGGAACGGATTCAAGGCTGTTGGCTTCGGGGACATCTCCCCCCTCGACGTCCTGGGGTGCGGATGCACGGCGGGAGGTCTCTATTTCGGAGCGCGCAGGCAGCGCGCCGCGCGCGCCGTCCAGGGACCTATGGCCTGCGGACACCGTGGCGCCTCCCGGGCCGTGGGCGGCGCTCAAGGGCAATGACCCGCAGCACCGGGCCACGTTGCGAGAGGCGGAGCGCTTCGCGCCCACGAGCCTGCCGGTGCTGCTGCTGTCGGAGACGGGCACGGGCAAGGAGCTGCTCGCGCGGGCCCTGCATTCCGCCAGCGCCGTGGCCACGGGGCCCTTCGTGGCGGTGAACTGCGGCGCGCTGTCTCCCGCGTTGCTGGAGAGCGAGCTGTTCGGCCATGCGCCGGGGGCCTTCACGGGCGCGCGCGTGGGCGGCGCGGAGGGCAAGCTCGCTGCGGCGGACGGCGGGACGCTCTTCCTCGACGAGCTGGCGGAGATGCCGCCCGCGCTCCAGGTCCTGCTGCTGCGGGTGCTGGAGGACGGCTCCTACTCGAGGGTGGGGGAGTCGCGCATGCGGCGCACCCGCTTCCGGCTGGTGGGCGCCACCTGCCGGGACCTCGACGCCGCCGTGCGCACGGGCACGTTCCGCTCCGACCTCTATTTCCGCCTCCAGGGCGCCGTGCTGCGGCTGCCCCCGCTTCGCGAGCGCACGGACCTGCCGGAACTGGCCCAGGCGCTCCTGGCCCGTCTGGCGGAAGAGGAGGGGGTGGCCACACCGGTCTTCTCCGCCGCCGCGCTCTCACGGCTCGCCGCCCACCACTGGCCCGGCAACGTTCGGGAGCTGAAGACGGTGCTGCGTCTGGCGCTCGTGCGGGCTGGAGGCGCGCCCGTGTTGGATGTGGAGGCCCTGCCGCCGAGCCTGGGAAGCGTGCCTGCGCACGCTGTTCAGGCGGAGCCCGCACCGCTCACGCAGTCGCCGCCGCTTGCTCCCAGTGCGCTGAGTCAGCCTTCGACGGGCGCGGCGGCCCGCCCGCTCCGCGAGCTGGAGGCCCGCGCCATCCAAGAGGCGCTGGCGCTCAGCGGAGGCAACGTGGCGCAGGCCGCCCGGCGCCTGGGCATCGCGCGCAGCACGCTCTACCGGATGGCGGAGCGCTTCGGCATCACGCTGCCCTCGCGCGCCTGAACGTTCACTGGAGAACGCGGTGTCCGCATCGCGACACGTGTCGCGCTCCGCGCCACGCGTGTCCGGACAGGTGTCGCAGAGCGGGACACGACGCGCCGCAACGTCGACGGAGGCGCGCGCTGGCACGCGTGCTGCTCTGGAGTGGTCCGTTCAGTGTCCCGTCCACCCAACCGAAGGAGAGCGCAGTGATCTACGCCGCCCCCAATCAGCCCGGCTCCAAGGTGCAGTTCAAGTCCCGCTACCAGAACTTCATCGGCGGGCGCTGGGTCGAGCCCACGCGCGGTCAGTACTTCGAGAACATCAGCCCGGTGACGGGCAAGCCCTTCTGTGAAGTGGCCCGCTCCACGGCCGAGGACATCGAGAAGGCCCTGGATGCGGCGCACGCGGCGCGGCTGTCGTGGGGCCGCACCTCGCCGACCACCCGGGCGAACATCCTCAACAAGATCGCCGACCGGATGGAGCAGAACCTGGAGATGCTCGCCGTCGCGGAGACGTGGGACAACGGCAAGCCCGTGCGCGAGACGCTGGCCGCGGACATCCCGCTGGCCATTGACCACTTCCGCTACTTCGCCGGGTGTATCCGCGCGCAGGAAGGCGGCGTGAGCGAGCTGGACCACGACACCGTCGCCTACCACTTCCACGAGCCGCTGGGCGTCGTGGGGCAGATCATTCCCTGGAACTTCCCGCTGCTGATGGCGGCGTGGAAGCTGGCCCCGGCGCTGGCCGCGGGCAACTGCGTGGTCCTCAAGCCCGCAGAGCAGACGCCCTCCAGCATCCTGCTGTGGGCCGAGCTCGTCGGGGACCTGCTGCCCGACGGCGTGCTGAACATCGTCAACGGCTTCGGCGTCGAGGCGGGCAAGCCGCTGGCCAGCAGCCCCCGCATCTCCAAGGTGGCCTTCACCGGCGAGACGAGCACGGGCCGGCTCATCATGCAGTACGCCAGTGAGAACCTCATCCCCGTCACGCTGGAGCTGGGCGGCAAGAGCCCCAACATCTTCTTCGAAGACGTGATGGCGCAGGACGATGACTTCCTCGACAAGTCGCTGGAAGGCTTCGCGATGTTCGCGCTCAACCAGGGCGAGGTCTGCACCTGCCCGTCGCGCTCCCTCATCAGCGAGCGCATCTACGGCCAGTTCATCGAGAAGGCGATTGACCGGGTCCGCAAGGTGAAGCCGGGCAACCCGCTGGACACCGACACCAAGGTCGGCGCTCAGGCGTCCAACGACCAGTTGGAGAAGATCCTCAGCTACATCGACATCGGCAAGAAGGAGGGCGCCAAGGTCCTCATCGGCGGCGAGCGCGTGGCGCTGTCTGGCGACCTGAAGGACGGCTACTACGTGGCGCCCACGGTGTTCCAGGGCCACAACCGGATGCGCGTCTTCCAGGAGGAGATTTTCGGCCCCGTGGTGAGCGTGGCGACGTTCAAGGACTTCGACGACGCCATCCGCCAGGCCAACGACACGCTGTACGGCCTGGGCGCCGGCGTGTGGACGCGCGATGGCAACACGGCCTACCGCGCGGGCCGCTCCATCGAAGCGGGCCGCGTGTGGACCAACTGCTACCACATCTACCCGGCGCACGCGGCGTTCGGTGGCTACAAGCAGTCCGGCATCGGGCGTGAGAACCACCGCAAGATGCTGGACCACTACCAGCAGACGAAGAACCTGCTGGTCAGCTACAGCCCCAAGGCCATGGGCTTCTTCTGATGAGCGGCGCCGGTGCCGGCCCCGGCACGGGCGGACAGGACGGAGCCACGGCGGTGGCCCGGGTGGACGTGACGCCCGAAGCCGCCGCCGTCATCCGCCAGCTCCGCGCCGCGAACGGGCCCCTGATGTTCCATCAGTCGGGTGGCTGCTGCGACGGCAGCGCGCCCATGTGCTACCCCGTGGGCGACTTCCGCGTGGGCCAGCGAGACGTCTTCCTGGGCGAGGTGGAGGGCTGCCCCGTCTACATCGGCGGCGCGCAGTTCGAATACTGGCAGCACACCCACCTCACCCTGGACGTGGTGAAGGGGCGGGGCGCGGGCTTCAGCCTGGAGTCCCCGCTGGGGGTGCGCTTCATCACCCGCAGCCGCGTCTTCACCGACGAGGAATATGAGCGGATGAAGAACGCGCCGCCGCCCCGGCGCGGACCTCCGGAGTAGCCAAGGCCCACGGACCCGGCACGCCGCCACGCGCGCCGGGTCCGCGGTGTTTCACGGGCAGCACGGTGTCTGCCATTGACGCATCCCGGCAGCGCCGCTAGCCTGACGTCACGATGCGAAACCCGTGCGACCGGTTCCTGACCACCGCCAGCGGCCTCTGTTGCCGCGGCGCGTGTTGTTAGTCGAGCCCGAAGCACGCCTCGAATCCAGCCCCGCGCTCCCCGCCGAGCGCTGACACCCGCCCTCCCAGCGGTGGTGTGTCCCGGTGCGTACGTCCTTGCCCGTTCCCGCCTGGAGTCCCTCCATGACGATTCACCGACTTGAGCCGCACGCTGACCACCTGCGCGTCCACTTCCAGCCCGGCGCGGGCCCTCGCCATGCGGACTTCCATTGGTTCTGGCTACGCCACAACTCGGAGCTGGACCGGCATCCGCTGACGCGCGAGCGCATCGTCTGCTCCTCCGAGCTCCCGCTGGAGCTGCGCCCGAAGGACGTGCGTGTCTCCAGCGACGCCGCCGCGCTGGAGATTGACTGGGGCGACCGCGCGGACGGGCAGGTGAGCCGCTACGACAGCCAGTGGCTCCAGACACACGCCTATGCCATGGGGCGCACCCCAGCCCCGCCGCCGCCCTCCGACAGCGCCGCGCTGGTGGTGGATGTGCGGCGCTCGGAGCCGTCCCTGGGGCGCACGGTGTTGCAGCGGCTCCACGACGCGGGCGCCGTGGTGGTGCGGGGCTTCGGGACGGACACGGAGGCGCTCATCGACGTCTTCGCCCGCGAGGGACTCTCCGTCATCGAAACGCACTTCGGCCGCATCGAGGACCTGCGCACCGACAACACGACGAACCGGAACACGGACCAGCTTGGCTACACGGACAGCGCGGTGCAGTTGCATACGGACCAGCCCTTCCTGGAGCGGCCTCCGCGCTACCAACTGCTGCACTGCCAGCGGCCGGCGGAGGTGGGCGGCGACAACAGCGTGGTGGACGGGCTGGCCGCGGCGCTGCACCTGGCGGACGTGGACGCGCACGCGTACGAGCTGCTGCGCACGGTGCCGGTGACGTTCCATCGGAAGCAGAAGGGCTTCGAGAAGAGCCTCGTGTCCCCCATCCTGGACTTCTCCGCGCCCGGGGGCTTTCGCATCCGCTACAGCTACTTCACGCTGGCGCCGCACCGGGTGCCCTTCGCGGAGATGGAGGCGTGGTACCGCGCCTACAACCGCTTCGCGAAGCTGGTGCGCGACGAGCAGCACCAGTACCGCTTCCGGCTCGGGGAGGGCGACTTCCTCGTCTACGACAACTGGCGCATGTTGCATGCGCGCACGTCTTTCTCGGGGGCCCGGTGGTTGAGAGGGGTTTACTTCGACGCGGAGTAGGCGAGTCTTCACTCCCGGGCCACTCCGGGCCCCCACCACAGGAGCCGTGATGCCGAAGACGCCCCGTCTGACCTCCCAGGGAATGAGCCACCAGGACGTGCTCGCGAAGATGCGCGAATTGCGAGCGGATGACGCCAACTGGCGGGAAGGACGGACGTGGAGTCTCGTGTACAACGCGGGCGAGGACATCCGCCGGCTGCTCGCGGACGCCTATACGGAGTTCATGTCGGAGAACGGCCTGAGCCCGCTGGCGTTCCCCAGCCTGCGCACCTTCGAATCGGAGGTGCTGGCCATCGCCGCGGAGCTGTTCCAGGGCGAGACGGCCGCGGGCACGATGACGTCGGGTGGCACCGAGTCCATCCTCATGGCCGTCAAGACGGCGCGTGACTTCGCGCGCGCGGAGAAGGGCATCACCGCGCCGGAGATGGTGCTGCCGGCCTCCGTCCACCCTGCCTTCCAGAAGGCCGCGCACTACTTCGGTGTGAAGCCCGTCAACGTGCCGCTGGCCGCGGACTTCCGCGCGGACGTGGAGGCCATGCGCGCGGCGGTGGGGCCCAACACGGTGCTGGTGGTGGGCTCCGCTCCGGCCTATCCCCACGGCGTGGTGGACCCCATCACCGAGCTGGCCGCCATGGCCCAGGAGAAGGGCGTCCTCTTCCACGTGGACGCCTGTCTCGGGGGCTTCCTGCTGCCCTTCGCCCGCAGGCTGGGGCATGACGTCCCGCCGTTCGACTTCGCCGTGCCGGGGGTCACGAGCCTGTCGGCGGACCTGCACAAGTACGGCTACGCGGCCAAGGGCGCGTCGCTGGTGCTGTACCGGACGGCGGAGCTGCGCCGCTATCAGTTCTTCACCTACGCGGACTGGTGTGGCGGCATCTACGCCTCGCCGTCCATGGCGGGCACGCGGCCCGGCGGCGCCATCGCCGCGGCGTGGGCCATCCTCAAGTACTTGGGCGAAGAGGGCTACCTGAAGCTGGCGGGCACGGTGCTGGACACCGCGCGCACGCTGCGCGAGGGCATCGCCGCGGTGCCCGGGTTGAAGCTCCTGGGCGCGCCGAAGCTCAGCGTGTTCGCCTTCTCGTCGGACTCCCTGGACATCTACGCCCTGGGTGATGCGATGGAGGCTCGGGGCTGGAAGCTGGACCGGCAGATGGGGCCGCCCGCGCTGCACCTGATGGTGACGCCCGCGCACGCGAAGGTGGCGGAGCCGTTCCTCGCGGACCTGCGCGAATGCGCCGCCAGCCTGGCCAACGGGGAGCCCGCGCCGGAGGGCAGCGCGGCCATGTACGGCATGCTGGGCGCCATGCCCGACCGCCGCGAGGCCGCTGACTTCATCCGCCAGTTCATGGACGCCATCTACGAATGACGCCGCTCATGCAGGTGCTGCTCCTGGTGGGCATCCCCGGCCTCACCCTGTTGGCGGCGCGTCACGTGAAGCCCGTGGCTTTGGTGGGGCCAGTGGTGGTGTGCTACGCGGCGGGCATCCTGCTGGCCAACGTGCCGGGCCTGGGACTCACGGCGGGGGTGAGCCTGTCCGTGAGTGAGGCCGCCGTGCCGCTGGCCATCCCGTTGCTGCTCTTCACCACCGACATGCCCCGGTGGATGCGGCTGGCGCGCACCACGCTGCTGTCCTTCGTGCTGGCGTGTGTCTCCGCCATGGTGAGCGCGGTGCTCGTGGGCTGCGCCGTGGCGGAGCGCTCCGACGAGTGGTGGAAGATGGCGGGCATGTTGACGGGCGTCTACACGGGCGGCACCGCCAACATGAACGCGGTGGGGCTGGCGCTGGCCGTGCGCGAGGAGACCTTCGTGCTCCTCAACACGGCGGACATCGTCGTGGGCGCCGTGTACCTGCTCTTCCTGATGACGGTGGCGCAGCGGCTGGCGCTCCTCTTCCTGCCGCGCTTCCAGAACGCCACGGTGTGGGAGGACACGGGGGCGCGCGAGGAGGGCGCCTCCCGCATTCCCACCTTCGCTCAGGTGCGCGGTGGCGTGTTGTCCCTGCTGCTCGCGGTGGCGGTGGCGGGGGCGTCCGCGGGTGTCTCCCTGGCGCTGCTGGGCCACCTGGACGTAACGGTGGTGCTGCTGCTCATCACCACGCTGGCCCTGGCGGCCTCTTTCCGGCCGTCGGTGCGGACGCTGCCGGGGAGCTACGCGCTGGGGGACTACGCCTTGCTCGTCTTCTGCGTGGCGGTGGGCACCCTGGCGGACGCGAGCCGGTTGCAGGAGGCGGGGCTCTTCGTCTTTGCCTACTGCGCGGCGGTCATGGTGCTGGCCATCCTGCTGCACTTCGGCCTGGGGGCGCTGTTTCGCATTGACGCTGATACAGTGCTCATCACGTCGACAGCGACCATTTTCGGGCCGGCCTTCATCGGACCGGTGGCGCGTGCATTGCGTAACAGGGAGTTGATGGTGTCTGGTGTGACAACAGGCATCATGGGGTTCGCGTTGGGAACGTATCTCGGCCTGGCCGTGGCCTGGTTCCTGCGCCCCTGAGACGCCCCGGAGACAGGCATGTACTCGAGTCGGACAACGTGGGCAGTGGTGCTGTCAGTGGTGTTGGGATGTATCACCGCGCGGGCGCAAGGCGTGTCGCCTCCGCCCGCGCCTGAGACACCGTCACTGCCGCCTCCGCGCACGGGGTGGCGCGTCCAGGGCCTGCCGCTGCTCAACTTCAACAGCGACGAGGGCCTGGGCTACGGCGCGCGGTTGATGCTGGTGGACGCGGGGGACGGCACGCAGGCGCCCTACCGGCACGCCCTCATCGCGCAGTTCTTCCAGACGACGCGCGGTAACGCGGTGCACCGGCTCATGTTGGACGCGCCCACGTTCCTGGACTCGCGCTGGCGGCTGGGATTGGACGTGAGCCTGCTCAACGACCGGTTTTCACCGTATTACGGCCAGGGGAGCGGGGCGACGTTCGATCAGGACTTCTCCGCGTGTGACGACCGGAACGCGCTGGAGGACGCGCCGGATGTCTGCCCGGGCAACCCGGCGTTCCGGGGCCTGCGCTACTACAACTTCGAGCAGCGCACGCTGCCGAGCGTGGTGCTCAACGCGCGCCGTCCGGTGAGCGGCCCGTGGCAGGTGTCCATGGGCTACCGCTTCCGGATGACACGGGTGGCCACGCGTTACGACGCGGACGACCTGGGCCAGTCAGGGGCCTCCCGGTTGGAGGAGGACATCCAGGCGGGGCGGGTCAACGACGGCGGTCCGGTGACGGGGACGTTCCGCACGGCGGAGCTGACGGCGGGCCTGCTGTTGGACTTGCGAGACAACGAGCCGGCGCCCACCCGAGGCATGTTTCACGAGCTGGCGGTGCGCGGCGCGGCGGGCGCCACGGGCAGCTCCTTCAACTACTGGGGCGCCACGGCGAACTTCCGCTTCTATCACCCGCTGGGCACGGACCGGCTGGTGGCCGCGCTGCGCCTCATGGGCGATGTGATGGGCGGCAACGTGCCGTTCTACATGCTCAGCTCGTTCGGCGGCGTGGAGTGGCGGGACGGGTGGGGCGGCGTGGGCGGCGTCTTCACCGCGCGCGGCATCCTGAAGCACCGGCTCCAGGGCGAAGTGAAGGCCCTGGTCAACGGCGAGCTGCGGTGGCAGTTCCTCTCCGTGCTGCCGTTGAAGCAGCGCGTGGACTTCACGCTGGTGGCCTTCCTGGACGCGGGCCGGGCGTGGTCGGACCTGTCCTTCCAGGACAGCGGCCTGGGGCGGTACGCGGGCGGCGGCGGCCTTCGCGTCGCCTGGGAGAAGAACTTCATCGTCCGCATGGACTACGGCGTCAGCCCGCAGGATGGCACCACGGGCTTCTACCTGGACTTCAACCACCTGTTCTGAGGGGCCCGGGGCCCGTCACGCCGCCTCGTCGAGCACTTCCAGCGCGTCACGTACGCCGGGAAGCGCGGTGAGCAGCTCGAATTCGTCCGACTGGAGCATGGAGACGCGGCGGCCGGAGAGGCGCTCCATGAGCAGCTCGACGCGGTGCTCCCCGGGCCCGTTCGCGTGGCGGAAGATGCGCGCGCGGAAGCCCTCCGCGTGGCACGCGAGGATGTCCTTCTGGAGGCTGCGCAGCCGGCGGACGACCTTCAGCGCCGCTCGACCCTCGGGGGTGTCGAACGTGTGGAAGTGCCGATTGCGCGACAGCGGGCGGCTGGGGTCATGGAGCCTCTCCACGAGGCGCCGAACGAATGGGTCCATCGACGAAGGAGGATAACATCCGGTACCCTGTCGCTCAGCGATGCACCGTCTTTTTCGAATCAGACCGTGGACCCTGGCGCTCCTCCCGCTGCTTGCTTGCAAAGAGCCGGAGGTCGCTGCCGCGGAGAATCAGGCCCAGCGGGCCCAGAACGCCTTGACCGAGGCGCGTGGCCACTTGTCCAGTGGCCAGGCCGCCCTCGCGCTTGCCGCGCTGCGCAGGGCCTCCACCGCGGCCCCCGACAATCCGGAGCCGCACCTGCTCATGGCGCAGGCCCACCGCATGGCGGGCAACGAAGGCGCCGCCATCCTGGCGCTGAAGCAGGCCGCCTCCATGATGTCGCAGGGGGCGGACCCGGCCATCCAGCGCCAACTGGCCGACATCTACCTGGAGCAGGGCCTCACCAAGGACGCGCTCGCGGCGCTCATCACCATGCGGGACGCGGGCAACCTGCCAGACGCGGACGTCCTGCGGCTGGCCCGCCTCCAGGCGCGTGAAGGGCAGATTGACGCCGCCTTCAAGACGCTCGAAGGCATCCTGCGGGAGAACCCCGACGACGCGGAGGCCAAGTCCGTGGAGGCCGAGGTGCTCTGGCTCAAGGGCGACGAGCTGCTGGCCGCCAACCTCATGGACCGGCTCCTCAACCAGGACCCGGCGCTGGCGTCCGCGCGGCTCCTGCGCGCCCGCTACTTCCTCGTCAGCGGCTTCCCCGACCTGGCCGAATCCGACCTGAACGCGGTGAAGGGCGAGGACGCGGAGCGGCTGCAGGCGGTGACGCTGCGCGCGCGCGTGTACCTTGCCCAGGGCCGGGCTCCGGCCGCGGAGGAGGTCCTGCGCACGCTGGTGGACGCTCAGCCCCAGAACGCCGAGGCGCTGGCGTGGCTGGCGGAGACGGTGCTCCTGCAGGGCCGCCGCGCGGACGCGGTGGCGCTGGTGGACCAGTCGCTCCAGCTCAACCCCCGGCTGGCCCGGGCGCTCTACGTGCGCGGGCGTTCCCTGGAGGAGCAGGGGGACCGGCGCGGCGCGGAGGAGGCCTACCGCTTCGCGCTGTCCTCGGAGCCCCGCTTCGCTCCGGTGCACTCCCGGATGTGGCGCATCCACCTGAAGGCCGACCGCGTGGCGGACGCGGAGGCGTCGCTGGAGCGGCTGCTGAGCCTGAGCGAGGCCACCATCGAGGAGAAGGCCCAGCTCGCCGCCCTCTACGCGCGGATGCAGACGAAGGTGTCCCAGGGCCTCAAGCTCATCGATGAGGCCCTGAAGCGCGAGCCGGAGAACCCGGACTACCTCAAAACGCAGAAGGCGCTCATCGCGCTGCAGCCGAAGCCCAAGAAGAAGTCCTCGGGCCCCATCATCATCCGCGGCCGCCGCTGACCGCGGCCAGCGGGGACGCCTCCGGCCCGGGAAGGCCGGGGGCCTCCGCCACCACGCGCTCCAGGGCCTTGAGGCCCTTGCGCTGGCCCACCGCCACCACCGTGAGGTTCTCCCGGTTGAAGTAGCGCCGGGCCACCTCGCGCACGCGGGCGGCGGACTGCGAATCCACCAGGTCGGCGCGGTGGCCGAAGGACTCCGGCGTGCGGAACAGCTCCGTGCCGCCGAACCAGCCTGCCAGCTCGCCCGGCGAGTCCTGGGAGAACTCCAGCAGCATGCGGTGCCGGCGCTTGGCGCGCGCCAGCTCCTCTTCGCCCACTTCCGTCTCGCAGAGGGTGGACAGCACGCGGAAGGCCTCGGTGATGACCGTGGCGGCCTTCTCCGGGGCGCTGGCGGCTTCAATCTCGAGAAGCCCCGCGTCGTGGTAGGCGTCCAGCGACGCGCTGACGGAGTACGCCAGCCCGCGCTTCTCCACGATTTCGAACGGCAGCCGCGACGACAGGCCGTCATCCAGCACGCGCCGGATGATTTGCAGCGCGGGGTAGTCCTCGTGCTGCTCGGGGACGCCGCGGAAGTTGAGGCGGAACTCCGTCTGGGACTCGTCGTGGCTGACGAAGTGCAGACGGGGGCCCGGCGGGGTGAGCGGCGGCGGCGCCTCGATGCTGGAAGGACCGCGCGGGAGGCGTGCGAAGGCGCGCTCCGTCATCTCCAGCACCTCCGAGTGCTTCACCCGGCCGGCGGCGGTGACGACGATGTTCCCGGCGACGTAGTGCTGGGCGAAGTGCTCCAGGATTTGCGGATGCGTCAGGCTCGTCACCGACTCGCGGGTGCCGGCAATCTTCAGGGCCAGGGGGTGGCCGGGGAAGAGCAGGTGCTTGGACAGGTTGTCCAGGTCGATGTCCCGGCCCTTCTCATCCACCTCATCGAGCATCTCCTCGAGGATGATTTGACGCTCCACCTCCATGTCGGTGAGGCGGGGGCGGGTGAGCATGTCACCGATGATGTCCAGGCCCACGCGCAGGTGCGCGGGGTGGATGGGCGTGTAGTAGTACCCGTGGTCCCGGGTGGTGACGCCGTTGAGATTGCCGCCAACCTCCTCCACGGCGGCGTTCATCTTCACGGTGTCTGGCCAGCCTTCGCTGCCGCGGAAGAAGAGGTGCTCCAGGTAATGGCTGACGCCGTTGGTGACGAGCGTCTCGTGGCGGCTGCCCGTCCGCACGTAGACGGCGAGCAGGGCGGTGTGGAGGTGGGGCGTCTCGACGGTCACGACGCGCAGCCCTGAGGGCAGCACGTCCCGGTACGTAGTGAAGCTCATGCGCGAGGAAGCCTTAACACGAAGGCCGTGCCCTGGCCGGGAATACTCTGGCAGGAGAGCGAGCCACCGTGCGCCTGGAGGATTTGCTGACTGACGGCCAGCCCCAGGCCGGTGCCCCCCTCCTTGGTGGTGAAGAAGGGCTCGAAGAGGTGCTGGCGGACATCCTCCGTCATGCCCTGTCCGGTATCCCGCACGGTGACTTCCACGGCGTCCACCAGCGGACGGGTGACGATGGTGAGGCGCCCGCCGGAGGGCATGGCCTCGCGGCTGTTGCGCAGCAGGTTGAGGAAGACCTGGCGCAGCTGGCCCTCGTCCGCCAGCACGTGCGGGGTATCCAGGGCGAAGTCGCGCACCACGTCCACGCCGGCGCGCTCCAGCTCCTCCCGGGTGAAGTCGAGCACGGTGTCCAGCACGGCGGTGACGTCGCGCGGGTCCAGGTCGGGCCGGGGCGGGCGGGCCATGCGCAGGTACTGCTCGGTGACGTCCGCCAGCCGGTCCACCTCCTGGGTGACGGCGGACAGGAGGTCCTTGGCCTCGGCGGCATCTTCGGGGGAGTCGAAGCGGGCTCGCTCCATGCCGTCCTGGAGCAGCTCCACGTTGAGGCCAATGGAGGACAGGGGGTTGCGCACCTCGTGGACGATTTGCGCGGAGATGCGGCCCACGGCGGCGAGCTGCTCGGCGCGCATGAGCGCCTCGGCCTGGGCCTTGAGCTGGGCCTCGCGGGCCTGGAGCGAGCGGGCCATCTGGTCGAACTCGCGGGCCAGGACGGCCACCTCGTCGTCGCCGCGGACGCCCAGTTGGGCGTTGTAGTCACCGCGGCCGATGCGGGACACGCCGCGGATGAGGTTGCGCATGGGGCGCAGGGTGCGGGCGGACCAGGCGGTGGCGCCCACGCCCACGGCGATGGCGGCGACGGAGAAGCCGATGATGAAGAGGCCGGTGGTGCGCTCGCGCTCCTCGGCGCCGTCCACGCGTTCCCGGATGCGGTTGGAGAGGGCGGCGCGCAGCACGCGAATCTCGCGGCCAATGGAGTTCTCCACCTGGCGCAGCTCTGCGGTGGCGGCGGCGACCTGCTCGCGGTCCGGGGCTTCGGTGGACAGGGCGGCGAAGACGGCCTCGGCGGCGCGGCCGTAGTCGCGGTAGCGGGCCTGGAGCTCCCCGAAGCGGGCCTCCAGGCCCCGGATGAAGGGCACCTCGCTGTCGGGGGCGGAGGCGCGGACTTCGTGCGCCTTGGCCTGGGCGGCGGCGAGCCGCTGGGACATGAGGGGCGGGTTGTAGGTGCGCGCCAGTCGGATGAAGGCGCGGCGGGCCTCGACGCTGCCTTCCTGGAGAAGGCGCTCGGTGTCCTTCTCCTGGGTGGAGTGGAAGGTCTCCAGCTCCGCGGCGTCCTGGGAGAGCTGGAGGTAGCCCTGGCTCACCAGTCGGATTTCCAGCCGGTTGCGGTGGAGCTCCGTCACGCTGAACAGGGACACCAGCCCGAAGGTGCCGAGCACCACGGCGTAGCCCAGGAAGATGCGTGTCGCGAGGGAGAGCTTCACGGGCATTCCTCGCTACGTGGCGGACCGTCCAGCCGCAAGTCTCGTCTCCAGGGGGCGCGGGCGCCTGCTCGGGGGCCGCCGAGGGGGAGGGGACTACCTCCAGTGAGTCTCAGCGTACTCCAGGGGCCCGGCCGGCACCCGTCTTTGACGCACGACGCCCAGGGGGTGCGTCCCGCGTGCGCGTCGCCCCCCAGGCTGTCGGGGCCGCGTTGAATCCTTGCAGGTTCGGGCGGCCATGGGCTGGCTGGAATGGGTGGAATTGTCTGGCGGGATGAAAGCGGTTTGGAGTGCCTTTGGAACTGGAGGTGTCAGGGATTGGCCGCTGAGCGCGTTCCAGGGGGCGCGGATTCAAGGGGCATGCAGGGCGGCGGCGCTATGGTGGCTTTGTAAATGTCCCTTGCTGCTGCGGCGTGCCGGGATTTGGCGCGTGGGATGGGGGCTTTCTTGTCTGGGTTTGAGATTTGTCGAGCCAGGATTCCGGGCTCCATTCGTATGGCCAATGGGCCTGCGATTCCATGTGGCGCGGGCTGGCATGTCTCCCATTGGAGGGAGGCGTCAAAGGAAGATCATGATGAAGCTCAGGGGTCTGGTTGGCGCGGTTGCAATGGTGCTGATGGTGGGCTGCGGGCCGACGGATGCGTCGTCCGTTGACGAAGGCGAACAGGTGTCGCCGCTCACGCAGGAGGAGCTGGAGAAGCTCCAGGCGTCGACTCCGGTTCCGGACGCGGCGATGCTGGAGGAGCTGCAGACGGCGTGCGGAACCACGCCCGAAGGCGCCTGTGTCGCCGCCGGCTACGGTGCGTGTACCGGGTGGTCGGCGGTCGTTGATTGTGGCTCACCCTCTGCCTGCGACATCGACGATGACACGTGCCGGACGCGCATCTGCAATCCGGAGCGTCCGTCCGACTGCGAGTTCGTCAATACGGGAACCATCTGGCAGAGCCGTGCGCAGTACCGCGTCTGCTCCAATCCTCAGGGGGCGACCTGCACCGAGTACATCCGCTCCGCCCGTTACACCTGCCGGTGCGCTGGCGGCCCGTTCTAATCGCACGTAGTCCAGACAGCACACGGCCCGGCCCCTCATGTGAGGAGCCGGGCCGTCGTACTTCCCGCGTCAGGTGACGCGCGTCTCAGTGGGACGCGGCGGGCGTGGGCACCACTTCGTCCTCGCCCGTGGATCGCTTCGTCTCGCCGCGCAGCTTCTGCATCAGCACGTAAAGCCCGGGGATGAACACGAAGTTCACCACCGTGGACACCAGCATGCCGCCGAACACCGCCGTCCCCAGCGAGTTGCGGGACGCCGCGCCGGCGCCGGAGGCCGTCATCAGCGGCACCACGCCAAGGAGGAAGGCGATGGACGTCATCAGGATGGGGCGCAGGCGGACCTCCGCCGCCTCCACCACCGCGTCGATGGCGTTCTTCCCGCCCTCCCGGAGCTGCTCGGCGAACTCCACGATGAGGATGGCGTTCTTGCTGGCAAGGCCCACCAGCATCACGAGCCCGACCTGACAGAACACGTCGTTGGCGAACCCTCGCGCGAGCTGCAACCCCAGCGCGCCCATGATGGCCAGGGGCACGGAGAAGATGATGACCAGCGGCAGGCTGAAGCTCTCGTACTGCGCCGCGAGCACCAGGAAGACGAAGAGCAGACCCAGCGCGAAGATGATGGCCGTCTGGCCGCCGCTCTCCTTCTGCTCCAGGCTGATGCCCGTCCACTCCGCGCTCATGCCCTGGGGCAGGTTCTGCGCGGCCAGCGCCTCCATGGCCTCCAGCGCCTGGCCGGAGGACACGTCCGGTGCCGGCTGGCCGTTGACTTCGGCCGCGCGGAACAGGTTGTAGTGGCGGATGACCTGGGCGGACACCGTGGGCTCCACCTTCACCAGCGACTCCAGCGGAATCATGTCCCCGGTGTCGCTGCGCACGTAGAAGGCGCCGATGTCCGACGGGTTGTCGCGGAACTGCTGCTCCGCCTGCACGTACACGCGGTAGGTGCGGTTGGCGTAGTTGAAGTCGTTGACGTACTGGCTGCCCATGTAGACCTGCATGGTGCCGAAGATCTGCTCAATCGGAATGCCGAGCGCCTTCGCCTTCTGCCGGTCCACCTCCACGTCGAGCAGCGGCGTGTCCGCGTTGAAGGTGCTGAAGACACCGCGGAGCTGCCCCTGCTCGTTGGCCTTGGCCACCAGCATCTGCGTGGCCGCGGCCAGCTCATCCAGCGACTTGGTGCCGTCGATGTCCTCGACGATGTACTGGAAGCCGCCCACGCTGCCGACGCCGCGGATGGCCGGCGGTTGGAAGGGCAGCACGCGCGCGCCGCCGATTCGGCTCAGCGGGCCACGCAGCCGCTCCACCATCGCGGCCACCGACTGATGCTTGCCCGCGCGCTCCTCCCAGGGCGTCAACGACGAGAAGATGGTGGCCATGTTGGGACCGCTGCCCTGCATGGAGAAGCCACCGATGGCGAACATGGCGCGCACCTCTGGCTGCTCCTGCAGAATCGCCTCGGCCTCGGCCAGCACCTTCTCCGTCTGGGCCAGGGACATGCCCTCGGGGCCCTGGATGGAGATGATGATGTAGCCCTGGTCCTCGTCGGGGATGAAGCCCGTGGGCGCGGCGCGGAAGAGCAGCACCGTGCCGCCGATGCACACCAGGAAGGCCACCAGCACCACGACGGGGTACTTCAGCAGCTTGCGCAGGCCCCGGCCGTAGAAGGCCTTCGTCCCGTCCAGCACCTTGTCCACCCAGCGGAAGAAGACCCACTTCGGACCCTCGTGGTGCTTCAGCATCCGCGCGCTGAGCGCGGGGGTGAGCGTGAGGGCGCAGAAGGTGGACAGGGCCACGGAGGCGGCGATGGTGAGCGCGAACTGGCGGTAGATGGCGCCGGTGGTGCCCGGGAAGAGCGCCACCGGGACGAACACCGCCACCAGCACGATGGAGATGGCGATGACGGCGCCGGCCACTTCCTTCATGCCTTCTCGCGCGGCCTGGACCGCGGACAGGTGCCGCTCCACCATCAACCGCTCGATGTTCTCGATGACGACGATGGCGTCGTCCACCACCAGACCCGTGGCCAGCGTGAGGCCGAAGAGGGTGAGGGTGTTGATGGAGAAGCCCATCAAGTAGACGAACGCGAAGGTGCCGACCAGCGAGACAGGGAGGGTGAAGGCGGTGATGAGCACGCTGCGCCAGCCGTGCAGGAACAGGAAGATGACGAGGATGACCAGGATGATGGCTTCCACCAGTGTCTGGATGACCTCGTTGATGGAGGCGCGGACGGCCAGGGTGGTGTCGGTGCCCGTCTGGAACTGCATGCCGGGCGGGAACTGCTTCGACAGCCGCTCAATCTCCGAATACACGCCGTCGCGCACGTCCAGCGCGTTGGCGGTGGGGAGCTGGAAGATGCCCAGGCCCACGCCCGTCTTGCCGTTGAAGCGCAGGACGGTGCCGTAGTTCTCCGCGCCCAGCTCCACGCGGCCCACGTCCTTCACCCGGACGGCCGTGCCGTCCGTGTCCCGCATCAGGACGATTTCGCCGAACTCGTCCGGCTCCACCAGGCGGCCTCGGGCCCGCACCGCGATCTGGTAGGGCTGCTCGTCGGTGGAGGGCGGCTGGCCCACCTGGCCCGCGGCCACCTGGAGGTTC
The DNA here is from genome assembly GCA_046520405.1 of Myxococcus sp. 1LA. Classification (GTDB taxonomy): domain Bacteria; phylum Myxococcota; class Myxococcia; order Myxococcales; family Myxococcaceae; genus Myxococcus. The sequence continues at coordinate 16,868 of JBKGHI010000151.1, forward strand.
TGCTCCTGGAGCGCGCGCGTCACGTCCTGGGGCGTCAGCTTGCGGCGCGCCAGCTCCGTGGGGTCCAGCCACAGGCGCATGGAGAACTTGCGCTCGCCGAAGATGCGCACGTCGCCCACGCCGGGCACGCGCTTGATGGCGTCCTTCAGGCTCACGTCGGCGTAGTTGCTGAGGAACTTGGCGTCGTAGCGGTTGTCCGGGCTGAACAGGCCCACCGTCAGCAGCATCTGGCTGGAGGCCTTGTTGACGACGATGCCCGTCTGGTTCACCTGCGAGGGCAGGCGCGCCGCGGCGCGGCTGACGCGGTTCTGCACGTCGACAGCCGCCACCTCGATGTCTCGGGCGGCGTCGAAGGTGATGGTGATTTGACTGGTGCCGTCGTTGCCGCTGGTGGAGGTGATGTAGCGCATGCCCTCCACGCCGTTGAGCTCCTGCTCCAGCGGGATGGTGACGGCGCTCTCCACCACCTCGGCGCTCGCGCCCACGTAGGTGCTCGTCACCGTGACCTGCGGCGGTGCCAGGTCCGGGTACTGGGCAATGGGCAGCGTGGGGATGGCAATCAGGCCCACCAGCGTCAGCAGGATGGAGCAGACGATGGCGAAGACGGGCCTACGGATGAAGAAGTCGACAAACATGGTGCGTTATCCGGCCCTTCGTTCAGCGGCTCCCGCCGACCGTGCCGCCACCGGTGCCAGCAGCCCGGGGCGGGCCGCTGCCCGTGGGCGCGGGGGGGACGTTGGCCTGCTTGGGTTTCACCGCCGTGCCATCTCGCAGCGCTTGCATGGAGGACACGGCGACCTGGTCGCCTGACTGGAGCCCCTTCTCCACCACGTAGGCCATCTCCCCCAGCGCGCCGAGCGTGATGGGGCGGCGCTCCACCACCGTCTTGCCGTCCTTCTCCAAGACGACCATGGCGAAGGCCTGGCCGCTCTGCCGCACCACGGCGAGCGCGGGAATCTGCAGCGCGTCCCGGGCGGAGTACACGAGCCGCGAGCGCACCAGCTCGCTGGGGCGCAGGCCCACGGTGTTGCGGAAGGCGGCCTTCACCTCCACCAACTGGGTGCGCGGGTCCGCCTGGGGCGCGATATAGAAGACGTTGCTGGTGATGAGCACCTTGCCGGAGCCGTCGAGGATTTCGAGCGCGGTGTCGGGCTTCATCGACCGGGCGCGCGGCGACGGAATCGACACGCTCACCTCGAGCACGTCCGCCTGCGCCACGCTGGTGAGCGGCGTCGTCATGCCCACGTAGTCACCCAGCCGCACCAGCACGTCGCCCACCGTGCCGGCGAAGGGCGCGCGCACCACGTGGTACTGGAGCTGCACCTGGCGCTGCGTCACCTGCGCGGCCGACGAACGCGCCGCGGCCTGGGCGGCCTCCACCTGCGCGCGGCCCTGCTCCAGCTCCTGTGCGCTCGCGAGCCCTTCCTTGTAGAGCGCCTCGGTGCGCTCCAGCGTGCGGCGCGCCAGCGTCAGGCTCACCTGGGTGGAGCTGAGCTGGGCCTGCGCGCTGTCGAGCGCGGCGGTGCCTTCGCGCGAGTCCACCTCGATGAGCGGCGCGCCGGACTCCACCTTCTCACCGGGGCGCACGTGAATCTTGCGCACGTAGCCGGCGACCTGGGGCAGCACGCTGACGCTCTGCCGCGACAGCAGCGAGCCCAGGTACTCGCCCGTGTCACGCACCTCGCGCGGGGTGAGCGTCACCACCTCCACCTCGCGGGGCGGAGGGGCCGGTGGGGCGGCCTTCTGCCCCGAGCAACCCGCCACCGCCGCCAGCAGCGTGACGCTCCACATCGCCTTCATCGGATTCACCAGTCGCACCGCGCCTCCGTCAAGAATGCGTCCAGGCGCGCCTGGACGAGCTCGAATTCACGCAGCACCAGGTTCAGCTCCGCCTGGCGCAGGGCCGCTCCGCTTTGCACCAGCTCCAGGCTGCTGCCGCGGCCCACTTCAAAAGAACGGCGGGTGAGGCGGTCGGTCCGGTCCGCGAGGTCGCGAGACGCCACCGCCGTTGCCACCAGGGCCTCGGCCACCTCCACGGCGCGCCGGGCCTGGGCCACCTGAATCGACACGTTGCGGCGGGTGCTCTCCAGCGTCTCCGCCGCCTGGCGCTCCACGCCCTCGCGCTCGCGAATCAGGCCGCCGCGCAGGCCGCCTTCCCAGATGGGGACGGACAGCACCGCGGACACGCTCCAGATGGCTACGCGGCCAAAGCCCGGGTCCGTGGTGAGGCCAATGGCCGTGCTGGACAGGCCCAGCGTGGGCAGGTAGCCGGCGGTGGCCTGCTGGCGGCTGTCGCGCGCGGACTCCAACTGCGCGCGCGAGGCCACGAGGTCCGTCCGCTCATTCATGTCCTTCAAGGGCGTGCAGGCCCGCCGCGTCTCGTCCACCAGCCCCTGGAGGTTGAAGTCCCGGGTGACGCCCACGGCGCTGTCGTTGCCCACCGCCAGCCCCAGGGCCTCGCGGCTGCGCCGGAGCTGCTCGTCGCCCGCGACGAGCGCGCCTCGCGCCACCGCCACGTCCTGCTCCACGCGCACCACGTCCAACTGGTTGCCAGCGCCCAGCTCATAGGTCCGCTGCGCCAGCGCGAAGCGCTCCAGGGCCTGCCGCAGGCCCACGCGGTTGATTTCGGCCGCGCGCTCCGCCGCCACCGTGGACACCAGCACCTGGGCCAGTCCCCGCGTGAGCAGCCGCCGCGTCTCGGACAGCGACGCCACCGCGCTTTTTTCGGCGGCCTTGGCCGAGGCGCGCCCGCGCCAGGCGCTGACGTCCACCAGGGACTGCGTCAGGTTCGCCGTGGCGGTGACCAATGGGGTGGAGGGACCGCCGCTGTCGCCTCCGCCAATGCCCACCAGCGGCGTGCCGCCCGCGCCCACGGGGAGGTCGGGGTTGAGCAGGTCAACACCCACACTGGACGACAAACGCGCGTTGGGGAGCAGCGCGGACAGGGCCTGACGGGAGCGTCCGGCGGCGCGCTCCACGCCGGCTTCGGCGCTGCGCAAGTCGGTGGAGCGCTGGCGAACGAGCGCGAGGGCTTCGTCCCAGGTGGCCACCTGCTGCTGCGCGGGCGCCACGGGGGTGAGCATCGCGTCCTCCACCTTCGGCTGAAAGGGGACGGGCGCAGGAATGGACGATGACGGCTCGGTCAGCGTCGACGCCGCGACGAGCGCCATGAGGATGACGGAAGGGGATGCCATACCAGGAGGAAGAAATAAGGGAGCTAACTGCGTGGTGGCCGAAAACTTCCCCCCGTTGTGACCAAACGCGTCGGGCCGATGTAATTGACAATGGTTGTAGTCTGCAACCATCTTTACGGGAGATGACTCTCCCGGAGCAAATGGCCTCGCTGCGCCGCGCCATCCGCCGTCTGCTGACCGAGCGGCTCGGCGAGCAAACCAGTAGACCTTTCATGCAGTTGCTGGCGCTGAAGGCCGTCGCGGACGGTGTGCGCAGCCAGGCCGCCATCGCGGAGCGGCTGCTTGTGGACGCACCCGCGGTGAGCCGGCTCGTGGGGCGCCTGGAGGAGGACGGGCTGGTGAAGCGCGGCCCCTCCGAGGACCGCCGCTGTTCGCGCCTGGAGCTGTCCCCGGTTGGCCACGCGGAGCTGAAGCTGTTGAGTGACGCGCTGCTCTGGACGGACGAGGAGCTGCTGCGGCACCTCACGGCGCCGGAGATGGCGGAGCTCAAGCGGTTGATGGAGAAGTTGCTGACGGGGCTCGTCCAGGCCCGGGGCCCGGTGCCGCTGGACGGCTGCGGCGGCCCGCCCGAATCGTGACGTGGAAATGACGAAGGGCCCGGCCCTGGAGGTTCTCCAGGAGGCCGAGCCCTTCAGGGCGCCCATTTCGGGGCGGGTGCGTCAGGCCTGCGCGGGCTTGGATTCCGCGTCGGCCGGGGTGCTCTCGGGGGCCTGCTGCTCGGTGTCGGCGGCGGCCTCCGTCTTGGGGGTGGCCTGGGCCTCGGCCTCGGCGCGCACGCGCGACGTCTCCTCGGTGCGCTGGTCGCTGGCGGCGACCTCCTCGGGCGTCAGCTCCGTGCGGTCGGCGAGCATGCCCGTCTTCTTCTCCAGGTCCTTGATGGCCCGGCGAATCAGGTCGCGCTCCAGGAGCGTGCGGTTGAGGCGCTTCTCCAGGGCCTTGTACTTGTCGCGGCTCAGGTCCAGGTCGTGCTTGGTGGCGGCGTAGACGCGCTGCTGCGTCTCGTTGCGGCCCTTCACCCGGCGCAGCTCCTTCTCCAGCTCCACCGCGCGGTTGCGGTCCTTGGTGGCGGCCTGCTCCAGCCGCTCCATCTTCTCGCGGTCCGCGTCATTCAGCTCGCGGTACTGGCGCTGGCGGCGCTCCTGCGGTGCCGCCTCCGTCGCCGTGGGCACCACGGGCACCACCGCGGCGATGACGGCCTCACCCTCCTGGGCGGGCGCGGCGACCTGCGCGGCCGGCGCGG
>JBKGHI010000152.1:0-20962 GCA_046520405.1 Myxococcus sp. 1LA
TGCCGCAGTCAGCGCGACGTCGCCGGAGCCAGCGAGCCCGGCCACAGCGCATCACCCGCACCGCGTCCCCGGCCCGCAGCAACGGGAACAGGCTCCGCCCCGCGCCCCGCACCCACAGCCGGTGCCCCGGAGGCAGGGCCTCCAGCACGTCCAACAGCACCTCTGCGGAAGAGGCTTTGCGCGAAGGCATGCTCCCAGCCTCACGTGCCCACCGGCCCTCTCGAGCACGCACGAAATCTACCTGTTGCCCGGTACACACACCAACCGATGGCGACACCCACCCGCTTCCGTGCGCTCCCCGCGAAGCTCGGGAGCGAAATAAGAGGAGGCCGTGCGCGAAGCGGGACGCGGAGGCTCCATGGACACGGCACAGGAAGGTTCGATGGCGCCCCGGCCCGGCGGGTGGAGCCGCCATTGGCGCTGGGTCCTTCCGCTGGGCTGCCTGGGGATGCTGGCCTCGTGCATCGGCCTGGGCGTGCTCGCCACGTACCTGGGCTTCTCCTCCCTGGGGCAATCCGACGCGCACCGGGAAGCGGTGGCCATCGCCAGCGGGGACGCGCGGGTGCAGCGCGCGCTGGGAACGCCCATTGAAAGCGGCCTGCCCAAGCGCAGCTCCGTGCAGAGCCGCAACGGCGTCTCGCGCGCGCAGTTCTCACTTCCGCTCGAGGGCCCCGACGGCGAGGGCACGCTGCACGCGCAGGGCGAGAAGCGCGGCGACCAGCCCTGGCAGTTCAACAGCCTCATCGTCGCCCTGCGCGACGGCACGCTCATCGACCTGCTGCGCGCCGAGCCCCCCAAGCGCCCCGAACTCCCCCTGCCCGCCGAGCCGCCCTACGCGGACGAGGCCCCGGAGCCCGGAGAGGAAGACGAGGCGCCGCGCGACGCGGGCCGCGACATCGAGCTGTGAAAAAGCGAAGGGGCGGCGCGGGAAGGTCCCCACGTCGCCCCTTCTTGCTTCTGGGCACGGCCGTGCCCGTCGGGACTACTTCAGCTTCGCCAGCTCGGAGCGCAGCTCGGGCAACACCTTGAAGAGGTCCGCCACCACGCCGTAGTCCGCCACCTGGAAGATGGGGGCCTCGGGGTCCTTGTTGATGGCGACGATGGTCTTCGAGCTCTTCATGCCCGCCAGGTGCTGGATGGCGCCGCTGATGCCCGCCGCGATGTAGAGCACCGGAGCAACGACCTTGCCCGTCTGGCCGACCTGCAAGTCATTGGGAACCCAGCCCGCGTCGCACACCGCGCGGGAAGCGCCCACCGCAGCGCCCAGGTCGTCCGCCAGGGCCTCGATCTCCTTGAAGTCGCCCTTGGTGCCACGGCCACCGGAGATGACGACGCGCGCCTCGGTCAGCTCGGGGCGGGCGCTCTTCACTTCCTTGAAGTCGACGAACTTCGTCTTGGAGGCCTCCAGCTTCGGGCTGAAGGTCTTCACCTCGGAGGCGCCCTCACCACCGGCGGAGGCGGCGAACTCCGTGGCGCGCAGGGTGAACACCTTCACCGGCGTGGTCAGCTTCACGTCGGCGAAGACGTTGCCGGCCCACATGGGGCGCGTGAAGGTGATGTCCGCGCCGCTGCCGTTGATGGCCATGACGTCGGTGGCCATGGCGGCGCGCAGCTTGCCGGCCACGCGGGGCAGCAGGTCCTTGCCCTGGGCCGTGGAGGCCGCGCCGATGTAGTCCGCCTTCAGCTCCTGGGCCAGGGCGGCGATGGCGGGCGCGTAGGTCTCCGCCAGGTAGTGCTCCAGCTCGGCGGCGGCGCCCAGGTGCACGGCCTTCGCGCCGTGGCCCTTGAGCTCGTCCGCGACCTTCGCGGGGTCCTTGCCCACCAGGGCGATGTGCAGCTCTCCACCGGCCTTCTCGGCGAGCTGCTTACCGGCGGCGATGGCGTTGAGGGAGGCCTTGCGGAGGTTCCCGTCCGGCTGCTGCTCGGCGACAATGAGAACGATTGGCATTTGGATGTCTCCGTAGAGTGTTGGCGGGAGGGCGGCTCAGACGACCTTCGCCTCGTTGCGCAGCTTCTCGACCAGCGCAGGGACGTCCGCGACCTTGATGCCGGCCTTGCGCGCCGGGGGCGAGGACAGCTTCAGGACCTGGATGGCCGGGGTGACGTCCACGCCCAGCTTGGCCGGCGTCAGCTCCTCGATGGGCTTGCTCTTCGCCTTCATGATGCCCGGGAGGCTGGCGTAGCGCGGCTGGTTGAGGCGCAGGTCGGTGGTGACGACGGCGGGCAGCTGGCACTCCACCGTGGCGAGCCCGTTGTCGACCTCGCGAATCACCTGCACGCTCTTCTTGTCCGCGGAGAGGACGATGGCGGGAACCTTGTTCTTCTCCTGCTCGCTCTCCATGGACTCCACCTTGGAGGCGAACGTGGCCTGGCCCCAGCCGAGGAACTCGGCGAGGTACTGGCCCACCTGGTTCTGGTCATCGTCGATGGACTGCTTGCCGAGGACGACGAGGTCCGGCGTCTCCTTCTCCACGACCTTCTGGAGCAGGGCCGCGATGCCGAGCTGGTCCAACGGGCCAGTGTGGTTCACCCACACGGCGCGGTGCGCGCCCATGGCCAGGGCGTGCCGGAGCTGCTCCTGCACTTCCTTGCCACCGATGGACACCACGACGACCTCGCCCTGGTGCTTCGCGACGAGCCGAAGGCCTTCTTCGACGCCGATTTCATCGAAGGGGTTGATCTTGTACTTCAACCCCTCCTGAACGATGCCCGAGCCATCCGGCTTGACCTTGATCTTCGACTCGGGGTCTTCCACGCGCTTGGCGGTGACGAGGATCTTCACGGCGGTGCTTCTCCTTACGGGAGAGGAGTTTGGAATCTGTGAAATCTGTGAGAACAGCCTGGGTTAATAGGCATTCGGGCGTCACGGCGGCAATGGGAAACGGCCGCCGGACGGGGTGCCGCGGCGCTACTTGAACAGTTCCCGCGCGATGACGAGCCGCTGGACCTGGCTGGTGCCCTCGTAGACCTGGATGAGCTTGGCGTCGCGCATCAGCTTCTCCACGGGGTACTCCTTGATGTAGCCGTAGCCGCCGTAGACCTGGACGGCGTCGGTGGCGACCTTCATGGCCATGTCGGCGGCGAAGCACTTGGCGTAGCTGGACTGGAGGGAGTTGCGCTTGCCCTCGTCCAGCAGCCACGCGCTCTCGTAGGTGAGCATGCGCGCCGCGTGGGTGTTCATGGCCATGTCGGCGATCATGAACTGGATGGCCTGGTGCTCGATGATGGGCTTGCCGAAGGTGCGGCGCTGGGTGGCGTACTCCATGGAGTGCTCCAGCGCGGCGCGGGCGATGCCCACGGAGAACATGGCCGTCAGCGGGCGGCTGTTGTCCAGCGTGGCCATGGCGATGGCGAAGCCCTGACCCTCTTCGCCAATGCGGTTGGCCACCGGCACGCGCACGTCCTCGAACGTGAGCGACACCGTCTCGCTGGCGCGCTGGCCCATCTTGTTCTCGTGCTTGCTGACGGAGAGCCCTTCAGGGCGACCCTCCACCACGAAGCAGGTGATGCCCTTGTGCTTCTTGCCCTTATCCACCGTGGCGAACACCGTGTACTGGCTCGCCTGGCCGCCGTTGGTGATGAAGCACTTGGCGCCGTTGAGGACGTAGTGGTCCCCCTCCAGCCGCGCCGTGGTCTGCATGTTGGCCACGTCGCTGCCGGCCTCGGGCTCCGTGAGACAGAACGAGGAGAACTTCAGCTTCTCCGTGAAGGGCGTGAGCAGCCGCTTCTTCTGCTCCTCCGTCGCGTGGAGGATGATGGGGAGGTTGGCCAGGTCGTTGGCGATGATGGACGTCGCGACGCCCGCGCAGCCCCAGCTCAGCTCCTCGGCGACAATGGTCTGGTCCAGGTGGGACAGACCCACGCCGCCGTACTCGGCGGGTATCGCCATGTTGAGCAGCCCCAGCTCCCACGCGGTCGTCAGCAAATCGAGTGGGAAGGTGGCCGTCTCGTCGTAGTGGGCGGCCTTCGGACGCACCACTTCGCGGGCGAACTTGCGTGCCGCGTCCTGCAGCGCGCGCTGGGCGTCGGTGAGCTGGAATTCCATGGGGACCTCGTGACGGGTTCGGCTCGTTGACTCGGGAGTCAACGAATACATGCCGCGGCGCGAAATCGCCAGTCCAACCCGCCGGGAACCGGAGCGGGAGCGGGTCCACTTTTCTCAAAAAAAACAGGCTCCAACCCCGCGGAGGGATTGGAGCCGTGAAAAGCACCGTTAGTCTGTATTTCCCGAGGGGTTACTTGGACGCAGGCGGCTTGACGGCCTTGGGGACCTTCTCCCAGTCGGCCAGGAACTTCTTGATGCCGGACTCGGTGAGCGGGTGGTTCGCCAGCTGGGTGATGACGTTGTAGGGCAGCGTGGCCACGTCCGCGCCCATGCGGGCGGCCTGGAGCACGTGGACGGGGTTGCGCACGCTGGCCACCAGCACCTGCGTGTTGAAGTTCTCGTAGTTCCGGTAGATTTCCAGGATGTTGGAGATGAGCTCCATGCCGTCCTGGGAGATGTCATCCAACCGGCCCACGAAGGGCGACACGTAGGTGGCGCCGGCCTTGGCGCACAGTAGGGCCTGGTTGGCGGAGAAGCACAGCGTGACGTTGGTGCGGATGCCCTCGGAGGCCAGCGCCTTGGTGGCCTTCATGCCCTCCACGCCCATGGGAATCTTCACCACGACGTTGTCGTGGATCTTCGCCAGGGAGCGGCCCTCCTTGATGAGCTCATCCGCTTCCATGGACACACATTCGGCGCTGATGGGGCCATCCACGATGGAACAGATTTCGCGGATGGTCTCCTCCAGGCCCCGGCCCACCTTGGCGAGCAAGGACGGGTTGGTCGTCACTCCGTCCACGCAGCCCATGGCGTGGGCCTTGCGAATCTCCTCCACGTCGGCGCTGTCGATGAAGAACTTCATCTCGTCCCTCTCCTGAAGGTGGAATGTGCCCCGGCCGAAGGAGGCCGGGCGAGCAGGCGCGTAACCGATGCCCCCCCATGCGTCAAGGGTGGCCACCACCGGGGGGCGGAGGTAGAAGGCCGGACACTGAACATGGCCCGCTCCTCTCGCTCCGTTGCCAAGAAGCCCCGCCTGCGCGCCCTCCCCGGCCGTCCCGCCCAGGCGCCTGCCGTCCTTCCCGACGCCGAGGCCACGCTCGCCTACGCGCGCAGCGTGCTGGAGGCGGAAGCGCGCGCCATCCTCGGCGTGACGGAGCGTCTGGGAGACGACTTCCTGCGCGCCGTGCAGCTGGTGCGAGACTGCGCGGGCCAGGTCATCGTCACCGGCATGGGCAAGGCGGGCCACATTGGCCAGAAGCTGTCCGCCACGCTGGCCTCCACCGGCATCCGCTCCGTGTACCTCCACCCCGCGGAGGCCGTGCACGGCGATTTGGGCCGGGTGGGCCGCGGGGACGTCATCCTCGCGCTGTCCAACAGCGGCTCCACGGAGGAGCTCATCCGGCTGCTCCCTTCCTTCAAGCGGATGCAGACGCCCGTCATCGCCCTCACGGGTGACGCGAAGAGCCCGCTGGGCCGGGGCGCGGACGTGGTGCTGGACATTGGCGCCATCGCGGAGGCGTGCCCCATGGGCCTGGTGCCCACGGCCTCCACCGCCGCGCTGCACGCGGTGGGCGACGCGCTCGCGATGACGGTGCTGCGCTCGCGGCCCTTCGGCACGGAGGACTACGCGCTCCTGCACCCGGGCGGGAAGCTGGGCCGCTCCGTGCAGCGCGTCTTCGAGCTGATGCGCACCGGCCCCGCCAATCCGCTGGTGCGTGACACCTCGCCCTTGTCCGCGGTGGTGGGGGTGATGACGAAGACGCCGGGCCGGCCGGGCGCCGCGTGCGTGGTGGACAAGGCGGGGAAGCTGGTGGGCATCTTCACCGACGGCGACTTGCGCCGCCGCGTGGAGGCGGGCCTCACCGACTTCACCGTGCCCGTGCGCGAGCTGATGGGGAAGAACCCGCGCTGCGTGACGCCGCAGACGCTGGTGCTGTCCGCCGCCACGCAGATGCGCGAGCTGCGCGTGGACCAGCTCCCCGTGGTGGACGTGGAGGGCCGCGCGGTGGGCCTGCTGGACGTGCAGGACCTGCTGGCCGCGAAGTTCGTCTGACGCGGGCGGCAGGGCGCACAGACGCCACTGACCACGCGGCGATGCGAGCGCGGGCTGCGGAGGGAGCCACCCCGCGGCTCCTGCCGCTTCTTCGCGAGCCTCGGGTCCTGATGCGAGCGCGGGCTGCGGAGGGAGCCGCCACGCGGGCCTGCTGGACGTGCAGGCCCTGCGGTCCGCGAAGCTCGTTTGAAGCGAGCGTGCTGGGCGGACTACTTGCCCAGCTTCGCCTGGAGGCTGGCCTTGTTGGGGTAGTCCGGCGCGTCGGTGGCCAGCTTCTCCCACAAGGCCTTGGCGCCCTTGTCGTCGCCCTTGGCCTTGAGGGTGTCGCCCAGCTTCTCCACGGAGAGCGGGTCGGACTGCACGGCCACGCCCCACACGCGCGCCGCCATGGGGCGCTCCAGGCCCACCAGGGCCCAGGCCATGCCCGCCTTCGCGCGGCCGTTCTCCGGCTGGAAGGGCACCACGCGGGTGTAGTTGGCGAGCGCCTCCTGGAACTGTCCCTTCGCCAGGAGCTCCTCGCCCTCCTCCACCAGCTTCGCCAGCCCCTGCTCCAGCTCCGGCGTGCGCTCGGTGTTCTTCACCGCGTCCACCATCTCCTGGGACAGCGGCCGGGGCGCGTCCGGCGAGGCGGTCGCGGGCGCCTGCGACAGGCGGATGCGGCGGTCCTCGGCGCGCGAGGCCAGGAGCTGCTTGCGGCCTCCCGCCTTCACCGTCTCCTCCACCAGCGCGGCCATCCGCTTCGCCATGGGCGCGCGGAACGAATCGGGGTGCGCGGCGGCAACAGCCGCGAAGCCCTCGCCCGCCTGCTTCAGCGCCGCCACGTCGTCGCCCTTCGTCTCGAAGAGCAGCGCCGCGCGCGCGTAGAGGGCATCCTCGTGCCGGGGCTCCACCTCCAGCACTTCGTCATAGGCCGCCAGCGCCCGGACGCCGTCGTTGGACAGGTAGAGCGCGTTGGCGTGCATCACCGCCGCGTCCAGCACGGGCGTCAGCGCCGCGCGCGCACAGGCCGCCGCGCCCGACGCGTCACCCTTCTTCGCTCGGGCCTGCGCGGCCGCGCCCATGTCCTCCACCGGCATGTTCGCGGTGAAGTCGCAGCCCGCCGCCTCCGCGGAGGGAACGGCGGCCTTGCCCAGCTTCTTGCGCTGCGCCAGGAACAGCTCACGCGTGGGCTTCGCGCGCTCCAGCGCCTGCTGGAGGTACGTCACGGCGTCCGCGTTGCGGCCATTCACGTAGTACAGGCGGCCCAGCGACGCGGCGATTTCGAAGGTCTTCTCCCGGTCCGCCAGCCCCTGCGTGGAGTCGAGCTGCTTCAGCAGCTCCTCGGCGGACGGCGGCGCCCGGCCCGTGCCCGACATGGGCGGGTGCCCCGGCGGCAGTTGCTCCGGCTTGATGCTGGGGGCCACGCCCTCGGTCGGCGGGTGGCCCTCCGGCATGCCGGAGGTGGCGGGCGAGGCCGTGGTCCCCGGAGGGATGACCGGGTGGCCAGGGGGCAGCGTGGAGGGCTCTGCGCTCAGCAGCGCCGCGGTGGCCAGGGCAAGGGACAGATTCATGTGTCGTTGCTCGAGTAGCTCGCTTCCGGCCACCACGTGGCCTCGCTCCTGCGAACATCCTGCGGGGCGAGTTTCCCGAGGAGCTCCTTCACCGACATCCCCAGTACCGGATGACGCAGGTGGGGCGCCAGCTCAACGAGCGGCTCCAGGGCGAAGCGGCGCTTGTGCAGCTCCAGGTGGGGCACCTGGAGCGTGGGGTCCGCCACCACCTGTCCCTCCCAGAAGAGGATGTCCAGGTCGATGGTGCGCGGGCCCCAGCGCACGTCCCGGCGGCGGCCCAGGTCCTTCTCAATCTGCTGGAGGATGCAGAGCAGCCGCTGCGGCGGCAGGCCACACTCCAGGGCCACCACCGCGTTGAGGAAACGCGGCTGCGGCGGCCCCACGGGGGCGCTGTCGAAGAGCGAGGAGCAATGGAGCACCGCCACCGCGTCGATGCGGGACAGCGCGGACAGGGCGGCGACGAGGTGATTCTCTCGCTCCCCCTCGTTGGAACCCAATCCCACGTAGACGGTGTCGCTCACGGCTCCATCTCAACAGGGTTCACCAGGGTTCCGATTCCCTCCAGCTCCACCTCCACCGTGTCCCCGGCCGACAGCTTCCCCACGCCCGACGGCGTCCCGGTGCTGATGAGGTCCCCGGGCAGCAGCGTCATGATGTGGGAGATGAACGACACCAGGCGCGCGGGGCTGAAAATCATGTCGGACGTGCGGCTGTCCTGGCGCACCTGTCCGTTCACCCGGCACACAATCTGGAGGTCATCGGGGGACAGGCCCGTCACCGCCCACGGCCCGGCGCAGGCGAAGGTGTCGTAGCCCTTGGCGCGGGTGTGCTGAATCTCGCGGCGCTGGATGTCGCGCGCCGTCACGTCGTTGAAGCAGGTGAGGCCCCAGATGGCGCGCGCGGCGGTGGACTCGTCGGCGTTCTTCAGCTTCTCGCCGATGACGAGCGCCAGCTCCGCCTCGTAGTGGACCTCCTGGCTCGCCTTGGGGATGCGGATGGGGGAGCCCGTGCCGTTGAGCGCCGTGGAGGGCTTGGTGAAGATGAGCGGCTCGGGCGGCACCGGCTTGCCCATCTCCTCCGCGTGCTTGCGGTAGTTCTGGCCGATGCACACCACCTTGGACGCGTCCGAGGGCACCAGCAGCGTCAGCGAGGACAGCGAGCGGTGGATGCCCGTCTCCTTCGCGCCGGCCCAGGGCGCGGCGGTGAGGACCACCACCTCGGAGCCCTCCACCCGGCCGTGGTGGGCACGGCCCTCGTGCAGGAAGCGGCAGTAGCGCGCGGTCGTCATGAAGTCCTCTGGAAGCCGAGCACGTCGGCCATGTCATGGAGGCCAGGCGCGCGCCCCGCCACCCAGCGCGCGGCCCTCAGCGCGCCAGCAGCGAACTGGTCTCGGTTGGTGGCGCGGTGCGTGAGTTCGATGCGCTCGCCCTCGCCAAAGAAGTAAACGGTGTGCTCGCCCACCACGTCGCCGCCCCGGAGCGTCTGCACACCAATCTCGCGCGCGGGCCGCGCGCCAATCTGCCCGTGCCGCGCGAAGGCGAGGTCCTCCTGGGTGCGCCCCAGGGCCTCCGCCAGCACATCCGCCAGCCGCAGCGCGGTGCCGCTGGGCGCGTCCTTCTTCATGCGGTGGTGCGCCTCCAGCACCTCCACGTCGAAGCCCGGCCCCAGCACCCGCGCCAGCTCCGCGGCCATGCGGATGACCAGGTTGACGCCCACCGACATGTTCGGCGCGGCGACGATGGGCACCGCCTTCGCGCTCTGCGCCAGCGCCGCGGACGCCTCCGGCGAGAAGCCGGTGGAGCCCACCACCAGCGCCACGCCGCGCGCCGCGCACACCTTCGCGTGCGCCACGCTCAGCTCCGCGCTGGTGAAGTCGATGACGACGTCCGCCGGCCCCGCGTCCAGCGCCCGCTCCAGGCTGTCCACCGCCTGCACGCCCACGGGCCCCAGCCGCGCCGCCACCCCGGCGTCCTGCCCCACGGAGGCGCTGCCTGGCCGCACCGTGGCGCCCACCACCCGCAGGTCTCCCGCCTCGTGCGCCAGGCGGAGCAACGTGCTGCCCATGCGGCCGGTGCTGCCGGTGATGACGGTGCGAATCATGTCTGCCGCGCTCCAGGGAAGGCGTGATGCGGAGGGCTCAGCCGTTGAGCAGGCCCAGCTGGCGCATGGTGTCGCGAAGCTTCGCGGCGTTGGGCTCGGTCATCTGCACCAGGGGCAACCGCACTTCGGGCCCAAACAATCCCATGACGTGCAATCCCCACTTCACGGGCGTGGGGTTGGACTCGATGAAGAGCAGCCGGTGCAGCTCGTTCATCCGCACCTGGAGGTCGCGCGCCTGCGCGATATTCCCCGCGCGCGCCGCCGCCACCAGGTCCGCCATCATCCGCGGCGCCACGTTGGAGGACACGGAGATGACGCCCTTGCCACCGCAGGCGATGAAGGGCAGCACGGTGAAGTCGTCACCGGACAGGAGCGTCATCCGGTCGCCGCACTTCTCCAGGATGTCGATGGCCCGCGGCATGCTGCCGGTGGCTTCCTTGAGCGCCACCACCTCGGGGATGTCACACAGCCGCAGCACGGTGTCCGGCAGCAGGTCCACGCCCGTCCGGCCCGGCACGTTGTAGGCGATGATGGGGAAGCCCGGGTGCGCCTGGGCCACCGCGCGGTAGTGCTCCAGCAGGCCCACCTGGGTGGGCTTGTTGTAGTACGGCGTGACGATGAGCGTGCCGTCCGCGCCCGCCTCGCGCACGCGGCGCACCCCTTCGATGGTCTCCGCGGTGCTGTTGGAGCCGGCGCCGCCCACCACCGTCACGCGGCCCTTTGCCTCCTCCACCACCACCTTCACCGCGCGGGCCCGCTCGTCGGCCGTCATCGTCACGGCCTCGCCGGTGGTGCCCATGGGCACCAGCACGCTGGTGCCCCCTTCAATCTGCTGGCGGACCAGCGCCCGGTAGGCGGGCTCGTCGAGCGCTCCGTTGCGGAACGGAGTGGCCAGCGCCGTCATGGAGCCTTCGAAGGTCTTCATGCCGGCGCTTATATGTTCAGGCCCGCTCGCCGCGCCAGAGATCCTCGACGCGCTCCCGCTCCCGAACCACGCGCCACGCCTCACCGTCCACCAGCACCTCGGCCGGGCGCGGCCGGGAGTTATAGGTGGACGACATACTCATGCCGTACGCACCCGCGCTCATGATGGCGAACAGCTCGCCTGCCTGCGGCAGCACCAGGGGCCGTGCCTTCGCCAGCACGTCGGTGGATTCACACACCGGCCCCACGACGTCTACCTCCACCGCCTTGCCCCGCCGCTTCACCAGCGGCTGAAGGCCGTGGTGCGCTTCGTAGAGCGCGGGGCGCAGCAAGTCGTTCATGCCCGCGTCCACCACCACGAAGTGCCGCGCCGGCGTCTTCTTCCGGTACAGCACGCGCGTGAGCAGCACGCCCGCGTTGCCCACCAGCGCCCGGCCCGGCTCCAGGATGAGCGTGGCCCCGGTGGCGCCCGCGGCGGCCAGCACGGTGCGGGCGTACTCGTCCGGAGACGGCGGCGTCTCGTCCGAATAGGTGATGCCCAGCCCGCCGCCCACGTCCAGGTACGCCAGCGGATGGCCCTGTTCCTTGAGCGAGGAGTACAGGCCCGCCACCTTGGACAGGGCCGCGCGCATGGGCGCCGTCTGGGTGAGCTGCGAGCCGATGTGGCAGTCCAGCCCGGTGGCGACCAGGCCCTTCATCTTCTTCGCGCGCGCGTAGAGGGCCACCGCCTCCTCGAAGGGCACGCCGAACTTGGACGTCTTCAGGCCGGTGGAGATGTAACGGTGCGTGCGCGCATCCACGTCCGGATTCACGCGCAACGCGAACGGCGCGCGGCGGCCCAGGCGGCGGCCCACGGCGTCCAGCGCCTCCAGCTCCTCGGCGCTCTCCACGTTGAAGAGGAGGATGCCCACGGCCAGCGCCGCCTCCATCTCCTCCTGCGTCTTGCCCACGCCGGCGAACACCGTCTTCGCGGCGTCCCCGCCCGCGTGCTTCACCCGGGCCAGCTCACCGCCCGAGACGATGTCGAACCCGCCGCCGCGCTCGGCGATGAGCCGGAGGATGGCCAGGTTCGAGTTGGCCTTCACCGAGTAGCAGATGAGGTGCGGCCGGTCTCCGAAGGCCTCCGTCACCACCCGGACGTGCCGGGTGAGCGTGGCGGTGGAGTACACATAGGTCGGCGTGCCCACGGACTCGGCGATGGCCTGAAGCGGCACATCCTCCGCGTGGAGCACGCCCTTGCGGTAGGCGAAGTGATTCACATGACTCCCGCGTCCGTGGACTCCGGAGGCGACAGCGGCGTCTCCACGCCCGTCTCCGGCGTGGGGGTCAGGGTGGGCCCCGACGGCTCCAGGGGTCCTCGCTCCGACTCAGGGGGCGGCGGCTGCGTCTGGGTCGCCGGGGCGGGCGGAGGTCCAGGCGGCCGGGGCGGCCCCTTGATGCCACACGCCGCCAGCGTCAGCGACAGACTGGCGGCCACGCAGAGCGGAGCGAGGACGGGGCGCATGGCTAGAACTGCATCCCCAGCCACGCGCGGATGGTCTGCGGCGTGTCGAGGTCGTTGCGCAGCGTCACTTCGTTCTCCTGCAGGCCGCTCATCGGGAACAGGATGCCGTAGGCGATGCCGGCGATGAACCCGTCCTCCGTCTTGTAGTCCGCGCCCACGTTGACCTCCAGGCCCAGCGCCTTGCTCGTGACGGACGGCGCGGACTGCGCGTACATGGCCTGCGAGTAGATGACGCGGCCGTAGATGTCGAAGCCCTCGGTGATGGTGTACTTGGCCGAGGGGCGCACATAGAACGCGTCCGTCACGCCAACCAGCAGCTCGCGCCACAAGATGAGGTCGATGCGGTAGTCGCGGTTGAAGCGGAAGTTGCGGATGGCGTTGTCCGTGCAGCCGCCCGTGCCGCAGGCGTACTGCGGGCCCTCGAAGTCACCCGCCGCCGTCTGGCCGTTGCTGCCCGAGCCCGGGCGGCCCGGCTGGTTGCCGAAGCCATACGCCTTGTCGCCGGAGGCGAAGCCCAGCTCCATGTTCAGCGACAGCTTCTGGTCCAGCAGCCGCAGCTCGCCCTGCGCCACGCCGCCGAACTGGGCAATGGTGAGGCTCTGGTTGAGCGTGGGGTCATTGATGCCACCCACGTCCAGCGCGCGGTTGCCGATGCGGCCGAGCTGGGCGGCGGCCTCGAACTCCAGGCGCCAGTTCTTCTCCTCGTACTTCAGCCAGAGGTCCGGAACGAACATCGTCGCGTCGCGCGGGATGAAGCCGGTGTTCTGGCCGTTCGTGGTGGAGCCGTCGTACTCCCACTTCTGGGTGCGGTAGGTGAAGTGCAGGCCGTACTGGAGCACGCCCTGGTTGTTGTCCAGCTTGGAGCGGATGACCTGGTCGGTGTCCCGGCGCGCGATGGCAATCACCCAGCTATGCGAGTCATCGGACTGGGTCAGGTCGATGGGCTCACCCACGGTGCCGCGCGTGTCCTTGACGCCCTCGTCGTTGAAGTCCAGCATCGGCGTCACGTACCAGCCCTCGAAGGGGTTGGTGACGAACTGGACGCGGTCCACGGTGTCGCCGAAGTCGCAGTCGAAGCAGGTGCCGTCGTTGCGCAGCATGCCCAGGCCCCACTGGCTGCCCATGCGGCCGAAGCGCAGGATGCCCACCGGCGTCTTCACCTCACCGTAGGCGCGGCGCAGCTTGATGGAGTCCTGGAGCGCGTCCGCCAGCGGGTCCTGGCTCTCCGAGAAGATGCCGAAGAGGTTGCGGGTGTTGCCGGGCAGCAGCGTGTCCGGCATGGCGCCCATGATGAAGTTGTCCAGACCGAGGACCTCCATCTTCAACGCCACCTGCTCGGAGATGTTGAAGGTGGGCTCCAGGCGCACCCGCATGGTGGCGAAGGACTGGGTGTTCTCCTGCGCGCTGCGCGGCGAGCGGGGGAAGAGCTCCCGGCCGGGCGCCTTGCCCAGGTCGAACTTGTAGAAGAGCGTGGGGCGGACGCGGAAGTAGCCGTCGAGCGTGAAGACCTCGAGCTTACGCTTCTCCTCCGGGAACTCCTCGGCCCACGTGTCCGTGGCGCCAATGGACTGCTTGGCGGCCTCGGCGCGAATCTCCTCGCGCAGCTCCTCCTTGAGGGCTTCCAGGTCGTCGCGGCTGACGCTCTCGCGAGCGGAGGACACGGGCGTGGTCTCCACGGGCGCGGTGGGAGCGGATTCAGCGGGTGCGGACTCCGCGGGTGCGGCTTCCGCGGGCGCGGGCGGGCTACCCTCCGGCACCGGCGTTTGAGCGGTGGCCGTGGACGAAGCGACGAGTAGCGCCGCCAGCAGGGCGTGAGACATGGGCAACGATCTCCAGGGCCACCTGGGGCGGCCGGGTCTGAAAGGCGGGCGATTCAAGCGACGGGACCGAGGGGTGTCAACGCTTACCAGGGCGGGCCTTCGCGCCGTCAACGACCGGCGCCCCCGTCTCGGGACGGCGTCCGTCCCGGGGCTGGCACCGGGGGCAGAAGTGGGTGGTACGACCGCCCTGGGTGAAGGACTCAACCTGGGTGCCGCACTGGGAGCATGGGCCCCCGGCGCGACCGTACACCAGGAATGGATTCTCCGAGCGCCCCTCCTCCAGGTACACCGGCTCCTCCCCCTCCTGCTCCTTGAGGCCGAAGTCGATGGAGGCACGGATGGCCTGCACCAGCCGCTTCCACTCCTCCGGCGTCAGGGTGCCGGGCAGGCGGCAGGGGTGGAGGCCGGCGCGGAAGAGCGCCTCGGCGGCGTGGATGTTGCCCAGGCCGGAGATGCGCTCCTGGTCCATCAGCGCGATCTTCAACTCCCGCCGGGAGGGGCCCACGGCCTGCTGGAGCTGCCCCGCGGTGAGGCCGTCCGCCAGCGGATCCCTCCCCAGGAGGCGGACCGCGTCCAGCTCCCGCAGGCGCGAGGCGGGCGCCGGCTCCAGGCGGCCGAACATCCGTGGATCGGAAAAGTGGATGACATGGCCGTCATCCAGGTGGAACCGGGCGCGGCTGTAGGGCTCCACCTGACCCTCGGTGCGGCGGACGAACTTGCCCGTCATCCCCAGGTGCCCCATCAGCCCCCGGCCGCCCTCGAAGGCGAAGAGCAGGTACTTGCCCCGGCGGACCAGCGACTCCAGCCGGCCCGTCAGCAGGTTGAACTGCAGGCGCTCGGCGCCTCGGAAGATGCGGGAGTCCTCGGACTCCGTGCGCACGAGGCGCCGGTCGCTGAACCAGCGCACCAGGTTGCGTCGCGCGATTTCGACTTCGGGTAGCTCAGGCATCCTGCGGGGCACATACACCGGCGGGACGCCCCACGCACCGCCAACCTGCCGGGCAGCCAACACTGGCGCTCCACCTGGGAGAAGACCGAATGCCCGGAGGCTTGCACCACGCGGCCCTTGAAGGCAGGTGCCGATGTGGGCCAGCGTCCCGCAATCCCGCGGAGCGACGCGGCGAAAAGACTTCTGGCACGAAAGGCACCACTCGCATGCAGCGCATCCTCGTGGCGGTACTGGGACTCACCCTGACAACGGGCCTGTCGGCGGGCTGCACCAAGCAGCGCATCACCGCGGAGAAGGCCGTGGCGCGCGTCCTCATCACCGACGAGCAGGAGGAGCAGCTCGGCAAGCAGGTCAAGCAGGAGCTGGAGACGAAGGAGAAAATCAAGTACGTGGAGGACGCCGCCATCGTCGACTACGTGCGTGGCATCTCCGCCAGCATCCTGAACCAGGCCTCCAAGGACCGGCCCGGGGTGAAGTGGAAGATCAACGTCATCGACGACCCGAAGACGGTCAACGCGTTCGCCACGCCCGGCGGCTACCTGTACGTCTACACGGGCCTCATCCTGGCCGCGGACACCGAGGCGGAGCTGGCCGGCGTCATGGCGCACGAGGCGGGCCACGTGGTGGGCCGGCACTCGGCGCGCGCCATGGTCAACCAGATGGGCCTCCAGGCCATCACCCAGGCGGCGCTGGGGCAGAATCCGGGCACCGTGGCGCAGATCGCCGCGCAGCTGGTGAGCGGCGGCACGCTGCTGGCGCACGGCCGCGGCGAGGAGATCGAGGCCGACGAGTACGGCGCCCGCTACGCCTCCGGCGCGGGCTATGACCCGCGGGGCCTCATCACCTTCTTCGAGAAGCTCCAGAAGGAGCAGGGTGACACGCCCGCGCTGATGAAGTGGCTGAGCACGCACCCCACCAACCGGGACCGCATCGCGAACATCCAGAAGATCATCTCGCAGAAGAACCTGCGCGGCAGCAACAACGGCGTGGGTGGGCTCGCCCCCATCAAGCAGGCCCTGGGCGGCAAGTAGCCGTCAGTGCACCGTGGAGGAGCCGGACTCCTGCTCCTCCACGGTGGGCTCGGGCTCCTGCCCCCGGGCCACGCGCCGCCGCCACCGGAAGCGCGCCAGCTTCGACCGCTTGGCGCTGCTGGCGCTCTTGGCCGCCCCTGCCGTCTTCAAGGGCGGCTCCAGCGGCGCGGACTCGCCGAAATCGCGTGCGCCCTTCGACTTCCCCTCCACCGAGGCATGCTCGAGGATGGCGTTGACCTCGCCTCCGACGATGAAGATGAGTCCGGAGATGTAGAGCCACAGCAGGAGCACCATCACGCCGCCGATGGAGCCGTACGTGACGTTGTACTGGCCGAAGTGCTCCACGTACTGCGTGAAGCCCCACGTGCTCGCCAGCCACAGGCCGGTGCCCAGCACGGAGCCGGGGGTGATGTACTTGAAGCGCTGCTTCACGTCCGGCAGCAGGTAGTAGCAGAGCGCCAGCACCAGCATCACCAGCGACGCGGTGAAGGGCCAGCGAAGCCAGGACCACACCAGGTGGAAGGCATCCACCAATTGCAGCTTCCCCGCCAGCCACAGCCCCAGCCGTCCGCCGAGCAGGAACACGGCGAAGGACAGCGGGATGAGCAGCGTGCCCATCACCGTCACCAGCATCGCCAGGCCCTGCGTCTTCCAGAGCGGCCGGGACTCCGTGACGTCGTAGGCCAGGTTGAGCGCGGTGCGCAGCGCGTTCACCCCGCGCGACGCGGACCACAGCGTGATGACCAGACCGGCCGTCAGCAGCTTGGGCTGGGGCTGATTGACCAGGGACTCCAGGTGGCCGGTGATGAGCCCCAACGCATCACCCGGCACCAGCGGACGGACGCGGTCCAGCATCGCGTCCACCGCGCCCGGGGCGAACGGCAGGTACGCCACCAGCGTGACGAGGAAGAAGAGGAAGGGGAACAGCGAGAACAGCAGGTAGTACGACAGCTGCGCCGCGATGTCGGTGACGCTGTCCTCCTCGAACTCCTTCACGAAGCGCCGGCTGAACTCGCGCCAGGACAGGTGCTTGAGTCTGGGCAACCGCATGCTCGCCTCCTCGCGCCGAGTCGTACCGGGGCTCAGAAGGTGAAAACGGAAGCGCGCTTTGGCAGCAGGCGGGCAGACGAGCGCACGTTTCGTGGCCCGGCTGCACGCGCCGGTGGGGTGTCGTCAGGCGACGTTGGGCGGGAGGTATCTGCCCAGCAGTGGACGGAGGCGGCCGCGCACCTCGTCGGGGATGCGGCTGCGCTCGGTGCCAATGGCCAGGGCCAGCGCGGAGTCGCAGCGGCAGGTGGCGCGGGCCTCGCCGATGCGAGGCAGCGCGCGGCGGATGAGCGCGGCGCCGCTGGCGGTGACGGCCTTCCGGTTGTGGGAGATCTGCGCCAGCAGGTCGTCATGCTCCTGGCCCGGCGCGCGGGGCTGCCACGAGTCGTAGTCCGTGGGCAGGGCCACCATCGCGTAGTGGAGCTCCGCCTCGCGGGCGAGCCGGGCCTCGGGCATGCCCGTCATGCCCACCAGGTCCCCGCCCCACGTCCGGTAGAGCATGCTCTCCGCGCGGGTGCTGAGGGACGGGCCTTCGATGCAGACGTAGGTGCCCTCGGTGTGCACGGTGGGCCCCAGCGGGTCCCGGGCGTTCGCGAGGACCTGGCGCAGGGTGCCGCAGAAGGGGCTGCCCAGGTCCACATGCACGGCGACGTCATCGTAGAAGGTGCAGGGGCGGCGGTAGGTCCGGTCGATGACCTGGTCCGGCACGGCGAGCTGTAGGGGCTGGATGTGCTCGCGCAGGCTGCCCACGGTGCCGGTGGAGAGGACGTGGGTGACGCCGAGGACCTTCAGCGCGTAGATGTTGGCGCGGTAGGGCGCGCGGGTGGCGTTGTAGACGTGGCCGGAGCCATGGCGGGCGACGAAGGCGACGGAGACCCCATTGAGTTCGGTGGTGACGATGGGACCCGCGTGAGGGCCGAAGGGCGTCTCGATGATGTGGGATTCGCCCTTGCCGGGGATACCCAGTGCCTGGGCCAACCCGGGGCTCCCGATGATGCCCACCCTGACAGCCATGTGCCTCCTCGTGGCGCGACCATCGCGCCAGGGGACCATAACGCGCCCCCCTGGCGCCGGAACCCCAGAAGACTGGTAGTTTTCGTAATCGCCATGCGAGCCCTTCTGATTCTTGGCCTGACCCTCGCCGCGGGCCCCGCCGCGGCCGCCGTCCCTTCTGGCTGCCAGGAGGACTTCGGCACGTGCAAGGAGGACTGCTCCATCGAATATGGAGGCAGCGGGCGCACCGTCGAGAAGCTCACCCACTGTCTGGCGGACTGTCAGGAGAACCTGGGCTTGTGTGCGGACCGGCACTCCTCGCTCAAGGGCCTGCCTTCGGGCGTGGTTGCGGACCCACCGAAGCGGCGGAAGGGCAAGAAGCTGACGCGCGAGGAGGACCCGTTCGGGGACGGCGACGCGCAGCAGGCCCGCAAGCGCAAGTCGCGGGAGGAGGATCCGTTTGGCGATGAGGCCCCCTCCGGCCGCAGGGAGGGCTACCGCGCGTCGGAGTCCTCCGCGGCGGCGGAGCCCGCGCGCCGCGCGCCGGAGCCCGTGCCGCCGCCGCCTCCGTCACAGTCCTCCGGTGTCGCGGTGGAGGCCACCCGGACCGGCGTGTACCGGGCGAGTGAATCGGCGACACCGCCGTCCCCTACTCCCGCCTCCGCGCCCACGGACCCGACGTCCCTGGGGGACCTGGACTCACCGGATGACGAGCCCACGCCCGCCGTCGCGGCGCCAGCGCCCCAGCCGACGCCCCCCCGCGCCTGAACCGGTGAAGCCCGCCCCGGCGCCCGTGCCCGCGACGGCGACCGCGCAGAAGAAGGACCCGCTCCTCGACGACGGCACGCCCGAGCCCCTGCCTCCAGTCGTGAAGAAGCCGGCGCCCAACAAGTCCTCCAAGCCGGCGCTGCCTCCCGAGCCCAAGTACGACATCTCCGAGTGGGACCCGAACGGGGACTGAGTCGCATGGGGGCGCTATGACGCTCCGGTTCCGCGCTCGATACCCAGGATGGCCTGCCAGAGCGCGAACGGCGAGATGCCCGCGTAGCCGCTCTCCTGGCCGTCATTGCACTCGATGACAATCCAGCGGCCCGACACCTCTTGGGCCACGTCCACCACCAGGAAGGGCACCGCCATCCGCCGCGCCACCTCACGCCCGAGCCCGAGCGCCTCGCGTTGCTCTTCCGGCGTCATCGTGTACGGCGTGCCCTGCCACCAGTAGGGCCCCCACCCCACCAGCTCCCCTTTCCACCAGAAGGTGCGGAACTCGAAGGAGCTGGGGATGCGGTCGGGTGCGCCCTCCTCGACGCGGCGAAGGGGCCTCAACTCGCGGCACACCACGCGCTGCCAGTGGAGGATGGGGTCCTTCGCGTAGGCCTCCATTGCCTGACGGAACTGCTCGGGCCCCTCGATGATCGAGAGCGACTTGCGATGCCGGCTGGTCTGTCGCTCCCCTTTCACGAACACGGGCCAGCCCAGCAGCCGCTCCACGGTCTCCGAGTCCGGCCGCTCGTCGAACCAGACGCTGCGCGGAGTCAGGTCCGTGAGCTTCGGGTACCAGTGTGGCAACTCCGTGGCGAGCAGATGCTGCTCGGGCGTGTGAACCAGCCGGAGGCCCGCGTCCGCCAGCTCGCGGAAGCGTTCGGCGTAGTCGTCCCAGACGCCGACCCGGGCAATCACCTCCATGGACTCAGGCAGCACGTACGGACGGCGGCACGCGAAGAAGCGGTCGAAGGCGAAGTCGTAGATGCCCTTCCCCGTCTGCGCGGTCAGGAGCCACAGCCGCTCTTCCACTTGAAGCAGGTCCTCACCCGGAAGAAGCATCGGCGAAGACTAACGCGGAGATCAGTTGAGCTGGAGGGGCCGAGGATGACCGCAGAGGGGGACATGTGGGCCGTGTACCAAGCCGGTGGAGAGGCCGCGCAGCCACTTTGGGGTACACGCGTACCCCAGCCGCCTGCCTCCACAACGAATTTCCGGCTTAGGCGGATCGAGTGCGCAGCCGGCCTTCGTAATCACGCTTGCCGATCGGTACACCGCGCGAGCGGAGGATGTCGTAGGCAGTGACGGCGTGGAAATGGAAGTTCGGCAGGGAGAACGAGAGAATGAACGTCTCCGACGTGAAGGCGAGCCTCCGCGGCCCGATCTGAAGGTCCAGGGCCTTGCCCGCGCATTGGTCGACCTCGTCGGGCGAGAACGCCTCCAGCGCCGCTTCCGCTTTGCCCATCATCGCCTGCAGGTCGGCGAAAGGGACCGGTCCGACCAAGGACGGCGGGGCGAACACACCGGTCTTGAGGGCTTCCACCCCCCACACGGAATGGTGCCATGTGGCTTCGACCTGAAAGTGGAAGGGCGCCATGTCGTCGAAAAGGCGCGCGTTCACGAAGTCGTCGGGATCAACACCCGTCTCAGCGCAGTGCTTGGCCGCACGGTCGAGAAAGCCTGCGACGGCCCTCACGGTCTGCAGGAAGGTGGGCACGCTGAGGTCGTAGAGTGATGTTGCCATCGGCTTTCCCGCGCTCTCTGGCGCTCGCGTTTCCGCCTATTTAGCATGCGCCCGAACGACCACGACAGCACGAACCGGGCGTTCGAAGCCGTCCGAGGCTTGACGCGGAAATCAGTTGAGCGGAAGGAAGCAGAGGCAGTGGCGGAACCAGGCGGCGAGCTTCGCGAGCGGAGTCGCCTCGCGAAGTCGCCGCACGGTTCAGGCCAGCTCGTCGAGCACGCGAGGAGCATGCCTTCGAAGCTGACGCTTCAAGTCCGCCCACCACAGCTCGATGGGATTGAAGTCGGGGCTGCAGAAGGACTCGTCGAGGAAGACGAGCCTGCGCACGTCCACGCCGCTCAAGAAGGACTTTTTTGTGTGAGAAGCCCAATCGATGCAGGGCGCGCTAGAGCGCCGATCAGGTTACAGCGAGGGAGCAGGCAAGCGGCAGGGGAGCGACG
>JBKGHI010000153.1:0-20926 GCA_046520405.1 Myxococcus sp. 1LA
CCGTTCCCGTAAGCGATCGATTTTACTCGGGCTGATTCCTGATCGGCGCTCTAGCGGGTCTTCCCTGAGGGGGAAGACCCGCTTTCATCAGGGCAGCTATAATACGTCACGTGCACACGCAGAAAACAAAGAGCGTTGGTCTGGCTTCGATTGTCTCTTCACACGCGAGATCAACCTTGCCATGGAGGAACGCTGGTCCGCGTTCCGGCTGAATGCCATATATTTCAGCAGCTACGTCTGCGACGCACCCAACACTTTTGTCAGAGGCGTGGATCCGGACCACATGGATCTCTCGGGTTTGAAGTGTCCGAGATGCGAGCCCACCAAGAAGGAGGCTTGTGGTAACGATGAGTGGGATTTTGAACCAGTGGCGTCGCATGGGTGGGGGCTTTCCGCAGAGCTGTCTTCCCTGTCAGAATCCAAGGGGCTCTTAACGACTGTATCTCCCATGCATCGTCGGGGTCGACGATAAAAGAGCGCCCGCGACCATTCGCGAGGAAGAGTGCTTCCTGCCTTGAAGATTTTCGTGGTGACTGAGACGCAGCTTACTCTGATTGCGCCGCTTCGTTGTTGTCTTCCGGCAGGACGATGCCCGTTACTTTATAGGCGAAGTGGACGCGATCGGTGCTGAGGATATCTTCGCGGCCTCGATTGCCCCATTCCGTATTGGGGTTGTCAGCACAAATCTGGCCAAACCAGCCGTTGCTTTCTAGTTGCCGGATTCGCAGCCTTTTGATCGTGTAGAGTCCTTGGTCGATCTGGTCATTCTTTGCGATGACGTAGATTCCGTCGTTTTGAACGTGCTGTTTCAGTGTTTCAAGAGGGACTTTGGCGTTTTCGTCATTGACGGGGCTCAGCACGATGGACTGGAGCGGCTCAAGTTCAACGATGTCGCCATGCTGGAGCGTATCGGCCATCGAGTCGCCAGAGACGCGAGCAAAAATCTTTGAACTGGAATGGAGCGCAGCGTGCAAGCGAGTGCCAGGGTCTTCCTCGGCGATCCGGTTGGGGCCTGCGGCGAGCTTGATTGTATGGGCAAGGCTGTGAACTTGTTCTGCCGGAAGGTCGGACATCTTTATCTGCTTAAGTTCATTTGGGCGAGGCCGACGTGCGCGACTTTCGGTGGAGGTTAGGGTGAGGACTTTGGCAGGTTGGTTGAGTTCCACGCGTTTGAGTTGAGAGATTGGTCTTCCCAGGATGAATTCGAAGAATTGAATGATCTTGGGGTGGTCTTGAATCGATGAGAGCGCGTTGACTGCCCTGACGCATCTCCAGGGCTTGTCTTTGGGCCAGGTGCCGTTGAAGAGCTCTGCTTCAAAGTTGGGGCGATGCACCAAGGCTTCGGTGGGCGAGCCGAGGTACTCGCGGATGCGTTGATTTGCGCCTTCGTCGAGTCGTTCGCTGTCGGAGTCGTGAATGACTCTGTGTGGGATTTTGAACTCCCTGAGCACCTTCTGAAAGGCCGCGATGGTCCATTTGCCTCGGCAATTGATGATGGCGGTCGACCTTCGGGCAATGAGGTAGGGTGCCCAGTCGATCATGCCCGCTTCCTTCAGTTTGTGTGCGATCGCGTCAAGAGCCGCAAGTTCGCTGTCGCCCTCGACCAGACAAACCGATCTGGAGAAGAATACCTCATTAACAGTGGGGTCAAAATCGAGAAGCATTCGAAGGCGTGCTCGCGCGTCCGCTACGGAGCCCTCTGCATCAAACACATCTGTGGTGCGTTGGGTGATGAGTGGAACGCCGTCGGATTTTCGTAGAATGGCGATGCCATCGTGCCTGTCTGCAAGATCGAGGAAGACAGGAGAATGGGTGGTGCAGATGACTTGGGCAACGCCACTGCGCGCAATGCCTACCAGGGTGTCACGCATTTTTCTGCACATCTCCGGGTGGAGATAGATCTCGGGCTCTTCAACGAGAAATAGCGTGGGTTGGTGAGCATCCGGCATTTGTTCGCGTGCCTGCTCTGCATAGAGTTGAAGGAGGGCGAGGACGATGGACCGTTGCGCTCCATGGCCTTGTCCTTCGGGCCTAGTAGAGATGTCCCCATCCTGTACCTTGAATTCTGTTCTTCCAGCGAGGTCGGCGCTCACGTTGGGCGCGGTGAAGTAGAGCTGGGCCTCGATATCTATGAGGCTTTTGAGCTTTTCTGTGATTCGGGCTTCAATGTGTGTGACGAATTCGTTCTTGCTTTCCTTGGAGAACAGGTGCTCAAGTTCGGCGGCGGCCTTCTTGAATCTCACAACTCGCTCGTTGCTCGCAAGTTGCGTCTCGAATAGGGTGCCAACTATCTTTCTTATGGTTGATTTTCCCTTGTTTGTGTCGGTTTCCAGGCCTGTGTCACGAATCGCCGGAACGTAGATCGGTGCTGGAATCAGCAAATCGAGGCTGACTTGCCCTCCGGGAATTTGCTTCCAGGGATCGTGGGGGATTTCTTTGATGAGGGTTGAGTTGGTTGATATTGCTATGTCGAGATACTTTTCTTTGTGCGGCCTTGTGATTGGCGGTGATGCTCTGTCTGCGGCTTCCACCAAGGCTCTCCATGCAGGGCTCAGATCTCTGAGGTCGTTCTTGGGGAGCTCGGGCCATGGTTCAATGAAGGCGTACGACTTTCCGTTGGGATTGTAAGTAAAGACCTCGGGTGCACTGCCAGGGGATGACCACCTCTTCTTGACTCGGTAAGTCTCTTCTCCGTTCTTTTGAAAGGTATGGTTGAGGACTGCTGGCGCTTCTCTGTCTTTGGTGGATAGGTTGTTGAACTCAAGTTCGACTTCGATTGGCCCCGCTGTATTCCCCTTGCTGGGGAAGTCCTCTGGCAAGGCTTTTGAATTGCCTGATATTGATAAAATGATGGCATTGAGTATTGATGATTTTCCGGCGTTGTTTTCACCCACGATTGAGACGAAGTCTGCGGAGGCCTCCCTGGAGGGCGAACTCATTGGGATTGTGAGGTGAACTTCCTTGAGTGATTTGAAGTTTCTTATTGCGATTTGGGAAATTCGCATCGAGAGAATCCGTAAGTTTGGAGGTCCAGATTGGGAATTGTGGGGCCCTGGTCTGAGAAAATTGATTTGAGGGGCGTATTCCAGAGACTGCGTCAGGCCCCATTGCTCCTCAGTGACGCTCCCATTCGAATGAAGTTGGGGCCGAGGCAGTTTTCTGACGAGTTCTGCGAGAACTCAGGCTCAACAGATCCTGTTGAACTTGAACCAGCCCTTGATGTGGCTGGCGAAGTAGCTGCCTTTGGATGGCGCGGCGAGGAAGCCCGCATGGATGCTCGCCGGGACCTGGTCGTACTGGTAGACCCTGTTTCCGTGGAACTCGACCTCAAGTGTCTGGGTTAGTGCGTCATATCCGACTGAGGTGATGTTGCTGGATTCGACGGGCTCTCTCTTCATCCCCTACCTCCGGAAGCGGATGGGCCGGTTGATGCCGTGTGACGCCGGAAGTCATGCCGTGAGGGCTGGGGCGGCGGGAATACCTCTCCAGGATGATTGCCAGGGGGGTGGGCTAGCGGGATCCTTCCGGCCGCCCCACGAGGACATTGGCTTCTTCAGGGGGGGAAGAGATGGATGCAAACGCCTTGTCACGAGCGGGTTGGATTCAACCCCACTCGACATAGAGAGGTCCCATGCCATTGCCACTGATTCCTGTTGCGCTCGGTGTCGCCGCCCTGCTCGGGTATGGCGGAAAGAAGGGCTACGACGGCGTCCAGGCCATGAAGGAGGCCAAGGCCATTGGTGAAGATGCCGAAGCGCGCCATCAGGAGTGGGTTACCCGCCTCGACGACGCGCGGTCGTCACTTCAGGTCAAATTGGACGCCCTGGATGCACAGCGTAGCGCGGTGACGGCCACCACCTTCCGGCGCCTCTTCGACTTCCTTGAGCGGCTCGAACAAAAGGCCCGGTTGGCCGCGCTGGATAGCCTGGGGGCCCTGGGGGTGACTCGCGAGGAGGTGGGCCGGTTCGCGGCCCAGTACCTGGAGGCGGGTGGAACCCTCTCCGGCACGGTCGCGGCAACCCTCACTGGTGCTGGTGCGAGCGCGGTGACCACGAGTCTGGTCACCACGTTCGCGACCGCAGGAACCGGAACCGCCATCTCCGGGCTGACAGGCGCCGCCGCGAAGAGCGCGCTGCTCGCCTGGCTGGGTGGTGGAACGCTGGCGACAGGGGGCTTCGGCGTCGCGGGTGGCGCCGTCGTCCTCGGCGGTATCGCTGTGGCCCCAGCTGCGGTCGTCGCGGGCTTCGTCATCGCCAGGGAAGGGGAGAAGGCGAAGACCAAGGCCGAGGAGTTCGCGGCCGAAGTCGACAGGATGGTGGCGCAGCTCGAAGCGGCCATCGCGCTCCTTGCCCGGGCAGGCACCCGTGTCGACGAACTTCGGCACGTCACGACGGAGCTCGACATGCGTGCCAACCACGCCATCGACGCCCTCTGGTCACTGGATGGCAGCTTCAACCCAGCCAACGACGAGCACCTGCGCACGTTCGCCACAGCGATGCAGCTCGCCAAGGCCGAGAGCGAACTGCTCCGCGTCGCCATCTTCACGCCCGAGGGCAACATCAACGAACAGGCAGAGGCGCTGCTCGCCCAGCAGCGACAGTTGCTTCAGGAGTCCTTCGTATGACCGTAGACCGACTGGCCAAGAATGGAGTCCCTGGCCTCTCCGAGGCACTCAAGGGCCTCAAGACCGTCGCCGACTGCATCCGTGACATCCAGAAGGAGAAGACGGAGCAGACGCGCATCCAGATGAACGCGCACGTCGACGTGGAGCGCATCCGTGCCCACCGTGACGTCCTGATCCACTATCTCGACCGCTCCTTCGACGAGCGGAAGGAGAACTTCCGTCAGCTCTTCGAGCGCCTCGACACCGCCATTGCGTCAGGCAACACCGAACTCTCCGGTGCCGTGCTCGACTCCGTGCTGAAGCTCGCGGATTCCTCTCCATTCAAGGCGCTTCGCGACGTGGCCGCCACCCGCGAGGCCCTCAGCGAGAAGGGCAAGGAGTGGCAGTTCTAAATCCGCGCCATCAGAACCGGCTCATGGCACCGGTCCGTGGCGTGTACACATTCGCGCTCACGGACCGGACGTCCACATCGACGCCAATCAGGCTCTCCGCGTGGCCCAGGAAGAAGTAGCCCGTGGGTGGGAGCCGCTGCAGCATCCCGCGAATCACCCGGCCACGGGCCTCCGCGCCGAAGTAGATGAGGACGTTCCGGCAGAAGATGAGGTCGAACGGCCCCGCGGGCCACTCACCTGGCGCGTTCAGGTTGACGCGGCCGAAGCGCAGGACGGAGCGCAGCTCCGGCCCCGCCTTCATCAACCCTTCCTGGGTCCGCACGCCTTTCAGCATGAATGCCCGCAGCAGGGGCTGCGGAATCGTGGACGACCGCTCCAGGCTCCACAGGCCCTCCTGCGACCGCTCCACGGCCCACGTGGACAGGTCCGTGGCCAGCACCTCCAGATGCCAACCCGAACCCGGAGGAAATGCGTCCAGCAGGCTCATGGCGAGGGAGTAGGGCTCCTCGCCCGTGGAGCACGCCGCGCTCCAGACACGGATGCTCTTCGACCGGCGTCCCGCGTTGGCCTGGGCTGACCACTCCGGAAAGACGCGCTCGCGCAGCAGCTCGAAGTGCTGGGGCTCGCGGAAGAACGACGTCTCGTGGGTGCAGAGGCTGTCCAGCATCCGCACCTTCTCCGTCTCATGCCCCCGCTCGGTGACGTACTCGTAGTACGCACCGAATGACGTCAACCCCAGCTCCCGGAGCCGGCGCGCCAGCCGGTTCGCCACCAGCGCGTCCTTGGCCGGGGACAGGTGGATGCCCACCTCCCGCTCCACCAGCGCCTGGAAGAGGGACAGCTCCCGTGCCGTCAACACGGGTGGCACGGTTGGCAGGAGGCCGGTCATTCCCCGTCAACCGTTCCCAGCCGCCTCGTCGGGAGCACGCTCCGCAGCGGCTTCCAACGGGGCAGCCACTTCGGCTTCAGCCACAGTTGCCTCTTCGGCCGTGGCCGACATCAGGCTGAGCAGCTCGGATACGGACAGCAGCCGGTCCAAATCCAGCAGCATGATGAACTTGTCATCGTGCCGCCCCATGCCGAGCAGGAAGTCCAGCCGCACGCGCGTGCCAAAGGCGGGCGGTGTCTCGATGTCCTCCGGCCCCAGCTCCAACACCTCGCTCACGGAGTCCGTCAGCAGGCCAATCGCGGTCTGCTGCCCGTCGAGCGTCACCTCGACGATGACGAAACACGTCCACCGGGTGATGGGCCGCGGCGGCAACCCGAACTTCACCGCCAGGTCCACCACGGGCACCACGCTGCCGCGCAGGTTGATGACGCCCTGTACGGCGGCGGGCATGCCCGGCACCCGGGTGATGGGCCGGTGCTCGATGATTTCCCGCACCCGCAGGATGCCGACGCCGTACTCCTCGCCCGCGAGCATGAAGCTCAGGTAGTTGGACCGGGCGTCCTTGTCGACGGAGTTGCTGTTGGGCATGGAAGTCGCCGCCTAGAACCGCTGGAAGTCCTGGTTCGAGCCCGGCGCCGGTGACGCGGGCAGGTGCCCCTGCGCCGCGGCGAACAGCGAGCTCGTCGGTGACAGGGGCGCACGCGGTGCGGGCGGCCTGAGCAGCGGCGTGTTGCGCGGCACGTATCCGTTGCCATCCGCCAGCCGGAAGAAGGTCATCATCTGGAGCAGCGACTCGGCCTGCGTCGCCATCTCCTCGGCCGTGGAGGACAGCTCCTCCGCCGCGGACGCGTTGCGCTGGGTGACCTGGTCCACCTGCACCATGGCGCGGCTCATCTGCGACACGCCAATGGCCTGCTCCTTCGACACCGTCGTCACCTGCTGCACCAGTTCCGCCGTGCGGCGGATAGACGGCACCAGCTCCGTCAGCAACTGCCCGCTGCGCTCCGCCACGCGGACGCTGGAGGTCGCCAGCGCGCCAATCTCCTTGGCGGACTTCTGGCTCCGCTCGGCCAGCTTGCGGACCTCGGTGGCGACAACGGAGAAGCCCCGGCCATGCTCCCCGGCGCGAGCGGCCTCCACCGCGGCGTTCAGCGCCAGCAGGTTCGTCTGGTACGCAATCTCCTCCACGATGGAGATGCGCTCCGCGATGGCGTTCATCGCGTCCACCGTCTCCCGCACCGCGCGGCCGCTCTCCTCGGCGTCACGGGCGCCCTTGAGCGCCATCTGCTCCATCTGCCGGCTGTTCTCCGCGTTCTGGCTGATGGTGACGTTGAGCTGCTCCAGGCTCGCGGTGGTCTCCTCCACCGACGCGGCCTGCGTGCTGGTACCCTGGGACAGGCCCTGCGAGGCGGCGGCCACCTGGGTGGAGGCGGAGGACAGCGAGCCCGCCGCGCCGCGCACCTCGCTGATGACGCCGGACAGCCGGTGAATCATCTCCCGCATGCCCGTCATCATCTGCCCCGTCTCGTCCTTGCCACGGACGGAGATGGTCGCGGTGAGGTCGCCGCCCGTGACCTGGTCGGTCACCTGCACGGCCTCCGCCAGCGGCCGGACGATGCTGCGCGTGAGGAAGAAGGACAGCAGTCCCGCGAGCGCCACGCCCAGGGCCCCGCCGAAGATGAGGGTGTCGTACAGCAGCTCCACCAGCTTGTTGACCTCCTCCGTGCGCTTCGCCTGGAGCGCGGTCTCCTCGTTCGCGACCTCGGAGAGGATCGTGCGCATCCGGTCCGCCATCTCCTTGCCGCGCGCGCCCTTCACCGAGTCGAAGATCGCGTTCAGCTCTCCGCGACCGGCGTTGACGTCGCGCCGTTGGGTGATGGTGTTCTCCAGGTGCTGGCTCAGCCACTGCTGGAGCATGTCTCGCAGCTCCTGGAGCCGCTCCTGCTGCTGGGAGTTGTCCGTGGTCAGCTCCCGGATGCGGTTGAGGTTCTGCGCGAAGCTGACGCGCGCCGACGTGTACGGCTCCAGGAAGCGCTCGTCGCCGGTGATGAGGAAGCCGCGCTGGCCCGTCTCCAGGTCGGCGAGGTCGCCTTCCAGCGTCCGGACGGCGATGAGCACCTCGGTGCTCTGCTTGTTGTCCAGGTCCGCCGCCGCGGTGCGGTTCAGCGTCGTATAGGTGGCCATCACGATGGCGATGAGGATGGCCACCATGGTGGTGAACGCCAGCAGCAGCTTGCGAGTGATACTCAGGTTGTCGAACATGCTCACAACTCCATGTTGTGGAAGGGTTACGCCCGGGCGGCTGCGCTGTCGCTGAGCGCGGCCTCGGCCCGGTGGTCAGAGGAATTCTCGTTGGCTCGGCGGATGGCCCTTCGAACCAGGGTGGGGGTGTCCAGGATCAGGCCTACGCGGCCATCTCCCAGGATGGTCGACCCGGAGATGCCGGGCGCATCCTGGAACAGTCGGCCCAGGGGGCGGATGACGCGCTGGCCATCACCGTGCAACTGGTCCACCGCCAGCCCCACGACGCCGTCGGGGTGCCGCAGCACGACCACGTTCTCCCGGGCCGGCGCATCTCCGCCCACGCTGAAGATGCTGCGCAGCCGCAGGTAGGGCAGGGGCTGTCCTCGCAAGGACAACATGCCGGCCTCGTCGAGGGTGCGCTGGGACGTCGGCAGCTCCAGGCACTCCTGCACCAGCTCGATGGGCACCACGTACACCTGGTCTCCCACGCCCATGGCGAAGCCCTGGATGACCGCCAGCGTGAGCGGCAGGCGCAGCGTCATCGTGGCGCCCTGGCCCTCCTGGCTCCGCACGGCCACCGTGCCGCGCAGGGCCTCCACGTCGCGCCGGACCACGTCCATGCCCACGCCGCGCCCGGACAGCTCCGTCACCGTCCTGGCGGTGGAGAAGCCGGGCTCGAAGATGAGGCGGTCCACCTCTTCGTCGCGCAGCCGCTCCGGCGCGGACACCAGCCCTCGCTCCCGGGCGCGCTCCTTCACCCGGTCGCGCTGGATGCCCCTCCCGTCATCCGACAGCTCCACGACGACGCCGCCCGCGTCATGGAAGGCGCGCAGGCGGAGGCGCCCACAGGGGTCCTTGCCGGCGGCCTGACGCTCCGCGGGGGATTCGATGCCGTGGTCCAAGGCGTTGCGCAGCAGATGGAGCAGCGGGTCGCGCAAAGCCTCCAGCACGGCCGTGTCCATCGTCACGTCCTCGCCCTCCAGCTCCAGCAGCGCCAGCTTGTCCTGGGCCCTGGCGAGGTCTCTCACGGTGCGCAGGTGCTGCCGGAACAGCGGGCCCACGGGCACCATGCGCACCCGCATCACCTCTTCCTGAAGTTCCTGGAAGAGAGGGTCCATCTCCCGTTGTTGGGTGAGGGCTTCGTCCCAGCTCGCACCGGAAGACTCCGCCTCCATGAGGAACTGGGTCATCCGGCCTCGGGCAATGGACAGCTCAGCGGTGAGGGTGACGATGCGATCCAACCGGTCGACATCCATCCGCAGCGAGCGCCCTCGAGACGCCGCGCGCGTCTCCACCCGCAGGGACCCGTCGTCCAATGGAACGGCCACCGGCGCCGTTGTCGCCGCGCCCTTGGACATGCCCGTGGCGCCACCGTCTCGCAGCCGTCCGAGCTGCTCCTGATGCGCGGGCGCCAGTTGGTCCACACCCGCCAGCGCCGCGCGCGTCAGCTCGCGCAGGTGGTCCACCGCGCCCAGCAAGAGCGAAATCCAGGGCTCGCCCACGTCGAGCCGCTGGTCGAGCAGCGCCTGGATGAGGTCCTCGGCGCCATGGACGTAATCCGTCAGGGCCTGGAAACCCAAGGAGCTCGCACTACCCTTGAGGTTGTGTGCCAACCGGAACAGGGTGCGCAGGCGCTCGTCGTCGGGACGCGCCTCCAGGGCGATGAGCGTCTCCTCCATCGAGGAGAGCAGCTCCTCCGCTTCGTCGGAGAAGACCGCCAGTACCTGTTGCCACTCCGCGCCCAGTCCGGGCGGCGGCCCCCCCTGGCCCGTGCTCATGGCACCCGCTCCTGGAGACGTACACACGTCTCCTGGGAGAGGTGCCCCGGGCCGGGGGCATCCACGAAACAGCGAATCATGTCGGAGGTCATGCAGGTGTACGTCGTGCGGCGGGAGGACGGGTCGTGCCCACGACGCTCCAGCCGGGCGGGGCCTGCTTCCGCTCGGCCGGACCAACCCGCGCGTGGGAGTGTCACAAACCGAACAGGACCCTAGCGCGGGTCGATAAAAATCTCAATGTGTCAATACAAGTCCAGCCAAACAGGCGGGTACTGTAATTGAGCTGCAATTGAAGTGGCGTTTTTGACCTTGGCTGGGGTGTATCAGACCCGCCAATCCCATACACGGTCACCTGCGCGGGAAGTGTGGATACACGTCCTCCTGGAGGACCTGTCGCAGCTTCGGGAAGTTGAGCGCCCACTTCACCCCCAGGCGCCACGGCGCGAAGAGCAGCGAGGGCACGCGGGGGAGCAGTGTCTGGGGCCACTCCAGGTACGCCTGCTCGATGGCATCTACGTCGAGGTCCTGTGTCACATCCACGCAGTACGGGGCCACGTTGCCCGGAGGCTGGCCCTCCAGGAGGTCCGGCAGGCCGGGGGGCAGGAAGGTGGTGTGCAGCGTCATGCCCACGTCGAAGTTGCGGCTGCCCAGCCGGCAGATGGGGCCCTTGGCGATGTCCTCGGAGTCGAAGATCCAGACCTCGTCGCCCGTGGAGTTCGCGGGCAGGTCCGGCGTCGGGTCCGACACGACGAGCGCGACCACGTAGCCCTTCCAGTGCGGCACCTGGGGGAAGCGGGCGCTGGGGACGAACTGGGGCGCGAAGCCGAACCAGCCCGTGGGAAGCACGTAGCCGTCGAAGCGGCCGGAGTCGACGAAGAACTTGAAGAAGCTCGCCGCGCGCCCGTCGCGGATGGGCAGCGCGGACTTGTCTCCGACGACGGGCTTGTAGAGCTGGTAGAGCGCCTCCGGGACCATGTCCGCGGTGAAGCCGTCCGAGTTGAGGTAGAGCGCCAGCTCCTCCTGGGGCACGGGGCCGTTCACGACGTGGCCCAGGAGCCGGAGGTGCGCCTCCAGTTCGCCATTCACCAGGCCCGTGTTGGAGAAGACCGTCAGGCCCCAGGTGAAGTCGTCATGGGCATACATGTTGGACTGGATGCGCAGCCGCTTCATGTCGATGCGGTGCACGCCCACGGAACTGCGGGTGACGGGCACCGCCGTGGGCATTCCCGCCTGCCAGTCCTGCACGCGGTTGCCGTTGATGAGCAGCTCCCCCGGCTCCAGCGTATGGGACAGGTCCTCGGTGGGTGAGTGGGCCGCGACCAGGGTGATGACGTCGTCGGGGTTCTCGTAGATGGCGGCGAAGTGCAGCCCGCCGCCGCCGGCCTGGAAGCGGTGAGCGGAGACGAGCGGCGGGTTCTTCGGGTCCAGCGTCCCCGGTGACGTCGTGAGGTCCGCTCGGCGCACCACCCAGAACACCGCTTGCGGCGCGGCGGGGGACGCCGTCAGCCACTCCACCGCGCGTTGCACCCGCGGCAGGAAGGGCACCGCCGCCTGCGCGGCGATCTGCCAGAAGTTGATGGGGAAGTTGGCGTCCATCAGCACCACGTAGTCCCGCGTGGCGGCGATCTGATGCAGCGACGACGCCACCACCGGCTCGCCCGTGGCCGCGTCCATCAGCTTCCAGTGGTTCAGCCGGTTCTCTTCCGTGTCCCAGCTCACCAGTTGCGTGTAGCCCGCGCCCAGCGGCCACTTCGGCGCGTGGTTGGTGAAGAAGAGGCGAGGCTGGTTGTCCCCGGTCCGCCGCTCCAGGCGCTCGGCGGGGTCGAAGGCCGGGTGCGCGGTGCTCTGCAAGAGCGGGAAGGCCCAGGGCGTGGGGAGGGCGCGGTTCCACTCGCGCAGGTAGCCCAGCGGCGTGTACGCCTTCAGCGTCTTGGGGTGGATGGCCCAGGGGCGTCCCGCGTCCGTCGTCACCAACAGCATCCGCTCCCCTTCGACGAGGAAGGGCGCCGTGTTGGGCGTCTCCTGCGGCCCCAGCGTGAGCGAAACGTCCGCCAGCGTCGTCTCGCGGAAGCGGTTGAGTCGCCGCGTCAGGGGGCCACGCGCCGTCGCGCCCGCGTCCACCTGCTGGCGCGCGTAGTACGACGGGGTGCGCATGGTGGCGGACGTGAATTTCGCGCCGCCCACCTGGAAGTCCAGGCGCATCACCAGTCCGTCCGAGGCCAGCGCCGGTGAGCCCGCGTGCACGCTGGGTCCGGCGACGTAGACGTGACCTTGCAGGTCCTCCGGCAGCGTGCCCGCGAGCACTTGCAGGGGCTCCTCCACGTACTCCACCGGGCTGGTGGTCATCGCGTTGCGAGGCATTCCGGGCCGCAGCCCCGGAGGGACATGCAGCCCCGGGAGCCCGTGGCCGTCAGGCTCACGCGACGGGGTGGCGGTGGCTTGGGGCGCCGCGGGGGCGGGGCGCTTCTGGATGGATTCGGTGTCGGGCATGACGCCTCCGGGGGTTGGGTGAGTGCACGCCGTATCGGGATGGGGGCGGGGACCGTAGCACGCGCATGATGACGGGCCCGGCGCGGCCGAGTGGCTGGCTGCTGTGGGGCAGGGCAACCCGCAGTACCTTGCGCCGGGCCGGTGTGAGACACTTCGCGCTTTCCACGGGGGTGTGCCCCAAGGCTCTCACCATGGTCGAAGACTCCAACTCCGAGCGACAAGTCATCGGCGACCGCTACGTCCTGGAGCGGCGGCTGGCGGGCGGCGGCATGGGCACCATCTGGGTGGCGTTGGATCCCAAGCTCCAGCGCCGCGTCGTCCTCAAGCTGATGGCGTCCCACTGCGCGCCCGCGCCACTGGCGCGTCAGCAGTTCGAATGGGAAGCGCAGGCCATCGCGCGGCTCCAGAATCCACACGTCATCCAGGTCCATGACTGTGACCTGGCCGGTGCCACGCCCTACATCGTCATGGAGTGGCTGGTGGGCGAGGACCTGGAGGCCCTGCTGAACCGCCGGGGCCGGCTGTCCCTGGCCATGGTGGAGCGGCTGGTGACGCAGTCCGCCCGCGCGCTCACGGCGGCCCACGCCGCGGGCGTCATCCACCGCGACCTCAAGCCCGCGAACCTCTTCCTCGCGCGGACGGAGCACGGCGAGCAGGTGAAGGTGCTGGACTTCGGCCTGGCGCTGCTGATGTCGGGCGGCGCGGCGCGGCCGCACCCGGAGGAGGAGATGGCCGGCACGCCCCGGTACATGAGCCCCGAGCAGCTCCGGGGGCTGGCGCCTCGGCTGGACCACCGCTGTGACCTGTGGGCCCTGGCCGTGGTGGCGTACCGCGCGTTGACGGGGCAGCACCCGTTCCCCCTGGAGTCACTGCGGCAGATGCGCCTGGGCAACGCGCCCCCGCCGCCCGCGGCGCCGTCCAGCCTGTCGCCGGAGCTGGGCGCGGAGGTGGATGCCTTCTTCGCGCGCGCCCTGGACGTGGACCCCGCGCGCCGCTTCCAGTCCGCGCACGAGCTGTCCTCCGCCCTCACCCACGCGGTGGAGGCGGGCCGGCCGTCGCGCCCCGCCAAGGTCCTGGTGGTGGATGACGAGCCGGACATCGTGGTGCTGATGGAGCAGAGCTTCCGCAAGCAGATCCGCCGCAACGTCTACCAGTTCCTCTTCGCCGCGGACGGCGAGGAGGCGCTGGAGGAGATGCGCCAGCACCCCGATATCGAAGTCGTCCTCTGCGACATCAACATGCCGCGCATGGACGGGCTGACCTTCCTGTCCCGCGTGGGGGAGATCAGCGCGCTGACCCGGGTGGTCATCGTCTCCGCCTACGGCGACATGAACAACATCCGCACGGCGATGAACCGCGGCGCCTTCGACTTCATCACCAAGCCCATCGACTTCCCGGACCTGGAGGCCACGCTCGTCAAGACGCTGAAGCACGTGCGCGAGCTGCGCCGCACCGTGCGCTACACGGAGGAGAACGGCCTCTTGCGCATGTTCGTTCCGGGCGCGGTGCTGGAGCGGCTGCCTCCGCTGCTGCAAGGCTCGGACGCCATGGCGGGCGAGTGGGTGGACGGCACGGTGGTGTTCATCGACGTGGATGCCTTCACGCCGGTGCTCAACCAGGAGCCGCCGCCGGAGTCGCTGCGCCGCCTCAACGCCAACTTCGAGGCCATTGTCCCGGAGCTGCTCGCGCGGGGCGGCACCGTGGATAAGTTCGTCGGGGACGCGGTGATGGCGGTGTTCCGGGGGCCCGGCCACGTGGCGCTGGCCCTGGAGGCCTGCCACGCCATCCGCCGGCAACTGGACGCGCTGGCGGCGCGCGGCGGCGACGGCGCACCCTACGCGCATGGCGTCTGCATCGGGCTGGACTCGGGCGACCTGGTGGCCGGCAGCGTGGGGGCGAAGGCCTCCGGACGGCTGGACTTCACCGTGCTGGGGGACGTGGTGAACACCGCGGCGCGGCTGGCGGTGCGGGCCGGCCGCGGGCAGGTGCTCGTCAGCGAGCGGGCCCAGGCGCGCGCGGAGTCGCGCTTCCACCTGACGCCCGTGGAGCCAGGGCTCTTCGAGCTGTTTCGTGAGGAGGGGCACGGCCCGCTGGGGCCGGATGACGCGACGGCCTTCCTCGTGCCGGAGGCGGCGGTGGAAGGTCGGGGAACCACGCGGAGCGGCTGAGGGGGCGTCCGCTGGACCACGAGGCGAAGGCGGGCCTGGACGCCTCGTGACGTGGGGCGTGGACCGCTGTCGCCAGCGGCGGGCGTCCGGGGCACTCCCTGGGATGGCTTGAGGCCGCGCCGCCCCCGGTGCACGGGAGCGGGGCAGGGGGCTCCACTCAGGCCTGGGTGACGCGGACCGTGGTCTTCATCTCCT
Organism: Myxococcus sp. 1LA; assembly: GCA_046520405.1. Classification (GTDB taxonomy): domain Bacteria; phylum Myxococcota; class Myxococcia; order Myxococcales; family Myxococcaceae; genus Myxococcus. Next base: position 14,781 of record JBKGHI010000153.1, read on the forward strand.
TGCCGGAGGCCGGGTCGCGGGCGCGCATGGTGAGGATGCCTTCCACATTCACATCGAAGGTGATCTCCACCTGCGCGGAGCCGGCGCGGCCGGGCTGGATGCCGGAGAAGGTGAACTCGCCCAGCATGTCATTGCGGGCCACCAGCTCGTGGTCGCCCTGGAAGATGCGCACGGCCAGCTCGGTCTGGTTGTCCATGCTGGTGGTGGCCAGCAGTTGCTTGGCGTTGGGGATGGCCGCGTTGCGCGGGAAGACGACGTGGAAGGCGCCGCCGGCCTTCTCCAGGCCAATGGCCATGGGAATCACGTCCAGCAACTGGATGCGCAGGTTGGTGTCGTCCTGCAGCGAGTGCGCGTAGAGCGCGGCGCCAATGGCCACCGCCTCGTCCGGGTGCACGCCCTTGCTGGGCGGCTTGCCGAAGAACTTGGTGAGCCGGTCCTGGACAATGGGCATGCGCGTCTGGCCGCCCACGAGCATGACCTCGTCGATGTCCTTGGTGGACAGCCCGGAGTCCACCAGCACGCGCGCCACCATCTGCAGGGTGCGGTCCACGAGCTGGTTGGTGAGCTGCTCCAACATCCGCCGGGTGAACTTCATCTCGATGTTCAGGGGTTGGCCCTGGGACGTCATCGTGATGAAGGGGATGTTGAAGGGGACCTCTTCGCGCGCGGACAAGTCAATCTTGGTGCGCTCGGCCAGGTCCTTGATGCGCTGCATGGCCACCGGGTCCGTGGCGAGGTCGATGCCCGTCTTCGCCGCGAAGTCCTTGAGGACGTGGTGGATGATGGCGTTGTCGAAGTCGATGCCGCCAAGGAACACGTCACCGCCGGTGGACTTCACCTCGAAGACGCGGTCGCGAATCTCGATGATGGAGACGTCGAAGGTGCCGCCGCCCAGGTCGTAGATGACGACCTTTTCCTTCAGGCCCTTGCCCACGCCGTAGGCCAGCGCCGCCGCGGTGGGCTCGTTGATGATGCGGACCACTTCCAGGTCGATGAGCTTGCCCGCGTCCTTCACCGACTGGCGCTGCCGGTCGTTGAAGTAGGCCGGCACCGTCACCACCGCCCGCTTGATGGGCATCTTCAGGTAGTTGGACGCGACCTCGCGAATCTTGCCGAGAATCTTGGCGCTGATCTCCTGGAGGGTGAACTCCTTCTTCCCCACGTCCAGGGTGACGTCGCTCTTCTTGCCGGGGCGCATGTTGTACGCCACGACCTTCTTCATCGTGTCGACAACGTCGCTGCCAAAGCCACGGCCCACCAGCCGCTTCGAACCGTAGACGGTGTTGCGCGGGTTGAGCTGCCACTGGCGCTTGGCCTCGTAGCCGATGAGCTCGTTCCCCTTGTCGTCGATCGCGAAGATCGAGGGGATGGTGTACTCGCCGCCCTTGTAGGGGATGAGCTTGACGTTCCCGCTGTCCTCGACGATCGCCGCGCACGAGTTCGTCGTGCCGAGGTCGATGCCGATGATGGGCTCCTTGTGCATCTTGCTTGGACTCCGGGTGGGTAGGCCGCAGAGAAGAAGAAAAGACCGTAGCGCACCCGCGCGTCGGGCGCGAGTTCACACACCGCGACGTTTGCCGCTCCCCGGGAATGCCGGGCAGGGCTCCTCGCTTCCCCAGGAGGGAGCCGTGGCGCTCCCAGCGGACGCCCGGTGGCCAGGAGCGCGTGCCCCAGCCGACAATGGTATCCGGGGTGCTGGACATTGGTGCCCCGGGCGGAAAACTTGCTGGTGGATGACTGACTGACCACAGGAGAGTCAACTTGGACGCGAAGGGTTATCTGCAGGAAGTGGGCGCGCAGGTGAACGCCGACTTCGTCAAGAACCGGTCGATTCTCTCCTTCGAGGAATACCTCTCTCTCTTCTTCGGCGACCCGAAGGGCCAGGCCCGCAACGCGGCGCAGTACCTGCGGGACGTGATGGACCACTTCGGCACCACCACGGTGCCGCACCCCACCGGCACCATCCGGCGCTTCCAGGTCTTCGACGCCCCTGGTGGTGACCAGGATGACCGGGTGGCGGGCCAGGAGGAGGTGCAGAACGCCATCTACCGGCTGCTCGGCAACTTCGTGCGCGCCGGCCGCATCAACAAGCTCATCCTCCTTCACGGGCCCAATGGCAGCGCCAAGTCCACGCTGGTCAATGCCCTGAAGAGCGGCATGGAGACGTACTCCCGGCAGCCCCAGGGCGCGCTCTACCGGCTGGCCTGGGTGTTTCCGTCGGAGAAGCTCATCAAGGGCTCCATCGGCTTCGGAGAACGGGAGCCCGGCAGCGGGGAGGTGACCACCTACGCGCACCTGGACGCGGAGTCCATCGACCTGCGCATGCCGTGTGAGCTGAGGGATCATCCGCTCTTCGCCGTTCCACCGGGCGAGCGCCGCAAGCTGTTGGAGGGCGCCCTCAAGAAGAAGGGCCTGGGCAACGGGGACGGGGAGACGGGGGACTTCATCCTGTCCGACTACGTGCGGGACGGCGAGCTGTGCTCCAAGTGCCGCCGCATCTACACCGCGCTGCTCAACTCCTACGGCGGGGACTGGCTGAAGGTGATGCGCCACGTCCAGGTGGAGCGCTTCTACATCTCACGCCGCTACCAGGTGGGCACCGTGACGGTGGAGCCGCAGATGAGCGTGGACGCCGTCGTCCAGCAGCTCACCGCGGACCGCACCCAGCTCAACGTGCCCGCGCCGCTGCACAGCACGGTGCTCTTCGAGCCACACGGCCCCCTGGTCCACGCCAACCGCGGCCTCATCGAGTACGCGGACCTGCTCAAGCGGCCGCTGGAGGCCTTCAAGTACCTGCTGGGCTTCAGCGAGACGGGCGAGGTGCCGCTGGAGCCCTTCGTCCTCCAGTTGGACGAGGTGCTGATTGCCTCCGCCAACGAGAAGCACCTCAACGCCTTCAAGGAGCTGCCGGACTTCGCGTCCTTCAAGGGGCGCATCGAGCTGGTGCGCGTGCCCTACCTGCGCCGTTACCGCACCGAGCAGCAGATCTACGACGCGCAGATCACCTCCACCACGGTGGGCAAGCACGTGGCCCCTCACGCCACGGAGCTGGCGGCCATGTGGGCGGTGCTCACCCGGCTGAAGAAGCCCATTCCGGACCGCTATCCGCAGGACGTGAAGGAGCTCATCGACCAGGTGACGCCGGTGGAGAAGCTGCACCTCTACGAGGAGGGCGCGCCGCCGGACCGGCTGAGCCTGGCCAACACCAAGGAGCTGCGCAAGCTGCGCGAGGAGCTGTTCACGGAGTCGGACGCGTACCCCAACTACGAGGGGCGCTCGGGCGCCAGCGCGCGTGAAATCAAGACGGCGCTCTTCAACGCCGCGCAGAACCCGGACTACAAGTGCCTCAACGCGCTGGCGGTGCTGGAGGAGCTGTCCGCCATCTGCAAGGACAAGAGCGTCTACGAGTTCCTGCTGCAGGAGGTGGTGGACGGCTACCACGACCACGACTCGTTCGTCCGGCTGGCGGAGGCGGAGTACCTGGACCGGGTGGACTCCGAGGTGCGCGAGTCCATGGGCCTGGTGTCCGAGGGGCAGTACCGCGAGTTGGTGGAGCGCTACATCCAGACCATCAGCCACTGGGTGCGCGGGGAGAAGATGCGCAACCGCGTCACCGGGGTGATGGAGCCGCCGGACGAGCAGCGGATGGCGGAGGTGGAGGCCATCATCATGCCGCGCGGCGAGGAAGCCGCCGACTTCCGCCGGGGCCTCATCGCGTCCATTGGCGCGCACCGGCTGGACAACCCGGACGCGGCCATGGACTACAGCCGCATCTTCCCGGACATGTTCAAGCGCCTGCGCGACCACTACTTCGAGGAGCGCAAGCGGGTGCTGCGCAAGAACAAGGAGAACGTCCTCAAGTACCTGTCCGAGGACCGCAACCAGCTCACCTCGCGGGAGCAGGCGCAGGTGCAGAGCACGCTGAAGACGATGGCGGAGCGCTACGGCTACTGCGAGGCGTGCGCGAAGGACGCCATCCTGTTCCTGATGAAGAAGCGCTACGCGTGACGGGGTGGGTGTCCGGGGCACGCCTGGACGCCTGCTTTCAAAGCCGGAAAGGGCTCGGGATGATGGGAGCTGCCAGGGAGTTGTACTGGCTGCAGCCGTTCCCCCCAGACCGGAGAGTCGATGACCCGCTTCCTCCTGGGCGCTCCTGCCCTGTTCGCCCTCGTGTCGTGCGCCGGTGCGCCTTCCCAGCCGGCGGCCGTCACCTCAGCGCCCCAGGCGGCTCCTGTCGTCGAACGCGTCATCGCGGTGCAGGACGCGCCTCGCATGACGCGCAAGGAGCAGGTGCGGCGCATCCTGCCGCACAACGTCCGGCTGCAACTCGCCTCGCAAGGCCGGGTGCGCAGCACGGCGTCGGGCGTGGTGGTGGGCGCGGAGCGGGACGCGAACGGAGCCTCGGTGGCCTGGGTGGTCACCAACGCGCACGCGGTGGCCATGGACGGCATGGACGCGCCGGAGCTGCGCGTGCTGGTGGACCGCCGCGCGGAGTCGCTGGAGCACCGGGGCGAGGTGGTGGCCATGGGCCAGGTGCCGGACCTGGACCTGGCGCTGGTGCGCGTGCCCGGGCTGGACCTGCCCGCGGTGGAGCTGGCGGACGACGCGGAGCTGGAGCTGGGCGAGGACGTCGTCGTGGCCGCCTCGCCGTTCGGCCGCGCGCTGTCGCTGTCCGGCGGCATGTTGTCCCAGGTGGAATGGGACAAGGAGTCCCAGCGCCCGAAGATGGTGAAGACGGACGCCCCCATCGGCTACGGCGCGTCGGGCGGCGGCATCTTCAGCCTGACGACGGGCCGGCTGCTGGCCATCGTGGAGGGCTACCGCACGGCGAAGGTGGACTTCGAGGTGCAGCAGGAGAACTACAGCTTCGACGTGCCCATGCCGGGAGAGACATTCGCCGCACCCAGCGCGAAGGTGCGGCACTTCCTCCAGGCCAAGGGCTTCGGGCGCCTGCTGGCGCGCAAGCCCATGACGGAGGGCGGCGTCGCGCACGCCGCCGGGCGCTAGACACGTCGCACGGGCGGGGCCGGCAGGAATCTCGACACCGCGCGCGTGCGGGGTACATCCGCCGGACTGGAGGTCTGGAATGGCCGGACGTGTCTCGTGGGATCAGTACTTCATGGACATCGCGACGCAGGTGGCCTCGCGGGCCACGTGTGATCGCAAGCACGTGGGCGCCGTCATCGTCCGGGGAAGGACCATCCTGTCCACCGGCTACAACGGCGCCATCCGCGGGCTGCCGCACTGCGATGACGTGGGCCACATGATGGAGAACGGCCACTGCGTGGCCACCGTCCACGCGGAGGCCAACGCCATCATCCAGGCGGCCACCAACGGCGTCAGCATCGACGGGGCGACCATCTACACCACCGCCTCGCCGTGCTGGCCGTGCTTCAAGCTGATCGCCAACGCGGGCCTGGTCCGCATCGTGTTCGGCGAGTTCTACCGGGATCCGCGCATCTTCGAGTACGCGGCCCGGCTCAAGCTGGACCTGGTGGGTCTGGGCGATGCCGCCCGGCCTCCCGCCTCGGGCGCCTGATCGCCCCGCACCGCGGGGTGGGACGGGCTTTTCCGCCCCCCGCGCGCGCACTCCTCAATCGTTGCCTGAAAAACACTCGTGGCCGGACCTAAGTCCGCGTCACAGATGGGGAATTTGCCGCTTCCGGCAAGAATTACCGACCCAGGGTTGACGATGTCGGAACGGCTCCCTAACTCTTGGCTCCGGTTGGGTGGCGGCGGGGGTGGATCAGGGAAAATCCCGAGGAGTTCCAGTTGGTTACCTCGACAGCAATGTCAAATAGTGCATCCTCTGTTGAGGATACGCGGCAGCCCGTGGTGGGCGCGGCCCGGTACCTGGCCGTCCCCACGTTGATGGACAGCCTGCTGCATGACGTCCGCAATCCGCTCAACGCGCTGGCCATCCACCTGGAGGTCCTGTCGGAGAAGCTGAAGGCGGAGACCGGGCAGGTGCCGCCGTCCCAGGAGAAGAACCTCAAGGCCATGCGCGATCAGATCCAGCGCGTGGACTCCATCCTGAAGCTGTTCAGCGACTTCGTGGTGTTCCGCGGCGGCACGCCGGGCGCGGCGGACCTGTCGGACGCCACCACGCGCGCGCTGGGCGTGCTGGGGCACGAGGGCCGCAAGCG
>JBKGHI010000154.1:0-20477 GCA_046520405.1 Myxococcus sp. 1LA
CGCTGGGCGTGCCAGGTGGCTGCGGGGCGGGGCCTCGGTGGCGGGCGGCGGCCCGACGGGCAGCGGCTCGTCATGGATGGGGCGCGTGAGCCAGTAGGAGAGGGCGGCGCTCAGGATGAGCACGCCCAGGCTCACGCCCGGGATGACGAGCCAGCGGATGAGGGACGACCGGTCGGACATGGACGCCTGGAGGATATGCCTCCAGGGCTCACTTGCACGAGCGCTGCTCGGGCTTGCCCTTCGTGCACTGGTCCAGCGGAGCGAACCGCGCCTCGGCCTCCGACACGACGGCGTCCACCGGCTTGTCGCATTCCGCCGTGGCCAGCGTGCCCCGGACCTCGAAGAGGCGCAGCACTTCGTGGCAGCGCTGCTGGAAGTGTTTCACGCCCTCCTTGAACAGCGGCCGCATGACCTGGGGCGAGAAGCCGTAGCCGCTGGCCGTCTGGAGCTGCGAGTCCGGGCGGAACATCCAGGACGAGCGCCAGCTGGAGGCCACCTGGTCGAAGCGGGCGGAGCCCAGCCACATGTTGGTGGCCGCCTTGAGGGCCCCGGCTTCGCGTGGGACGAAGCCCGTGCCGGTGCGGCGGCAGAAGGCGTTGACGCCGTCGGCGTCGGCCACGTTCGCCAGCCGCGCCACGCAGACGTTGTGCTCCGCGAAGCGCCGGCCCACCGCGGCCAGCTCCCCTTGCTGCACCTCGCCCACGCGCGGCTGGGCGACGAACAGGTCGATGGTGCGCATCAGCACGCTGACCGCGTTCTCAGGCGGGTTCTCCGGGGACGGCTCCACGCCGCCGGTGGAGAGGACCAGCACGCGCTCGGCGCCGCGCTGCACCGCCTGGAGCAGCGGCAGGCCGGAGCGCACGCCGCCGTCGTAGAAGGAGCCTTTCATCCGGCCGGTGCGGGACGGCAGCCAGGGCACGGGGTCGGCGAGCACCGGCTCCACGATGGAGGCGACGACGCCGTTGATGATGCCCTCCACGCGCTGCTGCGGGGTGGCGTCCGCGGCGAAGTTCTCCGGGTCCTGGTCGCTGATGCCGTAGACGTCACCGGTGTCGAAGTCCACGGAGACGGCCACCAGCTCCGTGCCGTTGGTGAGCTGCTCGGGGACCACCGCCGCGCGCAGCTTGCCGTAGATGCCGTCGAACTGGACCAGGCCGCGCAGGTCGGAGGCAATCTTCCAAATCCAGGTGTTGTTGACGCAGTATAGGTCCGACTCCACCGAGCACGTGTAGTTGCTGATGAGCAACTGGCGCGCGGCCTCTTCGTGGCCCGGCGTGTGGAACAAGTCCACCAGCGTGCTGATGAGCGCGCCGGTGCTGCTGCCCGCCGCCAGGTCGATGCGCGCGTCCCCGCAGCCCTCCGGCGCCGGCTTGCCGCGGCACTGCTCCAACACGCCGAGCAGCCGCCAGATGGCCCCCGCGCTGAACGCGCCGTTGGCTCCGCCGCCGCTCAAGACGACGGCGTTGGACGGGCGCCCCAGCGTGCGGCTCCACTGGCGGGCGCTGACGTACTGCGCGGCGGATTCCGCGCCCTCGCGGATGCCGCGGGAGAGCACCTGGATGGGGACGCGGTCGCCCTGTGCGTCACGCAGCGCCACCAGTGAGCCGGCGATGCCCAGCGCGTTGGCCAGGAAGCGCGCGGCGTCCACCTCGCGCGGCGCGGGGGCGGCGGGGTCCACCGTGGTGGGCAGCGGCGGCAGGCCCCACTGCGGCGTCTCCATGGCCGTCTTGAGGAAGCGCTCGTAGCACGTGCTGTTGTCGCCGCCCGCGGTCTGCTTCAAACAGTCCACTTGTTCGATGATGGGCTGGGGCGCGTTGCCCAGCGCGGACATCCAGCGCGCGGCCTCGGCGGGGTCGGCATAGGCGTCCATCAGGTGCGTGCGGGTGAGGCGCGCGGCGCGCTCCTGGATGGGCACGGGCAGGGGCGCCGCCTGCGGGTCCCCGGGCGTGTTCAGCGTGTCGAGGATGTAGCCCGTGCGCAGGAAACAGCCGCTGGAGACGGCGGCCAGCGTGGCGAGACACAGCAGGTACGTGGTGCTCCGATTCATGGGCGTCCCCCCGGGAGTCGCGCCGAGCGAGGCGCCAGCGCGCGAGGCTGCCGCGTTCAGGGCCCGCCGCCTCGTCGGGGCGGAATGTTAGCGCATGCACGCGTGCGGGCGGGGAATGGACTGTGTGGAAGGAGACGGCCGCGAGGCCCCGGAGGCGGGCGCTCGCGGCCGGACGGCTCACCCTACGGATACACCTCGCGGCGGGGCAGCGTGGGTTCGGTGGGGCGGGGCGGCGGCGTGACGATGGCGCCCTCGGCGGCGATGCGCTGGCGGCGGCTCACGCCCACCGTGGCGCCGAGCATCGCGGAGATGAGGCCGAGCAGCAGCGACGCGAAGATGCCCCAGAAGACGCGGCTGGTGGGCTCCGCCGCCTGCAACGCGCCTTGCTGCACCTGCTCACCCACCTGGCCGACCCGGCCCTTGAACGCGGTGAACTGCTGGTTCACCCGGTCCGCGATTTGCTCCGCGTCCTGGCGCGACAGGCGCGTGTTGTCCGCGATGGAGGTGACGAGCACCTCCCGGTCGAGGTTGCCCGTGCGCAAGCCGGTGCTCAGCACCTCGGACGTGGCGGCCTGGAGCTGGTTGGCGGTGATGGTCGGCTTGCCCTCCGCCTGGAGGCGCCGGTTGATGGGGCCCAGCGCGTCATTGGCGTCCAGCCCGAAGGTCTGCGCCGCCTGACCGCCCCCCGATGCCGCGCCCGCCATCGCGGAGCCCGTGGCTCCCACCACCGCGCCGCCCGCGCGCAGCGCGGTGCTGATGACGGACGACAGCAGCATGCCCAGCAACGCGGTGCCCACCAGCGTCGTCAGGCCCCACAACACCGCGCCATGCAGCGCGCCGCCGCCCTTGTCCAGGCGGCCCGCCGAGCGCGCGGCGACGAAGCCGCCGCAGAACAGCGCGATGAGCGGCGCGATGGCGCTCCAGATGCCCGTGCCGATGCCGGCCGCCTTCGCACTGCCTGGGTCATTGGGGTCCACCGACGACAGTCCGAGCGCCAGGCCGAGCGCGTTCAGCAGAAGCCACAGGGCCAGGGCGACGAAGGCGCCTCCGAAGATGGCGCCCCAGCTCAACTTGTAGGGGTTGCCCGCGACGGCGGGGACGCCGCCGGGCGCTTGGTTCTCGACGATGGCTGCCATGATGCTGCCCCTCCTGATTCCAGGGAGCGCCCCGAGCGGAGAGGAGGCGCTCGTGTTCGCGGCAAACATGGCCATGGGCCGGCGAACGCACGATTCCGCCGGGGCCGGATGTCTCCCCGAGGTGGAGGGCGGAGCCCGGGCTCACTCCAGGCCGAGTGCTTCCCGGAGCGCGGCCTCGCCAGCGATGACGGGCGCGCGCGGCAGCTTTTCGGGGCGGAAGCTGTGCACCAGCTCGGCCAGCGTCATGGGGCTGCCATCGCCCAGGCCGCTCCACGCGGCGAGCAGGCCCAGCACCCGCTCGGGGGCCACGCCGCGCTCACGCAGCTCCGCGAGCGCGAAGGCGCCCTCGCGCTTGGCGAGCCGCTTGCCATCTTCGCCCATCACCAGCGGGACATGGAGGAACGCGGGCGCGGGAAGGTTCAACGCCGCGTAGAGCTGGAGCTGCCGGGGCGTGGAGGACAGCAGGTCATCCCCGCGCAGCACGTGGGTGATGTCCGTGGCCGCGTCATCCACCACCACCGCGAGCTGGTAGCTGGCCACCCCGTCGTTGCGGCGCACCACGAAGTCGCCCACCACCGCGTCCACGTCCTGCGTGTACGGGCCCTGCAATCCGTCCACGAAGCGCACCTCGCCGGGGCGCGCGCGGAAGCGGTAGGCGGGCGCGCGCGCGGGCGCGCTCGGACGCCTGTTCGCGGGTGAGGTGCGCGCAGGTCCCCGGGTAGCGCGGGCCTTCGTCGGAGAGGCCATGGGGCGCGCTGGCGGCCCGCGCGATTTCCGCGCGCGTGCAGAAGCAGGGATACACCAGCCCCTCGCGCTCCAGCTTCGCCTGCGCGTCGCGGTAGAGGCCGTCCCGCTGGCTCTGGAAGAGGGGCGTCTCATCCCAGTCGAGTCCCAGCCATTCCAAATCTCGCAGCAGGTCCTCCTCGTGCTGGGGCTTGCAGCGCGCGCGGTCCAGGTCCTCGATGCGCAGCAGGAAGCGGCCGTGGGCCGCCCGTGCCTGGAGCCAGCCGAGCAGCGCGCTGCGGATGTTGCCCAGGTGCATGCGCCCTGTGGGACTGGGCGCGAAGCGGCCTCGGACGAGGCTCATGGGCGCACCCGGCGCCGGTGGGGGAGGAGGGCGTGCGGGCCCGTGGAGCGAATCATCGTCGCGAGGGACGATAACCGACGCGGGGGGCCGCCGCAGTGTCCGTGGCCAGCTTCGTCGACGCTCCCGGGGGTGGGTGGTACGTTCGTCGTGAAGGCCGGAACCTCTTGATGCGCATCGCCCACTGCTCCGACGTCCACATCACCGAGAACTACTTCGCGCTTCCGCTGCACCGGCTGGGCTGGCGGCGCTGGGTGGCCCTGGTGGAGCTCACCGTGGGCGGCCGCGCCCGGCGGTATGCGCGCGCGCCCCAGGCCCTGGCCGCCATCGCGCGCGACGCGCAGGCCTCCCAGGTGGACCACTTCATCCTCTCTGGCGACCTGACGGCCTACGCGCTGGATGGTGAGTTCAGCGGCGCCCGGCAGTCCCTGGGCACGCTGGCGGACGACCCCCGCCGCTGCACCGTCATCCCCGGCAACCACGACGTCTTCACGCCGGGCAGCCACCGCACCGGGCGCTTCGCGCGGCACTTCGGGCACCTGCTGGAGAGCGACCTGCCGGAGTACCGCCGCGAGGGTGCCTTCCCCTTCGTCCGGCTCCTGGGGACGGAGGCCGCGGTGGTGGGCCTGTTGTCGGCCCGCGTGCCTCGCACCCCGGGGTTGTCCTACGGCGTCATTGGCCCGGCCCAGCTCGACGGCCTGGCCGCGCTGCTGAAAGACTCCCGGCTGGAGGGGCGCGCCGTCCTGGTGGTGGTGCATCACGCGCCGCTCAATCCGCGGGGGCGGCCGGACCGCTGGCACCACGGCCTGCGGGACGCGGACGCCTTGCTGAAGCTGCTGCCGGGCCCGCGCTACGCGGTGCTGCACGGCCACATCCACCGGCGCTATCACCATCCCGCCACCGCCGACCGGCCCCATGTCTTCGGCGCTGGCTCCTCCACCGAATCCGGCCATGAGGGGTACTGGCTCATCGACGTGGCGGACGGGAAGGTGACCGGCGGCCAGCAACAGACGCCCGCCCTGTGACAGCACCGTCCGGGCGGCGATAGAAGGGCAGGACATGACCGACATCTCCCTGGAGGAGTACAAGGCGCTGCGCACCCTCCAGCGCGCGGTGGATGACGCCTTGGAGGAGAGCCTGCGGGAGCGCGAGACGCTGACGCAGACCTTCCGGCGCTGCTTCCCGCTCGTGCTGTCGCTCACCGGGGCCAAGGCCGCGGCCATCACCACGCGCGACGAGGAGCTGGTGGAGCAGACGTGGGGTGAGGGCGACTGGAGCGAGCGCCACCCGGGCGCGCTGCTGGAAGGCGCCGCGGGCGTGCGCCGGCTGGGCGAGGACACGCTGGCCAGTCAGCCGCTGGACGTGGCGGGGACGCGCGTGGGCTCCTTCGGACTTCTCTTCGCCGGAGACGCCACCGCGCCGGAGGAATCCGCGCGCCTGCTGCGCCTGCTGGACACCGTGGCCGAGCAGCTCGACACGGTGCTGTGCCTGGTGCACACCGCGTCGGAGAAGCACCAGCTCATCCTCCAGTGCAATGCCCACCTGGCCAACCCCGTCTTCGAGGCGGGCATGGACCTGGCCGTGCTGACGCTGGCCCAGCGCGTGCGTCTGCCGGGCTTCCTGCTGCTGTACCGGGACGCGGTGCAGCCGCACCTGCTGCACTACCGCACATACCGCAACGGACACCTGGAGTTCGAAAGCGGCGAGCAGCCCCACTCCGGATTGGAGGCGGCCATCCGCCAGCACGGCCCGCGGCTGCTGCTGGGCGAGGACTCCGCGCTGCGGCGGCTCTTCCCCGGACGCACCACGGAGGCGGTGCTCATCTCCGGCGCGGCCGCGCATGGGCCGCTGGGGAAGATTGTCGTCTGGAACGACGACGGCTTCTCCACCTACGCCATGGACCTCATCCGGGTGCTGGCCTCCACGCTGAGCCAGCGGCTCCAGGACTACAACCGCGAGCGCATCCACCTGTCGCAGTTCTTCCCCAACGCCGTCATCGACGCGTTGTTGCAGGACCCGGCCTATGCCCAGCACCTGCGGGCGCAGGACCAGGAGGTGGGCATCCTCTTCGCGGACATCAACGGCTTCACCCGCATCTGCGAGCAGGGCTTCGACAGCCCGCGCAACATCGGCCGCTTCGTGGACGAGTGGAGCCAGCGCGCGGTGGGCTGCATCTGGGAGCACGGCGGCGTGTTCGACAAGATGGTGGGCGACTGCGTCATCGGCCTCTTCGGCCCGCCCTTCTTCAAGAGCACGCTGCGCGAGCGCGCGCAGGCGGCGGTGCGGGCCGCGTGTGACATCCAGGCCTTCACCGCGGCGCTGGGCGCGCGTGAGGAAGTGGCGGCGCTGTGCGAGCGCGTGAAGCTGCCGGGCCTGGGCGTGGCGGTGGGCGTCAACCTGGCGCACGCGAACTGCGGCCTCTTCGGGCCCAACCGCCAGTACACGGCGTTCTCCAGCGGCATGAACCAGGCGGCCCGCCTCCAGTCACTGGCGGGCTTCCGGGAGACGCTGGTGATGGACAGCGTGCACGACGCGCTGGCCGGCTCCGAGGACGCCTTCTTCCAGGGGCTGCGCTTCGGGCCCCTGACGGAGACGCCCGTGAAGAACGTGGCGCAGCCGCTGCGCCACTACCGGCTGGCGCCGCTCAAGCCTTGAGCGGCGGCCCCGCGTAGCGACGCGAGAAGTGAATCCACCGGCGCTCATCCACCTCCACCTGCCACTCGGAGTTGGGCGTCAGCGGCAGCCGCTGCTTGAGGAAGCTCTCCAGATGGTCCGCGGCCTTCACGGGTGTGAGGCCGGGCGCGCGGAAGGCGATGTGGAGGAACACGTCCAGCGTGGCCGCCACATCCACCGACGCGCAGATTCGCAGCGACCCCACGCGGCGCTGGTAGAGCGTGTTCTGCCCGGGCCATGTCGCCGGGTCCATTCCTGTCCGTGGCAGTGACAACCAGTTGTACGGCTCGAGAACGAAGTCGAGTAGCTCTCTGCTCGCCTCGTCCACCGTTGCGTGCTCCTGGATGGAAAGCATCGCCCACCTCCCCGGGGAAGCCGATGGAAAGAATGTGCCCATGGCCGTGTCGCGTGCAAGGGGCACCGCCCGCAATCGACATGGGCGTCCGCCACCGACACGCCGCACACCTTGGGGTGTAACGCAGGACCCTGACGGACCTTCGCTGTCATTGCGCGCGCTTGCGCACGAAGAGCGCGCGGTATGGCGGCCATGCGAGCGTGAGCTGGCCCCGCGCTCGTGCGCCTCGCCGTCCGAGACAATGGGCTCGTACCCGGGGCTCGGGCGAGCAGGAGGCCCGCGCGGGGAATGCGGCGCGCGCGGCGACGTGTCAGGCGCTGGTGGGAAGTGAACGGCGCGTGCGCCGCTCCACATTGGCCTTGAGCTGGCCGCAGCCCGCGTCAATGTCGATGCCGCGGCGCTGACGCACCGTGCTGGGCACGGCATAGGAGGTGAGCACGTCCTGGAAGGCGCGCACGGACTCCGGCCGGCTGGGACCGCCGTCGTAGCCCACCGTGGGGTTGAGGGGGATGACGTTGACGTGCGCGTCCATGCCCTGGAGCAGCTGGCCCAGCGTGTGCGCGTGCTCGGCGGTGTCGTTGCGGCCGGAGATGAGCGTCCACTCGAAGAAGATGCGGCGCTTGCGCTTCTCACTGTAGTAGCGGCACGCGTCCATCAGCTCGTCCAGGGGCCAGCGGCGCCCCGCGGGGACCAGCGCGGCGCGCTCGGCGTCCGTGGCGCCATGGAGGCTGACGGCCAGGTGGATGGCGCGCTCCTCGTCCGCGAGCCGGCGGATGCCGGGCACCACGCCCACGGTGCTGAGCGTGATGAAGCGCGGCCCCATGGCGAGCCCCAGCGCGTCCACCAGGACGTCCACCGCGGACATGGTGTGCTCGTAGTTGTGCAGCGGCTCGCCCATGCCCATGAGGACGACGTTGCGCAGCGTCTCACCCGAGGCGCGCAGGATGCGGTTGACGTGCAGCACCTGCCCCACGATTTCACCCGGCGTCAGGTGGCGCGACAGACCCATCTGCCCGGTGGCGCAGAAGACGCAGCCCATGGCGCAGCCGGCCTGCGTGCTGATGCACACGGTGGCGCGGCCCTTGAAACGCATCAGCACGGTTTCAATCGTCTGACCGTCGTCCAGACGCAGGAGCAGCTTGTGCGTGAAGCCGTCGCTGCTGAAGGACTCGTGGTGGGTGGCCAGTTGGCCCAGGCGGGTGTGCTCGCGCAGCGCGCGCAGCAGCTCCGGCTTCAGGCCGTCCAGTTCGTCGAAGGAGGCCGCGTGCCGGCGGTACAGGGCGGTCCAGAGCTGGTCGCGGTGGTAGGGGCTGAAGCCCCAGCCGGACAGCAGCGCGCCCATCTGGGGCCGCGTCAAATCGTACAGGTTGGCGGACGTGTCGGACGGCATGGCCACGCCCGGAGATAACACACCGGGCGCGAGCGCACCCGTGCCCCGTGCCGCTCGTGGACATTGACCCTGCCCTCCAGGGCGCCCTGGCTGACGCCTGGTGGACGGGCAGGCGGGCGTCCAGGGGCCGGGGCGGAAGCAGGCGGCCATGCCTACCTTCACCCGTCATGGGAATGGCCATCCATCAGGAGGAATTCCGCCCGGAGGACCACGCGCGCTTCTCCCGGCGGCTGGCGGAGAGCCTGGAGGCGCTGCGGGCGCTGCTGGCGCGTCCGGGCTTCGGCGTGGGTCCGCCGACGGTGGGCGCGGAGCTGGAGCTGTGCCTCGTGGACCGTCTGGGCTTCCCGCTGCCGGTGAACCGGAAGGTGCTGGAGCAGACCTCGGACTCGCGCGTGACGCTGGAGCTGGACGCCTTCAACCTGGAGGTGAACCTGCGGCCGGGCCCGCTGGCCGGAAGGTCTTTCGCGGCGATGCGGAAGGAGCTGGAGAGCGCGGTGGGGGCGGTGCGCCAGGCGGCGTCCACGCAGGGCGCGCGCGTGGCCGTCATCGGCATCCTCCCCACCTTGCGCGAGTCGGACCTGGGCAGCGGCGCGCTCACGGGCGAGCCTCGCTACCGCGCCATGTCCACCGCCATCCGTCAGCGCCGGGGGGCCTCGCCCTTCCAGGTGGCGATTCGCGGCGAGAAGGAGGCGCTGACGCTCACCTGGAACGACGTGACGCTGGAAGGCGCCAACACGTCGCTCCAGTACCACCTGCGCGTGGCGCCCGGTGACTTCGCGCGCGTGTACAACGCGGCGCAGCTCGCCACGGCGCCGGTGCTGGCGGTGTCGGGCAACTCGCCCCTCTTCCTGGGCCGCAAGCTGTGGGACGAGACGCGGGTGGCCCTGTTCCGGCAGGCGGTGGATGACCGGGGCGAGCCCGGCGAGGGCGGCTTCCAGCCCCACGCGCGCGTGTCGTTCGGCCACGGCTGGGTGCGCGAGGGCGCCTACGAGCTGTTCGCCGAGGCGGTGGCGCTGCACCCGCCGATGTTGCCGGTGACGGGGGACGAATCCCCGCGTGAGCGCGTGGCGGCGGGCGAGGTGCCGGGCCTGGACGAGCTGCGCCTGCACCAGAGCACGGTGTGGAGCTGGAACCGCGCCATCTATGACCCGAAGGATGGCGGTCACCTGCGCATCGAGTTCCGCGCGCTGCCCGCGGGGCCGACGGCGGTGGACATGGTGGCCAACGGCGCCTTCCTGCTGGGCCTCACCCTGGCGCTGGCCGAGCGCGTGGACGCGCTCTTGCCCGCACTTCCCTTCGTCCACGCCTACGGCAACTTCATCCGCGCCGCGCGGCAGGGGCTGGAGGCGGAGATGCTGTGGCCCGCGGACGCGGCGCCCAGTCCCCAGCCCGTCCTGGTGACGGAACTGGTGAAGCGGCTGCTCCCGGAGGCCCGGCGGGGGCTGGTGGGCGCGGGGGTGGACGCGGACGAGGCGGACGCCCTGCTGGGCATCATCGAACAGCGTGTCGCGCTGCGGCGCACGGGCGCGGTGTGGCAGCGGCAGATGCTGGCGCGGCTGGAGTCACAGATGCCCCGGCAGGACGCCCTGGCGGCGATGCTGGAGCGCTACCTCCAGCACGCCGAATCGGGCGCGCCTGTTCATGCGTGGCCGGTCGAGTAGGCTGTCGAGCGCGGATGATGGGGCGAAGGCGCGGCGTCGCATGAATATCCCGCCGCCGCGCCCGTCACCGGACACACCCGACCCGCCGCTACATGACCATGGCCCGGCTTCTCATCGTCTCCCTGTTGGTTCTCTGTGCCTGCTCCTCCCTGCGCGGTCAGGCGGATTCGATGGCGCGCAAGGGTTTGCTCGTGGAGGCGGCCGCCATCTACGACGACCTCAGCCGCCAGAATCCCAACGACCCGGAGCTCATCCTGGAGCGTGACCATCTGCGCTTGCGCGCGTTGTCACGGCTCTTGAGCGACGCACGCCAGGCGCGCGTGGAAGGGCGGGACGAGGACGCGGAGGCGTCGCTCCTGCGCTTCCTGAACCACCGGGCGGAGTGGAACGCGAAGCTGGACGGGGGCCTGGAGAGCTCGCTGCGCGAGGAGGTGGCGGGGACGCGCCGGCATCTCCAGAAGCTCATCGGCGCCCCAGCGGGCCAGGGCCATGCGCTCACGGCGGAGCAGGCGTTGTTGCGCAAGCAGCCGCTCCTGGCCCACCGCGAGCTGGCCCGCGTCGCGCGTGACATGGAATGGGTGGTGCTCCAGAGCGGCAAGGCGTCCTGCCAGCGGCTGCGGGACACCAGCACGGACGACAGCCCGCACTGGCGCGAGCTGGTGTTCCGCTACTGCGGCCACTGGCGGGAGTACGCCCCGCGCCCCGCCTCCGCGCCCGAGCTGTTCGGACCGCCGTCATGGACGGGCACCGTGGAGGGACTGGACGCGGCCCAGCAGGCGCGGCTCGAGGCCCGGCTCACCCAGGTCTTCGAATCCTCACCGTGGTTTTCACCGGGCGGCCCGGTGCGGCCGGAGTTCAAGCTGGGGGGCCGCTTCGTCACCGAGCGCGACAGTCAGCGCGTGGAGCTGACCGCGCCGTGGACGGAGAGCGTGCCGTACACGGACCACGAGGACCGCACGGAGACCATCGAGGAGCCCTACGAGGCGGAGGAGGAGTACACCGACTCGAACGGCAAGACGAAGACGCGCACGGTGACGAAGTACACCAAGCACACGCACACCTATTCCGTGCCCGTCACGCGGTACCGCGACGTCCCGCGGACCTTCGAGTACCACGCGCTGCGGCTGTCGCAGTCGCACCACGTCGCGGTGGCCTCGGTCGCCGTGCTGGACGCCCGGCGTTCGCCGTTCGTCCTGGCGATGCAGGACCAGCTCGCCGAGTCCGGTCAGGAGCACGATGTCACCTTCGCCAAGGGCAACGTGCGGCCCTCGCAACCCAGCTTCACCTCCGCTGAGCGCTGGCTGGACGCCAAGGTGGACGCACTGGGAGCGTCCTTCTCCCGGCAGCTCGCGACGTACTGGCAGGAGTCCTACTGTTCCACGCCTTCACTTACCTTGGACGAAGCCGCGCGGTGTGCGCGCGCCGGTGCCGTGGTGCCCGCTCAGGCGGCCCGGGTCCTCTCAGACATCCTTGGCGCGGACGCGACCCAGGTTCCTCTTCTCTTCGCTTCACCATGACGCAGCGTGCGGCCACGGCGCGTCCATCCGGCGGGTAGCATTTATGACGGTCCGGGTTGTTATGGTGTTCTGACCTGGAATACCCGTGAGCGCGGCCTGTAAAAGCAGTCAACCCCGCGCTGGTAGGTGGCTTCCACCCAGAGGACCGTATGCATCCGACCGACGTCCGCTGCCGTAGTCCCCGAAGAACCCTTGCGATGTGGATGGCCTCTTCGTTGCTGCTCGCCGCGTGCGGCGGGGCGGAAGCGGAGTCGCTGGCGGACGCCGAGTCCCAGGCGGTGGCCTCCCAGTCCCTGGTGGAGCCGACGGGCGAGTCCGCCGACCGGCGCATCATCGTCTACCAGACGACCTCGCTTCAGCTCATGCGCGTGGACAACCAGGGCAGGTCGCAGCTGGTGGCGCAGCGCACGGGCGCGCCGGAGGTGTCTCCGAACGGCAACCGCGTGGCGTACGCGAAGCTGCCGGATGGGTACCGCGAGGGCGACGCGGTGCACAGCGCGGAGCTCTACGTGCTCAACGCGAACTCGGGCAAGTCGACCCAGGTGACGCAGGGCTTCGACGACAGCGAGCCCATCTGGACGCCGGATGGTCGCATCGTGCTGTTCCAGTCCACGCGGCGCACGGGCGTGCCCTCGCTGTGGCGCGTGAAGGAGAACGGCAAGGACTTGAAGCAGCTCACGAACGTGGGCGATTCGCGGCTGAGCGCGGCCACCATCCCCAACCCGGCGCAGGGTGGCACCGTGGAGTGGGATGCCGACCGGCGCATCATGTCTACACGACGACGAGCCTGCGGCAGGGCGAGGACGGCGAGGTGCGCATCATCACCTTCGACGGGAACTACGACGTGGCCTCGGCCTACAGTCTGGGCAAGGGCTTCGAGGCGTCGTGGACGGAGCGCGGCACGGTCGTCTACTCGCGGAACGAAGGTGGCCGGGTCGTCACCGTCGAAGCGCGCGTGCCCTGATTCAATGAAGCACGGGCCCGCGCGGGCGTCACTGAGCGCGGGCCCTCAGCCTTCTTCCTCGACGCCACGGCGCAGGCCCAGCATGCGCCGCAGCTCGCGCGCGGACTGACGGCTCACCTCCACCGCGTGTCCCCGCAGCGTTCGCGCCAGGTAGCCGCCTGTGTCCAGTGGCTCCAGGCGCGCCACGTGCGTGAGGTTGAGCAGCGCGCGGCGGTGGACGCGGTGGAAGTGCTCGGGCGGCAGCTTCTCCACCAACTCGTTGAGGGTGAAGTCGGTGAGGAAGTCTCCCTGCGTGGTGAAGACCGTCACCAGCTCGTCCTCCAGCGCCGCGTGGGAGATGGCCTCCGGGTCTACCAGGACGATGCCCTGCCGCGTGGGAATGGGCAGCCGTCCCAGGCTCCGCGCCGGCGCGGTGGCCGGCTTCGACGTGCCGCCGCCCGTGGGTGGCGCCGCTGCTGGAGCGCGAGCGCGTGCCCGCTCCAGCGCCTTCTGCAGCCGCGCGGGCTCCACGGGCTTGAGCACGTAGTCCACCGCGCCATGTTCGAAGGCCTGCACGGCGTGCTCGGCGTGGGCGGTGCACAAGATGACGCGCGGGCTGCCTTCGGGCAGCAGGGCCAGGGCGTCCAGTCCGCTGAGGCCGGGCATGTGGATGTCCAGCAGCACCACGTCCACGCCGCCCGCGCGCACGGCGGCGAGGACGCCATCCGCGTCCGAGGCCTCGCCGCAGACCTGCGTGTCTGGAAGCGCCGCCAGCAGCCGGCTCAGGCGCTTGCGCGCGAGCAGTTCGTCATCGGCGATGAGGACGCGAAGCGGGGCGCTCACGTGAGGACTCCGGGTTGGGGGCCCGAGCGGGGCAGGGTGACGGCGACGCGGGTGCGCGCCTCGCGGCTGTCGAGCACGAGGCGGGCGGCGCTCCCGTAGGCCAGGGCGAGGCGGCGCTCCACGGTGGGCAGGCCCGCGCTGCCTTCGCGGGGACCGCGGGAGGGGCCGGGGTTCTCGATGGCGACCTCCACCTCGTGGCCGCGCGCGGTGACGTCCAGGGACAGCGGCCCTCGGTGGCCGGCGGCGGGGCCGTGCTTCACGGCGTTCTCCGCCAGCGGCAACAGCACGAGCGGCGGGACGGGGACCTCGTCCACGCCAGCGGGGATGTTCAGCGTGAGCTGGAAGAGCTCCGGGTCGCGGAGCAGGTGCAAGTCGAAGAGGGTGCGGATGAGCTCCAGCTCCTGTGACAGGGGCCAGGTGGCGCTGCGCACGCCCGCGAGCACGGAGCGGAGCATGGTGGACAGGCGCAGCACGGCGGCCTCGGCCACGGCGCCGTCTTCACGGCACCACTCCGCGATGGCGTTGAGCGTGTTGAAGAGGAAGTGCGGGTCCAGGTGGCTGCGCAGCGCGAGCAACTGGGCTTGTTCGGCCTCCAGCGCGAAGCGCGCGGCGCGGGCGCGCTCATGGGTGAGGCTCTCCTCGAAGCCGATGTCGCGCCCCAG
This sequence comes from Myxococcus sp. 1LA, assembly GCA_046520405.1. Taxonomy (GTDB): domain Bacteria; phylum Myxococcota; class Myxococcia; order Myxococcales; family Myxococcaceae; genus Myxococcus. Next base: position 14,312 of record JBKGHI010000154.1, read on the forward strand.
GCCCCAGCCGCCCACCAGGAAGAGCGCGCCGCACACCGCGAGGTTGGTGGGCTGCGTGAGGAAGGTGGGGCCCAGGTTGAGGAGCTTCGGCACCACGAAGCCGGAGGTGAGCACCACGCCGCTGCCCACGGTGGCGTAGAGCAGGAGCCGGATGCCGCCGTGGCTGAAGTCCAGGCCATCCGGGAAGAGGACCCGGTAGGAGACGGGCGCCACGGTGATGAAGAGCAGGCACATCTGGAGGCCCAGCCCGAACGCCACCCACAGCGGGGTGGGGCTGAAGCGCACCTGCGCCGTTATCAGCGCGACGGAGACAATGAGGATGGGCAGCAGCCGGCGGGGCGCCACGAGGGCCCGCAGGGTGGCGCGGACGATGGAGCCTTCCGAGGTCTGCGGCATGCGCCAGCGGAAGCCTACACCGCCGGGCGCGTCACTGCGCGGGCCGCTCCTCCAGCTCCGTCTCGAAGGCGTCCAGCAGCATGCTGCCGGCGAGGAGGACGGGGAAGAGGACGATGGCGGCGACGACGAGGACGGGGGAGGGGAGGGCGAACATGGCGGGGGGCTCCTGACTCCGTGAAGCATGCACTGCCAGTCTGACGCGTCTTCCTGGTTTACGCTGACGCCTCCGGCCCGAGCGGTCGCTGTCGCTATTTCCGAACGTTTTCCTCGTCCGAAAGGGCAGCCGCGAGCTGCGCCGCGTGACGGATGCAGTCGTTGAGGCCAATGCCCTTGTAGGCGTTTCCCGCCAGGTGCAGGCCGGGCCAGCGCTGGAGCGCCGCGTCGATGCCCGCCATCCGCTCCAGGTGGCCCACGTTGTACTGGGGGATGCCGCGCGGCCAGCGGAAGACCTCCGCGAAGGTGGGCTGGGCCGTCACGCCCGCCAGGGCGTGCAGCTCCTCCAGCGCCAGCGCCGCGAGCTCCGCTTCGTCCCGCTGCACCAGGTCCGGCTGCCGCGCGCCGCCCACCATGCAGGTGTAGAGCACGCGGCCACCTTCGACGCGGAAGGGGAAGGTGGTGGACGCATGGATGGCGCCCAGCAGCCGCCGCTTCTCCTCGAAGGGCACCAGGAAGCCGAAGCCATCCGGCGCCGGAAGCGTCCCCGCGTCGAAGCCCAGGTGCACCACCGCGATGGGGGCGTACTCGATGCGGGCCACCTGCGCCGCCAGCGCGTCATCCAAGGGGCGCAGCAGCTGCGCGGCGACGTGCGCGGGCACCGTCAGCACCACGTGGGACGCGCTCAGCTCCGCGCGGCGGCCGTGCTCCTCCACGGCGAGCTTCCAGCCCCCGTCCACCCGCGTCAGGCCCTCCACCCGCGCGCCCACGTGCGCCGCGTCTCCCAGGGAGGAGGCCAGCGCGTCGATGAGCACCTGGAGGCCACCGTCGAAGGTGCTCAGCGCGCCCGTCAGCTTCGGCGCGTCACCGGGGGGCAGCAGGGCCTTGGCCTGCGCCTGGGCCTTCTGCGCGCGGATGGCGCCCAGGATGAGGCTGCGGTGCTCGCGCTCCAGCTTCACCAAGAGGGGGAAGGTGGCCTCGACGCTGAGCCGCTCCACGTCCCCGGCGTAGATGCCCGTCTGCACCGCGTCCAACAACACCCGCGTCGCCGCGCGGCCCAGGTGGCGGCGGCCGAACGCGGCCAGGGATTCGTCGGTGCCCTCCGGCGCGCGGCGGGAGAACAGCTCACCGGCCACCCGCAGCCGCGCGGCCAGGGGGAGAATGTCCGAAGCCAGAAACGCGGGCGGTGACGCGGGCACCGACCGGAGTCGGCCCCGCGTGTAGACATAGCGACGCTTCGCCGAGGCGTCCGCGACGCGAATCCGGTCTTCCAGGTTCAGCGCCGCGGCCAGGGCGCGCGTGGCGGGCTCGCGGTCCAGGAAGCTGTTCGGCCCCTGTTCCACCAGGTAGCCAGCGCGCGCATGCGTTCCTACCGCGCCTCCAAGCCGTGCGGATGTCTCCAGGAGCACGGCAGCCGTACCGCGCGAGCGCAAACCATGCGCCACGGCCAACCCCGAAATCCCACCTCCCACGACGGCGACATTCATCAAATGTGTCCTCGGCATGTGGTGCATCCGGTTACCAGCGTGCACTCCCCGCCCGTCAACGCGCGTGTTTTGCCAGCGAGAGGCATTCAGCGCGTTAATGCCATGCATGCGCTACGTCATCACCGGAGCGAGCAGGGGGATTGGTTTCGAATTCGTCCAGCAGCTCCTGCTGCGGGGCGATACCGTCGAAGCCGGGGTCCGGTCACCAGAAGGTGCACGGCGGCTGGAGCCCTTGAAACACATGGCGGGCAACCGCCTGCGCATCCATGCGCTGGACGTTGGGGACGACGCGAGCGTGCGCGCGTTCGCCACCAACGTGTGTACCAGCCCCGTGGATGTGCTCATCAACAACGCCGGTGTCTCCGGCCTGTGGTGCGCGTTGCACGACGTGGACTACGCGGACATGGCGCGCACGTTCACCGTCAACGCCCTGGGGCCGCTGCGGGTCACCACCGCGATGTTGCCGGGCTTGCGGCGCGGCGCCGTGCGGCGCGTGGCGCACGTCACGTCGCGGATGGGCTCGCTGGCCGCGAACACGGACGGCGGCGCGTACGCGTACCGCATGTCGAAGGCCGCGCTGAACATGGCGGTGCGCACCATGTCCATGGACCTGCGCGGGGAAGGGTTCGTCACCGTGCTGCTCCACCCGGGCTGGGTGCAGACGGACATGGGCGGCCCGGACGCCACGCTGCCCGCGCCGGATTCGGTGCGCGGCATGCTGCGGGTCATCGACGGGCTGAGCTCGGAGCACAGCGGCCGGTTCTTCGACTACCAGGGCGAAGAGGTGCCCTGGTAGCCGGCAGGGCCCCTCAGGGGTAGAGCTGCTGCGTGCGCCAGCCGCCGTCCTCGCGCAGGTACACGTGCCGGTCATGGAGCCGGCTCTCCTGGGCGTGCCAGAACTCGATGCGGTCCGGCACCACGCGGAAGCCGGACCAGTGCGGCGGGCGCGGCACGGGCTGGCCGGCGTACTTCTGCTCCACCTCCGCCACGCGGGCCTCCAGGTCCTCGCGCGACGCCAGCGGCTGGCTCTGCAGGCTGGCCCACGCGCCCACCTGACTGCCGCGGGGGCGGCTCTGGAAGTAGGCGTCCGCCTCGGCGTCCGTGACGCGCTCCACGCGGCCCTCCACGCGCACCTGCTCATTCAGGGGCTGCCAGTAGAAGCAGAGCGCGACATGAGGATGCGCGCGGGCCTCGCGGCCCTTGCGGCTCTCATGGTTCGTGTAGAACACGAAGCCGCGCGAATCGAAGTCCTTGAGCAGGACGACGCGCGCGCTGGGGCGCCCGTCATCTCCCACGGTGGCCACCACCATGGCGTTGGGGTCCACCGCGATGGCCTGTTTCGCCCGCTCGAAGAGCTCCGCGAAGCGCTGGATGGGGTCTGGAGGAATCATCACGCGGTGCAACATAAGGGGGCGGGGGCGGGTGTGCACCTTCGCGGTTGACTCATCCGGCACACACGTCAATGTGCGCACATGAATGTCCTCTTCATCTCCTCGGAGGTGGCCCCGTTCTCCAAGACGGGGGGCCTGGGGGATGTGGCCGGGGCCCTCCCCGCCGCGCTCGCCTCGCTGGGCCATGACGTCAAGGTCATCACCCCGCGCTACCGCGACATGCGGGGCGCGGAGCAGCTCGTGCCCACGGGCCAGTCCCTGCTGCTGCGCTTCCCCTTCGGCGAGCTGTCGGGCCCCATCCTCTCCGCCCGCGTGTCCGAACGGCTGGAGGTGCTCTTCCTGGAGAACGAGTTCCTCTTCGGCAACCGGCACGGCCTCTACGGGGACGCGTCGGGCGCCTTCGCCGACAACCACCGGCGCTTCGCCTACCTCAGCGTGGGCGCGCTCCAGGTGGCGCAGCGGCTGCGCTTCATCCCGGACATCGTCCACGCCAACGACTGGCAGACGGGGCTGGCGCCCGTGGCGCTGCGGCGCGGCTTCCAGGCGGGGCCGCTGGGGCACGCCAAGAGCGTCTTCACCATCCACAACCTGGCCTACCAGGGCAGTTCCCCAAGGACGTCATGGGAGACCTGGGGCTGCCGTGGGACTTGTTCACCGCCCATGACGGGCTGGAGTTCCACGACACGGTGAACTTCCTGAAGGCGGGGCTCGTCTTCTCCGACGCGCTCACCACTGTGTCCCCCACCTACGCGAAGGAAATCCAGACGCCGGAGCAGGGCTACGGGCTGGAGGGCCTGCTGCGCCACCGCGCCCACCGGCTCCACGGCATCCTCAACGGCGTGGACACCCACGAGTGGAACCCGGAGGACGACACGTTCATCCCGGCCCACTACGGGTTGAAGGACCTGACGGGCAAGGCCGTGTGCAAGCGCGAGCTGCTGGCCCGCTTCGGGCTGGAGGACGGCCCCGCGCCGGTGTTCGGCTTCGTCAGCCGGCTGGCGTGGCAGAAGGGCATGGACCTCTTGCTGGAGGCCCTGCCGGCCGCGCTCCACGCGGACATCCGCGTCGTCGGCGTGGGCCGCGGCGAAGGGCCCCTGGAAGAGGGGCTGCTCGCGTTGCAGGCGCGTTACCCGAAGCAGGTGGGCGTGCACATCGGCTTCGACCCGGGGCTCTCCCACCTGGTGGAGGCGGGGGCGGACTTCTTCCTCATGCCCAGCCGCTACGAGCCGTGCGGTCTGAACCAGATGTATTCGCTGCGTTACGGCACGGTGCCCATCGTCCGTGCCACCGGCGGGCTGGTGGACACGGTGGAGGGGGGGCTGGACGGCAACGGCATCCTCTTCGAGGCCTTCCACAAGGCCGCCCTGCTGGCCGCCATCCGCCGCGCCCTGGCCCTCTATGCGGATCCGCCGCGACTGGACGAGTTCCGGCGCCGGGGCATGGAGAAGGACTTCTCCTGGGGCGCGTCCGGCCGCCGCTACGAAGCCCTCTTCCACGACCTGGTGGCGGAATAGTGGGTGCGGACGGAAATTCGCAGTAATGTTGTGCCGTGGCGGATGCTCCGGACCTGGGTGGTTACGAGGTGGTCGGCCGGTTGGCGGTGGGCGGCATGGCGGAGGTGTACCAGGCGAGAGCCCGGGTCACCACGCAGCGCTCACCGGGTGAACCGGACGAAATTGTCATCAAGCGGCTGCACCCGTCGTTTCGGAGCGATACCGCCTACGTCAAGGCCTTCGTTGATGAAGCGAAGCTGACGGTCCGCCTGCGCCATCCGAACATCGTCCGCACCTACCGCCTGTTCAAGGCGGGGCCGGACTACCTCATGGTGCAGGAGCTCGTGAGTGGCCGGACGCTGGGCTACATGCAGGAGCTGCTGCTGAAGGCCGGCGCGGCGATGCCGCCCGAGTCCGCCTGCTACATCGCGTGGTGTCTGCTCAAGGCGCTGGACTACATCCACCGGGCGAAGGTGGGGGAGAACGGCGCCACCATCGTCCACCGTGACGTGAATCCGGCCAACCTGCTGCTGGGCATCAACGGTGACGTGAAGCTCACCGACTTCGGCGTGGCGGAGGTGGAAGGGCTGATGCGCGGGGATTCCGGCGCGCTGCGCGGCACGCTGCCCTACATGAGCCCGGAGCAGGTGCTGGGCCTGGCGGTGGACGCGCGCACGGACCTGTACGCGGTGGGCATCATCCTCTGGGAGCTGTGGTCCGGCCGGCGCCTCTTCGCCGGGGAGCACGAGGCGGAGCTGATGCACAAGGTGCGCGACGCGCGGGTGCCGCTGCTGACGTCGTCACCGGAGCTGCCGGACTACGCGGTGCAGGTGGCGCGCAAGGCGCTCTTCGCGGACCGGGCCCGGCGCTTCCAGACAGCGGCGGAGTTCATCAAGGCGCTGGAGTCCCTGTCCCGGCGCGCGGGCTGGCCGCTGACGGTGGAGGCGCTCCAGCCGCTGCTGGGCGGCTGAGATGCGCTCGCGCCGGGCCGTCATCCTGGGGTTGCTGGGAGGCGGGCTCGCCGTGTCCGGGTGCCTGGGCTCGGTGCCCTTCCGGCCCAAGGCGTATGAAGACGCGGTGCGCGTGGTGGCCTTCCAGGTGGACTTCCGCCAGGACGGCACCGGCGTGTTGGATTTGGACCTGATGGTGACGAACCCCGCGTCGGACGCGGCCACGCTGGCGGCGGTGGACTTCACGCTGCGGGTGGACGGGCGCCGCGTGGCGGTGGGCACGCAGCAGGTGGCGG
>JBKGHI010000155.1:0-20394 GCA_046520405.1 Myxococcus sp. 1LA
GAGGTTGCCGCGCGCTACCAGCTCGCGGCATGACCTAACCTGTTCGACGCTCTAGCGGCCGGAGGCGTGATGGACGTGGAAGGTGAGCCGCTTGCCGAAGACGCGCCGGAAGTTCAGGACCTCGCGGTCCGCGTTCCACAGCTCCAGGTCCACCGGGTGCTTGGTGTGCAGGTGCAGCGCCACGCCGTCGCGGCCGTTGGTGGCCTTGAAGTCCTTGATGGGCTGGTGGTGGCTGACGTCCAGCGAGTTGGCCACGCGCAGCAGGGTGGCCAGCTTGCGCACCGTCCGTGCCTCGGCCGGGTTGAGGCCCGCCATGCCGGAGTGGGCCAGCTCCGGCGGGCTGCGCCGGTGGTAGCGGGCGATGCGGGCCACCAGCTCGCGCTCGCGGTCGGCGAGGCCCGGCAGGTCGGCGTGGCGGATGAGGTAGTACGTGTGCTTGTGGTGCCGCTCGTAGCTGACGGCGTGGCCCACGTCATGGAGGAGGGCGGCGACCTCCAGGTAGGGGCGGACCGACAGCGGCAGTTGGTGCAGGGCGGCCAGGTTGTCGAACAGCGCGAGCGACAGCCGGGCCACCTGGCGGGCGTGCTTCTCGTCGAAGAAGAAGCGCTTGCCCATGGCCAGGGCGGCGTCCGCGAGGCTGTGGTCGTCGCGGTGTTCGTCCTGCCGGTAGAGCAGGTCCACGAGGATGCCGTCGCGCAGGCCGCGGTTGACGACGCTGACGGACTCGACGCCCAGGTACCTGGCCACGGCCTCCAGGATGACGGCGCCGGAGACGATGATGTCGGCGCGGCGCGGGTCGAAGCGCTTGCGGCGGCGCTCGGGGGGCATCTGCGCCAGCGTGTCCACGGTCTGCGTGAGCTGGCGGACGGTGGCGTTGCCGCTGTTCTCCGCGGCGGCGAAGGACACCACGGCGCTGATGGTGCCGGACGAGCCGAGCGCCACGCGGGGGACGTTGGGCACGGTGGGCGGCAGCGTCTTCTGCAGCACGTCCGTGACGAAGCTGCGCATGAGGCGCAGCTGCCGGAGGGGCACGGTGCGCGAGGCGTCGAAGACCTCGGTGAGGCGCACCGAGCCCAACGCGAGGCTCCAGAGGTTGTCGGGCTTCTCGCCAACGGCGGTGGCGATTTCCGTGCTGCCGCCGCCGATGTCGATGAGGAGCGAGCGCGTGTGGGGCGGCTTGCGGTGGAGCACCCCCAGGCAGATGAGGCGGGCCTCCTCCTTGCCGCTGACGACCTCCAGGTTGAGGCCGGCCTCCTCGCGCACGCGGCGGACGATGTCCGCGCTGTTCTTGGCCTCGCGCAGGGCGCTGGTGGCCACGGCGCGCACCTGGGCCTTGTGGCGGCGGCAGAGCGCGGAGTAGCGGCGCAGGGTGGCCAGCAGGCGCTCGGCCGTCTCCTCCGGCATGGCGCCGGTGGCGAAGACGCCTTCTCCAGGGCGGATGGCGTCGCGCTCCTGGTGCATGGTTTCGAGCGCGCCGTCGGCGTCTGGCCGCGCCAGCTCCAGGCGGACGGCGTTGGTGCCCACGTCAATGGCGGCGAGTACAGGGTGCTGGGGGCGGCGAGGAGGCATGTGCGGTTCTGGCCGGAGTGTACGGGGCCCCGGCGGTAATCGCAGCGGGAACCGCACCGGCTGGCCGCCCCCTTGGTTCCGCGTGTGACAGCCCTGTATCAGTCCAGGAAGCGGCGTTCCCAGCGGCGTGCTGCCTCGGGGTCGAGTCCCAGGACGGATTCGCCCTCTCCCCACAGCATCCAGGGCTCCAGGATGCGAGCCAGTTCCCGGTATCCGGACAGCTCCTCTCCGCGTTCGCCATCGCTTGCTTCGGGTCTGGCGCCCAAGGTGACAACGGCGCGTTCCTCGTCCATTGCTTGGATGGTGCTATCGGGAGCGCCGAGGCGTGAGCGGAGTGCGGCGGTCCCGCCGAGCTTGCTCAGTACGGGCGCTCCCAAGAAGGTCAGCCAGGACGGGCCCCGTACACGTGTGCCGATGCGCAGAGCGGTCAGGCTGGGCCTGAGGACATCGAGCCCCGGGCATCGAATGCAGGCGCGGCGCACGTGCCGGAGGGTGGCCGCCACGTCGATTGAACCGCTGAATGCCAGACCCGCGTTGCCTGAGGCAAAGGGGAGAGGCTCGGCAAGGGCCAACAACAGGTCTCTGACCTGCTGGGGACCCTGCTGTTCCACGTAGCGGGTGGAGAACCAGAACGACACGGCGCTGACTTCACCGAGCCCGTTCTCGAAGGACGCGTCGACGTGCTCACGCCCCAGATAGTCGAATCGGAAGGGCGCCTCCAGGGAGTCGCCGGAAAGATGGACGTTGGCCCATGGCGCATCCGTCAGTTCACGATGGACCTTCTCCCATCCCTGAGCGTCCAGGGGCTGCCACTCGCCATCCTCGTCCGCGTACGACGTCAGGGCGCGTGGACCCACGGCACGTTGATAGGCCTCCAGCGAATGCCGCACCGCAGCCGCCACGGAGGGATGGGCATGGGGCAGATAGAAGCTCGCATGGAGCCCCATGGGCACGTCCGTCGCATCGTCTCGGGGATGACGGCTTGAGTGGGGGGCGCTCATGGTAGGACTCCCAGGCGCGGTGTGATTTGGAGGGGCGCCTGTTGGGGCTTCAGGGCCCGTTGGTACATGGCATCTTGTTGCTGGCCCTCGTGGGGGTGTCCTTTGGGGTAGCGAGGCCAGCTCGAGGGACGAGTGGGGGTGACGCAGGGGAACTTGAAATCGTAGATGGCCAGGACCTGCATCTCCGACCCCGTATGGATGACGACGTCCGGGACAAGCGTTCCCTTGAGTTCACTGCCCCGGCCTTGTCTCAGCAGCGTGCGCACGTCCTCGTCCCGCATGGGTTCCCATCTGCCTGAGTCCGGGTTGTAGCGATAGCGTGGTTCGAGGCGAAAGCCCCCTGGACGGAACTGGTTCATCCAGGTGTGAGCGCACGGCAGCGCGACCTTGTGCATCTCGGTGCCGAGCTTCATCGCGAGCGTGACGGGGCGGCCCTGCGCATCCACCGAGACCTCCGCACGGCATTCATCCGGAGTCGGGTTCCTGCCGTTGAGCAACGCGATGCGCACGGTCGAACGCGCGTCGTCGGCGCAGGCTTCCAGGGCCTCTTCAATGGCATCCCGGTCCTCCGGCTTCAGCACCCGCAGCGCCGCGTCACCCGCGGTGCCAATGGACGCCGCCACCCGCATGGCCCGGGAGCCCGGAAGGACGGCCTCCTCGCCCGCCATCCGCGCGCACGCGGCCGGATTCCGCCGGCACGCGCTGGTCGCTGAATCGAAGCCATAGCGCTCCGGGCGCGCCGCGCAACCGGCGACCACGCCACTGACCACCAGCGCCCTCCACGTGCGTCGCGGCATGGTCCCCTCCCGTGCGCGGCCATGGTGGCCACGCACCCCGGAGACCACGCTACCGCTTGCGCCGCCGCCCCATGAAGCTGGCGAAGCGCTCCGCGAAGCGGGCGACAGCCAGCCCCACGATGTCCAGCAGCCACTGCTGGAGCCCCGAGCGCCCGCAGTCCTCCAGGTACACCCGACGCGAGCCGAGCAGGTGCTTGTCCAGCCACCGCTGCGCCTGCTCCGCCACGCCGGGCTCCTCCACCTCCACCAGCGTCTCCAGGTTCACCAGGGACAAGGGGTCCAGGTTGAAGCTGCCCACCAGCAGCTTGCGCCCGTCCACCAGCGCCGCCTTGGCGTGCAGCGTGGACGCGGTCCATTCGTGGATGCTCACCCCGGCGCGCAGGAAGTCGCGGTACAGCCGCATCGTCGCCGCGCGCGCGAACACCACGTCACTGCGCCCGGCCAGCATCAGCCGCACCGTCACGCCCCGCCGCGACGCGCGCTTGAGCGCCCGCATGAAGCCCTTGTCCGGCAGGAAGTACGCGTGCGCCAGCACCACCTCGTGCGTCGCGCCGTCAATCGCCTGGAGGTACCGCTTGCGCAGCCGGTGCCCTCCCGAGAAGCCGGACAGGAACAGCCGCACCGCGCCCGACTCCAGCGCGGAAGCCCCCGCGTGCAGCGTGGCCCCGAGCTGCCGGCAGATGTCCCCTCGCAGCTCCAGCGCCAGGTCCGCCCAGCCGGGCACGTCCCCATTCGCCGCATACGCGTCCCCGATGTTGATGCCCCCGAGGAACGCCACCGTGTCATCGACGAGGAGAATCTTCCGGTGGTTGCGCCAGGAGCGGCCGGTGCAAAGCGAGGTGAGCGGGTTGTACACGCGCACCTTCGCCCCCGCGGCCTTCAGCGTCTGCGTGAGGTGCCGGCTGGCGCCGATGCTGCCCCAGCCGTCCACCACCACCTTCACCGCGACGCCCCGCCGCGCCGCCGCCACCAGCGCGTCGAGGAACCGCGCGCCAATGCCTTCCCGCTCGAAGGTGTAGACCTCCAGGTGCACCCGCACCTGCGCGGAGGCAATGGCCTCCAGCATCCGCGGGTACGCCTCCGTCCCACCATCGAGCAGGGTGAAGCGCTCCTCGCGGACCTCGTTGAGGGGAGGGCGGAGACCGGGAGCGGTCAACGGTGGCAGCGAGGCTTCGGCGCGCATGGGCGCCATCCACCCTACCGCTCCCGGCGTCTCCAAGGGACAGCCTCACCGTGACATGGGGGCCGTCCCACCGTGGGCCCTCAGCGCCCGTCGTGTTTGCGAGCCCCCTTGCCCTTGCCCTTGTGCTTGCACTCGGTGCCATCCCAGTACTGGCTCGGGTGGCAGTGTTTGCTGTTCCGCTTGGACTTCTTCGACTTGGGCGGACGCGAGTCGTGGTGGTGATGGTGGAAGCAGCCACTCAAGGTGAAGAGCGCGAGAACCGGGAGGAGGAGATGGGCTTTCATCGTGCGGGGCCAGGACATGTTTGCTTGGACCCGGCGCGGCGGCGCGCGGCCACAACCTCCCATCGACGCTGTGCGTCTGCTTCGATAGCCTGCGCGCCGTGCCCCCTGCTGCGAAGCCCGTTCGTCATCGGAAGATTGGTCCCTACCGCGTACTCGGAGAGCTGGGCCGTGGTGGCATGGCCCTGGTGTACCGGGGCCTGCACGAGATGTTGCAGCGCGAGGTCGCCATCAAGGAGCTGCTCCCGGATGGCCAGCGTGACAGGGAGACGTTGTCTCGGTTCCGGCGCGAGGCGCTCGCGCTCGCGGCCTTCCGTCACCAGAACATCGTGACGCTGTACGACATGGTGGAGAAGGGCGAGAGCCTCTTCATGGTGATGGAGCTGGTGGACGGCCCCACGCTCCACACGCTCATCAAGGAAGGCCCGCTGCCAGCGGACGTCACCGGCGTCATCGCCGCGCGCATCGCCAGCGCGCTGGACCACGCGCACTTCCGCCACATCATCCACCGCGACCTCAAACCCGCCAACGTCATGCTCACCAAGTCCGGTGAGGTGAAGCTGATGGACTTCGGCATCGCCAAGGACGTGGGCATGGAGGCGCTCACCCAGCAGGGCATGGCGGTGGGCACGCCGTCATACATGTCCCCGGAGCAGGTGACGGGCGTGCCGGTGGATGGCCGCACCGACATCTTCTCGCTCGGCGTGTTGCTCTACGAAGCCCTCTCCGGCGCGCGGCCCTTCCACGGCAAGACGGCGGGCGAGGTCTTCGCGAAGATTCGCGACGGCAAGTACACGCCGCTCGCCAAGGTGGCGCCCAACGTCCCCGCGCCGCTGGCGCGCATCATCCAGCGCGCCATGGAGGTGAAGCCGGACGCCCGCTACCCGGACGCCGCGGCCATGCGCCGCGAGCTGGACGTCTTCCTCGCGCAGGAGGTGCAGGTGTCCCACGCGGCCCTGCTGGTGGCCTTCCTGCGACACCGGCAGAAGCTGACGGAGACGGAGGCCCAGCAGCTCATGCGGCCGCACGAGCTGGACGCGGCGGTGGAGGTGTTCGACACGGGGCGCTCCCGCCAGGGCGGGAAGCTCAAGTGGCTGGCCGCCGCCGTGGCGCTGATGACGGCGGCGGGCACCGGGCTCTACTTCACCCAGGCGCAGTGGGCGCCGCTGGTGGAGCAGCTCACCCGCTGAGGCCCGACGAGCGGCTCAGGCCTGCTGCTTGGACTTGTCGTGCGTGACGGTGACGATGGTGCCGATGCCGCCGCGCACGAAGAAGTCGCCCACTACGGTGAGCTTGCGCGGCTGGATGGCCTTGATGATGTCGTCCGCGATGGTGTTGGTGACCTTCTCGTGGAAGGCCCCCTCATTGCGGTACGCCCACATGTAGAGCTTGAGGCTCTTCAGCTCGATGCAGGTCTGGTCCGGCACGTACGTGATCTTGAACCGTGCGAAGTCCGGCTGACCGGTGAGCGGGCAGAGGCAGGTGAACTCCGGCACGTCGAACGCGATTTCATAGTCGCGATCGGCGGCGGGGTTGGGGAAGGTCTGCAGTTCCTTGGACGGCTGCGAGGGCATGGCGCTGTCGTCTACCACACCAACGCCGCGTGTCATCCCTCCCTTCGATGTCCGCCTGCCAACGCGCCTGGCGTCCAGTGGGGGTGAATCCAGGGGGGGGCCCGGTTGCCGCTCGGGCGGGGGTTCATAATCAAGGGACGTCTCTTCCCCAGCCCAGCACATGCCGCTTCCTTCCGACGTCGAAGATGCATTCTCGTGCCTGCCGCTGGCGCTGGTTCGCGTGGGCGCGGACCTGCGTGTGCAGTGGTGCGAGGAAGGCTTCGCCCACAAGACGGGCGTGGCCCTGCACGCTGGCGGAGACCTGCGTGATGCCCTGGAGCGCACCCGGAGCCTGGACGCCCTGGAGCGCGCCATCCGGGACGGTGCATCCCACACCGGCCACGTCATCACCCGGGCGCTGAGGCAGGTCCGGGTGCAGGTGAAGCCCGCTGCGGCGGGCGAGGCGGCGGGCGCCTGGCTGGTGGTAGAGCCCTCCGGCGTGGATGACGAGGGCGCCTTCTCCCAGGCGGTGCAGGAGATTGCCCGCTCGGTGGGCGAGACGCTGGAGGTGGACAGCGTCTGCGCCGCCGCCGTGGTGGCCCTGGTCCGCTGCGCGCACGTGCGCCGCGCCGAAGTCTTCCTCTGCGAGGAGGAGGGTGGCGCCCTGCGCCGGGTGGCGGTGTCGGACCTGGCTGGCTCGGAGGCGCCCGAGGCCGTCTTCGACGCCCAGTCAGACCCGTTCCGGCAGGCGCTGGCGCTGCGTCAGGCGCAGCTCGGCATCCAGCGGGGCTATGGGGATTCCATGGGCTCCATCTTCGCCGCGGTGCCGCTGTGCGCGCCGCGCCGGACGGTGGGCCTGCTGCTGCTCTACAAGGAGCAGGGCACGTCCTTCTCCGTGCGGGAGCTGGACTTGTGGAGCGCCGCGGCGAACCAGCTCGCGGTGGCGGTGGAGAACGCGCGCCTCTTGCGCGAGGCCAAGGCGGCGCTCCAGGTGCGCGAGGAGTTCATCTCCATCGCCAGCCACGAGCTGAAGACGCCGCTCACCCCGCTGAAGCTGGGGCTCTTCACCATGGAGCGGCGCCTGGCGTCGGGCCAGCCGGTGGAGCTGGCCACGGTGCTCAAGTCGAAGCGGCAGGTGGACCGGCTGGTGGGGCTGGTGGATGACCTGCTGGACGCGTCGCGCCTGGACGCGGGGAAGCTGGCCCTGGACCTGGCGCCGCTGGAGGTGGGGCAGTTGGTGGCGGAGGTGGTGGACCACTTCCGCGCGGCCTTCGAGCGGCCCTTCGCGGTGGAGGTGCCCCGCGAGCGCGTCTGGGTGCGCGGAGACCGGGACCGGCTGGAGCAGGTGCTGGTGAACCTGCTGGAGAACGCGCACAAGTACAGCGCGTCGGAAGAGCCCATCGTCGTGACGGTGGAGCGCTTCCAGAGCGAGGCGCGCATCCACGTCCAGGACCACGGCATCGGCATTCCGGGCGCGGACCAGTCGCAGGTGTTCCAGCGCTTCTACCGGGCGCGCAACGTGTCGCACCGCAACTTCGGCGGGCTGGGGCTGGGCCTCTTCATCAGCCACTCCATCGCCCGGCTTCACGGCGGCGCGCTGTCGATGCGCAGCGCGGAGGGGCAGGGAAGCACCTTCTCGCTGAGCCTGCCGCGCATGGCGGCGCATGATGTGAAGCGGCTGCCCCACCGGCTGTTGCTGCTGGACGAGGACCAGACGCAGGAGGCCGAGGCGGAGCGGGCGCTGCTCTCCGAGGGCTTCGAGGTGCTCACCGCCCGCGACGGGCGGAGGCGCTGCGGCGGGCCACGCACCTGCCGGTGGACCTCATCGTCCTGTCCACCAGCGCCACCCAGGCACAGACGGGCGTCTTCCTGGAGACCTTCGCCACGCTGCCGCGCGCGAGGCCCGTGCCCATCCTGCTGGCAGGTGACGAGCGGCCCTGGTGGGCCCAGGAGAGCACGTCGCTGTGTACGCGCCCCTACCGGCCCGAGGACCTGGTGGCCCGGGTGCGCAACGCGCTCTCCGTGGAGCGGCGGCCCACGGCCGAGGTGCCGCTGGATTTGCTCAGCTCGCGGACCTGAAGACGCGGAAGTCCACCGGGGCGATGCCCGCCCGGGCCAGGACTTCGCGGGCCTGGGGGTGGAGGAAGGTCTCCAGCTCGACCTCGCGCTGGGCCGCGTAGCCGCTCTTGAGCGTCTCCGGCCGGTAGCCCGGATGGCACATCAGCTCGATGACGCCGTCCGCGGGCAGGGCGGCGAGCTCCGACGCGAAGCGCTCCAGCGTCCAGTAGGCCTCCGCGCCCGCGTCCCCCACGAAGTGCGCGTTGGTGGCCACGCCCTGGGCTTGGAGCGCGCGCCGCATCTCCGGGTTGATGGAGCGCACCGGCACGCCCACGCTCCGCGCGGCCCGGGCCAGGCCCTCCAGCACGCCCGCGTGCAGGTGCAGGTGCTTGTGCACGTCCACGTGAGTGGCCGGCTGGCCCAGCAGGCCCGCGAGCCGCGCGAGCTGGGCGAAGGCCTCCGCCTCCACCACGTCCGCCGGCAGGCTGCCCGCGCGGGCCTCCACGAAGCCGCCATCCTCGCCGAGCAGCTCGCGCGGGAAGCCGCTCCACACCGGCGTGCCCCGGGCGAGGTTGAGGTGCAGGCCGATGGAGAGGCCCCGGGCCTCGCGGGCGGCGGCCTCGGAGAAGGGCGTGTTCACCATGAAGGTGGCCGACGAGACGACGCCCTCTCGCATGGAGCGGAGGATGCCGCGCGTGACGCCCGGGTCGTAGCCCAGGTCATCGGCGTTGATGATGAGGGCGCGTGACGGCATGGCGGGGTGCTCCTCGGGGTGGGCCTCAGGGCCGGGGACGGGTCTGGAAGAACTTCCATGCTTCGCGCGTGGCGTCCAGGTGGGGCGTGCCGCCGTGGTTGAAGTCCGTGAAGCCGGGCCAGGTGTGCTGGCCGCCCTGCACCGTGCACAGCGAGGCGGTGGCGGACTCCGGGCTGCACCCGGTGGCGGCGGTGCAGGTGCTGTCGCCCTGCTGGTACGTCTCCACGGTGGGGCCCGTGCAGCCGTTGCGCTCGGCCCATCGCCGCGCGGACTCCTCCGCGGACGGGTAGGTGCCGCCGAAGGGCCCCAGGTTGCTGCCGCCCTGGTAGCGGATGACCGGGTCGGCGGTGCCGTGCATGTGCAGCACCGGCACGGGGCGCGACGGGTTGCACGGGGATGCGCCCTCCGTGCCCGCCACGGGGGCGATGGCGGCGAAGCGGCTCGCGCGCTGGCAGGCCAGTTGGTACGAGAAGAAGCCGCCGTTGGAGAAGCCGGTGGCGAAGGTCCGGCGCGTGTCCACGCACACGCGCGAGTCCAGGTCCGTCAGCAGCGCGTCCACGAAGCCCACGTCATCCACCTTGGCGGTCCAGGCGGGGCCGCAGCACGCGCCCGCGTTCCACCCTCGACTGGTGCCGTCGGTCCCCTGGTTGTTGATCTCCGACGAACTGAGGCCCTGGGGGTATACGGCGAGGAAGCCTTCCGTGTCGGCCAGCGTGGACAGGCCCATCAGCCCCTCCATCTCCAGCGCGTTGGAGCCGAAGCCATGGAAGGCCAGCACGGCGGCGGTGGGCCGGGTGGCGTCGTAGCCCGGAGGAACGTGGACGCGGTAGTGGCGGGTGCGCCCGTCGTGCTGCACCGTCCAGTCGTAGGTGCCGGGCCCCTCGGTGAGTCCGGTGCAGGCCGTGCGCTCCGGCACCGCGGGCTCCTCGCCGGTGGGAGGGACGATGCCGGCATCCTCCTGCGAGGGACGGCGCGAAGTGTCCGAGGACGAGCACGCCGTGACACCGGCGAGCAGGACCCCGAGGGCGAGGCGAGGGCTGCGAAA
Organism: Myxococcus sp. 1LA; assembly: GCA_046520405.1. Taxonomy (GTDB): domain Bacteria; phylum Myxococcota; class Myxococcia; order Myxococcales; family Myxococcaceae; genus Myxococcus. The sequence continues at coordinate 10,242 of JBKGHI010000155.1, forward strand.
GCGCATGGCTTGAGAAGTTAATGGGCTGGGGGCCTGGTGCACGGACTGTTCGCGTCAATTCACCGCGACGCACTCCGCGGCCAGTGCCTCCGCGCGCGTTGGGAAGCGTTCGGCCAGGGCGCGCTTCACCTCGGCGACGCCCGCCGTGTTGCCGGTATGGGCATGCACCTGGCAGCGGGAGGCCAGGGCTCGAGGGTCCTCGGGTGAGAGGCGGTCCGCCTCGACGTAGGCCCGCTCGGCGCCCGCGGTGTCGCCCTGCCGGAAGAGGACCGCCCCCAGGTAGTAGTGCGCCACCGCGAGCTTGGGGGCCTTGCGGATCGCGCGCTTGAGCAGGGTGGCGGCCTCGTCCACGCGTTGCTGGCGGAAGCGCACGAAGCCCAGCTCGGCGAGGCTCGCCGCGTCGTCGTGGGAGCGCGTCCAGGTGGAGAGCACGCTGGCGGCTTCATCCAGCCGGCCGCTCTGCGAGAGCAGCAAGCCGTAGCGCGGCGTCACCTCCGCGGAGCCGGGCTTGCGAGCATGCACCGTGGCCAGCGCGGCCAGCGCGCCGGAGAGGTCACCCTGGCGTTCGCGCAGCTCGGCCAGGGCCAGGGCGGGACGAAGGTCCTTGGGCGCCAGCGCGGTGGCTTCCTCGATGGCGCGTTCGGCCCGCTTGCCCAGCCGCAGCTCCGTGGCGGCGCGCGCGGCGAGCAGGTGCCCCTCGATGTCCTGGGGGAAGCGCGCCACGAAGCCCTCCGCCAGCGCCAGGGCCTCCGTGTTCGCGCCGGCTTCCAGGAGCAGCGTGCTGGCCCGGTTCAGCTCCTCCGCGCTCGCCCGGTTGTCCGACGCGAGCCCCTTCAGGGCCTCTGCCTTCGCATCCGGCGTGGTGGCGGCTTCGGCCTGGGCCAGGCGCTCGGCGGGAGGCGCGGCGGGGCGCGTGAGGAGCCACGTCGCGCCCACGCCCACCGCGCCCAGCGCAATCACGCCCGCGAGCAGGGGGCCCAGGCGCGAGCGCCGGCTGCGTGAAGAGGATTCGTCCTGGGCGCCAGCGGCCGGGCGTCCTGTGAGTTCAGAGGTAGGGGCGGTCGTCGCTCGCGGAGCGGCGCCCGTCGGAGAGCCGCCCGTGTGAGCCGCGCTGTGCGCCGCCGCGCCCTGCGGAGCGGTGGTTCCTGGCATCCCTCCAGGATGCGCCCCATCTTGAGGGACGGCGGCTGACGGGTGCCCCGCGAGCCCTGCCTCGGGATGTGTCGAAGACGCCTCGCCCGCGAGCGCTTTCCGCGTGGCGCCCGCCACCGTGGCGGCGTCGGGATTCGTGGTGCGGGACACCTGGGGCCACGCGGCGGGAACGTCGATGGCGCTCAGGAGAGGACGGACATGCGGTGGCGGCGTGCTGCCGTGGGACGGGTCCGCGAGCCGCGCGCGCCGCAGGGCCAGCCGCTTGGGGTCGCGGTCGGGCGGGAAGAGCGCATCTACGTAGGCGGCGAGCTGTTCGCGCGAGGCGATCTCCGCGGCGCCGCCAATGGCCTCGATGGCCGCGATGAACGATTCAAGGCTGTCGAAGCGCGCGGCCGGGTCCCGCGCCAGCGCGGTGAGGCACACCAACTCGAGCGCCGTGGGCACGGACGGGTCGAAGGCGGTGGGGGGCTTGGGACGTCCCTCCGCGATGCGGCCCAGCACCTCATCGGCGGACAGTCCGGTGAAGGGGCGGCGGCCGCAGAGCTGCTCGTAGAGCATGACGCCCGCGGCGAACAGGTCCGCGCGGTGGTCCACCGGCTTGCCGGCAATCATCTCCGGCGACATGTAGAAGAACTTGCCCTTGAGGATGCCGGGCTCCGTGCCCGAGCCCAGCGCGTCCGCCTTCGCGATGCCGAAGTCGATGACCTTCACCGCCCCATTCACACCCACGTGGATGTTGTCGGGCGTGAAGTCGCGGTGGACGATGCGCAGCGGCCGGCCGGCCTCGTCCACGGCACGGTGCGCCGCGTCGAGCCCTCGGCAGGCCTCCACCAGCACGCGCAGGGTGATGCCCAGCGGCACGCGCTGTCCGTGCTCGGCGGCCTCCTGGCGCAGCTCGGCGAAGGAGCGCCCTTCCAGCAGCTCCATGGCGATGAAGGGTTCGCTGCCCTCCATGCCCAGCTCGATGATGGTGACGACGTTGGGGTGTCGCACCTGCGCGGTGATGCGGGCCTCGTTGAGGAACATCTGCACCACGCGCCGGTCCGAGGCGAGGTGCGGCATCAGGCGCTTCACCGCCACCGCGGGCCCGCGGCTGCCGTCGTCGTCGATGCGGCGCCCCAGGTACACCTCCGCCATGCCGCCTGTCGCGATACGCGCGGACAGTCGGTAGCGACCCACCTGATTGGGGTTCTGCTCCGGCTCCAAAGTGCGCGCAGTCTACGTGTAGGGGCCCGTCCGCGCACAGTGTTGTGGCCATTACGGCGGGTGGGGGTCCGCTACCTGCCCGCTCGCACGACGGGGCGGGAGTGTTAACGTCCGGCTTGTCTCATGGGCCTGGCGGGAGGTGGCCCAGACACACGCACGCGCTGCGTCCGGAGGGATGGTTGGGCACAGTCCTCAAGGGTGGTTACGTCGTTGAACTGGAGCCGGCGCTGGTCGAGCGTGTGGACCTGCGCATTGAAGGAGAGCGAATCGTCGCCCGCGGGCAGGACCTGACACCGGGCCCGGACGATGAAGTCGTGGCCCTGTCGGGCAAGCTGGTCTTCCCGGGGCTGGTGAGCGCGCACCACCGTCTGTATGCGGTGCTGGGCCGCGGCATGCCACGCCCACCGCTGGAGTCCTACCAGGACATCCTGGAGCAGGTGGCCTGGCCCTACGAGAACGCGCTCGACCTGGACGCCGTGCAGGTGGCCGGCTGTGCCGGTGGCCTGGAGGCGCTTCAGTGCGGCACCACCACCGTGTGTGATTTGCACGCGTCGCCCAAGGCCATCTCCGGCTCGCTGACGCGGCTGGCGCGCGGGCTCCATGAGGTGGGGGTGCGCGGGGTGCTCGCCTACGCGGTGTCGGACCGCCAGGGCGCGCTGGGCCGCGAGGAGGGGCTGGAGGAGACGGTCAGCTTCGCGAAGAAGGCGAAGGGGCGCTTCCGGGGGCAGGTGGGCGCGGCGCCGTGCTTCACGCTGGGGCCGGACGCGCTGCAAGGCCTGGCGGAGGCGCTGAAGACGCTGGGCAACGGCGGGCTGCACCTGCCGCTGGCGGAGGACCCGCTCGACGAGCGCCTCTCCAATGAAAACCATGGGGCCTCGCCGGTGTCGCGGCTGCTGGAGGCGGGCCTGTTGTCGCCCAAGAGCCAGTTGGCGCACGTGGGGCACCTGGACTGGGCGGACCTGGCGCAGGTGATTGCCACGGGCGCGTGGCTGGTCCACACGCCGCGCGCCAACCAGGGCCTGGAGGTGGGCTACGCGCCGGCGCTGAAGTTCGGCGCGCGGGCCACGCTGGGCGCGGATGGCGTGTCCGCGGACCTGTTCGCGGAGGCGCAGGCGGCGTACCTGCGCTCGCGCGAGGCGGGGCAGCCCATCGACGTGCTGCGCTACCTGGCCAACGGGCACCGCATGGCGTCGCAGATATTCGACGTGCCGGTGGGACCCATGCGCGAGGGCGCGCTCGCGGACCTGCTCATCCTGGACTACCTGCCGGCCACGCCGCTGACGGCGGAGAACCTGGGCTGGCACGTGGTGTTCGGTCTGGGCAGCCGCCACGTGGAGGCGGTGATGGTGGATGGCGTGTGGCGCATGTGGGCGCGCCGGCCGCTGTCGGTGAGCCCCACCGTGGTGGCGGAGCAGGCGCGGGAGGCCGCGTCGGCGGTGTGGGCGCGGATGGCGGAGGCGAAGAAGTAGCCCGCGTTCGCCTTGCTCCAGGGGCGGGAAGCCTGTCTAGTCCCGCCCATGCTCGTGCCATTGCTCGTCGCGGGATTCTTCAGCGGCGCCGTTCCCCAGGTCGGGGAGACGGCGCCGGACTTCACGGCGAAGGACTCCGCCGGAAACGTCTACACGTTGTCGGAGATGGTGAAGAAGGGGCCCGTCATCCTGGCCTTCTTCCCCAAGGCCTTCACCGGGGGCTGCACCCGTGAGCTGAAGGCGTACCGGGACCGGTACGCGGACGTGGAGAAGGCCCAGGGCCAGGTGCTGGCCATCAGCATGGATGACGCGGAGACGCTGACGCGCTTCAAGGCCGACCTGAAGGCGCCCTTTCCGTTCATCCCCGACCCGGACGGCAAGGTCGTCAGCGCCTATGACGTGAAGATGCCGCTGCTGTCCGCGCCGAAGCGGTACACGTTCGTCGTGGGCGAGGACCGGCGGATTCTGAAGGTCGAATCCGGCAACGACGCCATCAACCCGGACGGGGCGATTGTCGCGTGCCCGCTGCGCAAGCCGGCCGGCGCGGACGCGAAGGCGCCGGACTCGGGCACCAGGTAACGGCCCCACTCAAGGCGACGCGGTGGGAGGCTGCTCCGGAGCGAGCAGCCCCCGAGCGGCCTCATCCACCGCATGGCCGAGCGAGCTCACCTCGTCTCGCGCGCCTCCGCGCCGGGCCGTCGCCGAGCCACCAGCCTTCCCAGCGCCACGCGCTGCCGGGCCGTCTTTCTCCGTCAGCTTCGTCCCGCCGGGCGGCTCGGCGTACAGCCACTCTTCGACGAGCGCGTCCGCGCGCTCCTCCGCCGTTCGCCACGCCGCCGTGGTGGGCAGCCGCCGGATGGCGGGGATGACATCCAGGAAGACGCGGGCCGACGCGGGGGCCTCACCCGGGCTCAGGAACGCGGGGCTCTCCGCCACCTTGCGCAGGGACGGGACGATGCGGCCGTGCCGAGCGCTCAGCTCCGCGCCCACCGGGCCCAGCGCGAACTCCACGAAGCGGAACGCGGCGTCCTGCGCCTGGGAGGCGCGCGTCAGACAGTAGGCCTCCGACTGGAGCACCGTGGACACCGTCCGGTGGCGGGGAAGTGGCGCCACGTCCCAGTCCAGGCCCGGCACCGCGCGAAGCACGGGCACCTGACGCCGGGTATCGAGGAGCATGCCCAGCCGGCCCGCCGCGAAGCGCGCCCCGGGCCGCTCCGCCGCCGCCTCTTCACGGGAGGGCATCACCCGAAAGACACGCTGCAGCCGCAGCACGAAGCGCTGGGCCTCCAGCGAGGACGCTCCCAGCAGCTCGAGTCGCCGGGGCGCCTGCACGTCGTCCACCACGTCCCCACCGGCCTGCCAGAGGAACGGCGCGAGCCGGGACAGGGACGGCTCGAAGGCGAGCCCATGCACGTCCACGCGCCCGTCGCCATTCTCATCGCGGGTGAGGGCCTGCGCGGCCTGGCGGAACTCATCCCAGCTCCAGTCCGGCTTGGGCGTGGGAACCCCCAGCCGCTGGAACAGCGCGCGGTTCCAATAGACGACGAGGCTGGAGGTCTCCCGGGGCAGGCACGTCAAAGCGCCGCCCAGCCGGAACGCCTCCATCGCGGGGGCATGAAAGTCCCGCTCCCGCAGCACCCGGCTCCGCTCCAACCGGGCCCCCATCGGGGCCAACTCACCGCGCGCGGCGAGCACGCCGACCTCCCGGTCGCCGACGAGCAGGAGGTCCGGCGGTGTCCCCTCGAAAGGCGCCGCGGGGGACTTCGCCACGGGCAGCAGCCGGACCTTCACATCCGGGTGGCGCGCCTCGAACGCGGCGATGAGCTGCCGGTGCTCCGCTTCGGCGGAGGCATCGGCGAGTTGGAGCGTCACCTCGGTGGGCGCCGGAGGCGTCTCCACCTTGGAGGCGGCCGTGTCCTCCTCCCGCTTGCAGCCACTCAGCAGCAGCGCGAGCACCAGCCCTGCGGCTCCGTGAAGCCACGCGGCCATCCTACCGTCCCTGCCCGGGCGAGACGCGCTGCCGGCTGTCGAAGACCTGGGCGGGCGCGCCATCAATGAACGTGTCCTCGAAGGCGCCGCCCGTGTACTCGTCGATGACGCTCCGCCAGAAGGCGATGGCGGCGCGGTTGCGAGGCAGCTGAGACATCTCCCAGATGCCGGGAAAGAGGTCGAACACCGCCATGGCCGCGCGCCGGCCCAGGCCGCTGCGCCGCTCGCTTCGGAGGATGAAGAACTCGCTCATCCGGTAGTCGCGCCCAGGCGTCATGTAGGGGAAGGGGGACTGGCCCACGAAGGCGAAGCCCACGACGCGTCCCTCCCAGCGCAGCAGCAGCGGGTGGACCTCGGGGGCGGGAATCAGCCACGTGGGCAGGAAGTCAGGCCGCCAGCGCCCCTGCTCGTCCAACGCGTATTCGACGCCGAACTCGCTCAGGTCGTGGAGGTAGAGCGGATAGAGGTTTCGAAGCAGCGTGTGCTCGGACGGAGTCGCTCGGAGAATCTCCATGGAGGGCCTCTCGTGTTCCCAGCATGACCCTTCGTGCGTCTGTCGGCCAGGGTGTCCCGACAGGTATCTGCCCGGCCCGGCGGGCGGACGAGGAGGGGCCCGGGCGGGGCCTCGTCGCCCCTTCCATCGGCTGTCGTGCAGGGAGGGGGCGCGGTGGGGCAATCCTCCCATGGAGGCGCTCGGCTTACGTTGCCCTCCACGAGCCCGGGGGCCGGCGGAGGGGGGACCATGAACAGTCAGCGGATGCGCATGGCGAGCGAAGTGGAAGGGCCTGACATCAATGCTCCGCCCCGGGAGGGCAGGCCCGCGTCGGGCCGTGACATCACGTCGGGTCGGACCGTGCGGCGGGTGCTGATGACGGCCGATGCCGTGGGAGACATCTGGACCTATGCGCTGGAGCTGACCCGGGCGCTCGCGCCGCACGGGGTGGAGGTGACGCTGGCGACCATGGGGGCCCCGCTCTCCGGTGCGCAGTGGGCGGAGGCGCGTGGCATCCCCAACCTCGCCGTCGAGGAGGGACGCTTTCGGCTGGAGTGGATGGAGGACCCCTGGGAGGACGTACGCTCGGCCGGTGACTGGCTGCTCGCGCTGGAGCGCCGGGTGTGTCCGGACGTGGTGCACCTCAATGGCTACGTGCACGGCGCGCTGCCATGGCTGCACAAGCCGCTGGTGGTGGGCCATGCGTGCAGCCTGTCGTGGTGGCGCGCGGTGAAGGGAGAGGACGCCCCGGAGCGCCACGCCCGCTACCAGGAAGCCGTCAGCTCGGGCCTCCGCGCGGCGGGCCGGGTGGTGGCGCCGAGCATGGACCTGCTCGTCGCGCTCCAGACGCACTACGGCGCGCTGGCCGCGGCGGAGGTCATCCCCCATGGCCGGCGGTCGGACCGGGTGCCTCCGCGCTCGGAGCGGGAGCCCTTCATCCTGAGTGTGGGCAGCCCCTGGGACGAGGCGAAGAACGTCGCGGTGCTGGAGGCCGCCGCGCCTCGTCTGGGCTGGCCGGTGAAGCTCGTGGGCGACGCGCGCCATCCCTCCGAACGGAAGACGGAGCCCCGCAACCTCCAGTGGATGGGACACCTGGAGTCCCACGCCCTGGCGGAGTGGATGGCGCGGGCCTCCATCTTCGTGCTGCCCGCCCGCTACGCGCCCTTCGGCCTCTCCGCGCTGGAGGCGGCCCTGTCCGGCTGCGCGCTGGTGCTGGGGGACATCCCGTCGCTGCGCGAGGTGTGGGGGGACGGGGCCGCGTGCTTCGTGCCCCCGGATGACGTGGACGCGCTGGTGGAGACGCTGGAGCGGCTGCGCGAGGACGCCGCGCTGCGCACCCGGCTGGCCCTGCGGGCGCGGGCGTGGGCGCTGACGTACGCGCCCCGGCGGATGGCCAGCCGCTACCTCTCCGCCTATGCCAGCCTCATGGGCTCGCGGGGGGCGCTGTCGTCGCCCCCGGGCGTCCCGATGCACTGAGCGGAGGCGGCGTCAGCGGGCCTCGGAGGGGGTGATGGGGTAGTCGCCCTCCGCGTGGGACTGGGCGTGCTGCGCGAAGAGGAACCTGCGCACCGCGGCGCGGGTGAGCAGCCCGCAGGTGGGGCTGCCCGGTGGGACGGTGACGGGCAGGGCGTCCACGTCCTCATGGTCCATGACGTGGAGCGCGTGGGCCAGGTTCGCATCGGGCGCCAGCGCGGGCAGCTTGCGCGCCAGGTCGCTGGCCACCAGCAGCGGGTACACGGACTCGTCGCGCCACACCTCGCGCAACTGCTCCACCTGCACGGTGCCGTAGATGCGGCCCACGGTGTCCAGGACGGGCAGGGTGCCCGCCTCGGAGGTGAGCAGCAGGTCCGTCAGCGCGCGCAGCGGCGTGCCCGCGGGCACGGGCGTCAGGTGCGTCATCAGCGAACGCACCGGCGTGGCCTCCAGGAGGTCCGCGTCGCTCTGGACCTTCGGCGCCTTCCGCTCGGTGAGGTAGTGGCAGAGCGCGGAGGAGATGGTGCACGTCACCATCAGCGGCAGGATGATGTCGTGGTTCCCGCTCAGCTCGTACAGCATCATCATGCCGGTGAGCGGGCCCCGGGTGAGCGCCGCCACCGCGCCGCCCATGCCCACCAGGGCATACGCGCCGCTGGGGCCGGTGCTGGCCGGGAAGAAGTAGTGCACCAGCGTGCCAAACGCGCCGCCCGCCATGGCGCCGATGAGCGCCGCCGGGAAGAAGGTGCCGCCCGAGCCGCCCGAGCCGATGGTGACGGCCGTGGCCACCAGCTTCAGCAGGCACGCGGTGATGAGGAACACGAAGGACAGCCGCCCCAGCGCGGCCAGGTTGATGTAGTCGTGCCCGCTGCCCCAGACGGTGGGGCTGGCGAAGGCCAGGATGCCGGCGCACAGCCCGCCCAGGCCCGCGCGCAGGGGCAGCGGCTTGCTGCCCAGCCACGAGGACACCCGGCCCTTGCCGTGGCCATGGAAGTAGTGCTCCACGCCGTGCAGCAACTGCACGAAGGTGAAGGCCAGCAGCCCGCAGGTGATGCCCAGGCCCGCGTAGGCCAGCACCTCGCCACCGCTGACCAGCTCGTAGGGGACCTGCCGGAGCATGGAGGACTCACCCATGACGCCCTGGCTCACCAGGGTACCGGCCACGCTGGCCAGGATGATGGGGGAGAAGACGCGCAGCTCGAACTCGCGCAGGATGATTTCCATCGCGAACACGGCGCCGGCGATGGGGGCGTTGAAGGACGCGGAGATGCCCGCGCCCGCGCCGCAGGCCAGGAGGATGGACAGCTCCTTGCGGCTGAAGCCCAGCAGCCGGCCCACGGTGGAGGCGAACGCCGCGCCGCCGTAGACGATGGGCCCTTCGCGGCCCGCCGAGCCGCCGCTGCCAATGGTGATGGCGGACGCCACCAGCTTCAGCAGGCCCCGGTCGGCAGGCAGGGCGTTGGCGCCACTCTTCACCGCCCGCACCACCTCGGGCACGCCGTGGCCGTGCGTCTCCGGCCTGTCCCGCAGCAGGCGCCCCACCACCACGCCGCCCACCGTGGGCGCCAGCAGCATCAGCCACCACGGGAGGTGGGGCAGCGCCTCCACCAGGTTGTGGCTGTGGCCGAACACGGTGTTGAGCGCGGACAGCGCCACCAGCGGGTAGTAGAGCGACAGGCCGCCCAGCGTCAGCAGGGCCAGCAGGCGCAGCCGGCGCTTCACCTCGTCGCGCGGCCCTCCCGGCTCGATGATGCGCGACAGCAGCAGCGCGCCGGCCGCCAGCGGCACGCCGATGAAGGCGTACTCCGGATGCCACCGGGCCGCGGCGAACGCATCCATGAGGGAGCGGAACTGGTCCTCGCGCAGCGTGTGCTTCAGCGTGGCCACGCCGAAGGTGAGCCCGCTCACCAGACCGATGAGGCTGGAGAAGATGCCGGCCGCCAGCCCGCTGTACAGACCGACGACCGCGCCCGCCACCGGAAGGACGGAGGGGCCAGGCAGCCGCAGGCGGTTGGACGCTCCCAGTGCGGCGTGGGTGAAGCGGCGCGTTGCCGCGCGAAGGCGAATCCAGATGGCGCGCTGGACCGCCTGGCCTGAGGCGGGTTCTTCCCCTGCATTCATTGCTGGTCCCACTAACAGTGGGATGGCAGCGGCTTCAAGGTTCGCGATTGCGGATGTGTGAAAGGCGGCCTGCCAGTGGACCGCCGCCATGACAGAGACGTCGCGATTTCGCCTCGAGCGTGCGTCCCGCGTTCTCCGCGTGTCTCGGCGCTACCGCCGCTTGAGCAGGGCGGAGGGCGGCGGCGCGGAGGTGGGCAGGTGGTCCGCGGCGGCCGTCAGGGCCTCGCGCACCTTGTCGCCCGCGGCCTTC
>JBKGHI010000156.1:0-20347 GCA_046520405.1 Myxococcus sp. 1LA
CGCCAGCGGCCCCACGGGGACGCCGCCGCCCAAGCCGCCCGCGGGCCCTCCGCCCAAGCCGGCGCCGAAGAACCCGGGGTTCATCACCGCCACCATCGACGGCAAGGAAGTCGTGGTGAAGCCGGGGACGAACATGATCGAGGCGGCCAAGATGGTCGGCTCGGACATCCCCTACTACTGCTACCACCCGCGCCTCTCCATCGCGGCCAACTGCCGCATCTGCCTCATCGAGGCGTCCAACGCGCCCAAGCTGGTGCCCGCGTGCCAGACGCCCATGGCCGAGGGCCAGGCCGTCAAGACGACCACGCCCAAGGTGAAGGAGCAGCAGCGCGCGGTGATGGAGTTCTTGCTGCTGAACCACCCGGTCGACTGCTCCATCTGCGATCAGGCCGGTGAGTGCAAGCTGCAGGACTACTACATGAAGTACGACTACCGGCCCTCGCGCCTGGAGGGCACCAAGGCCCTCAAGAACAAGCGCAAGGTGCTGGGGCCCCGCGTCGTGCTGGACCAGGAGCGCTGCATCATGTGCACCCGCTGCGTGCGCGTGATGAACGAAGTGGCCAAGGAGCCGCAGCTCGGCGTGTTCGGCCGCGGCAGCCACGAGCGCATCGACGTGTTCCCGGGCAGCGAGCTGAGCAGCAACTACTCGCTCAACACCGTGGACGTGTGCCCGGTGGGCGCGCTGCTCAGCCGTGACTTCCGCTTCAAGGCGCGCGCGTGGTTCCTGTCCGCCACCCCGTCGGTGTGCACCGGCTGCTCGCGCGGCTGCACCACCTACGTGGACTGGATGTCGCAGGACTCGTACCGCTACCGCCCGCGGGAGAACGAGGCCATCAACAAGAGCTGGATGTGCGACGAGGGCCGGCTCACCTACAAGTACCTGAACCTGGGCCGCGTGCTGCAGGCGCAGGTGGGCCGCCGCGCCAGCCGCGCCGGTGAGGCGGTGCCCGTCACCACGCGCAAGGAAGCGGTCCAGGCCGCGGCCAAGGCGCTGCGCTCGGTGCAGGGCAGCAAGCAGTTGGCGGTGCTGGCCTCGCCGCTGGCCTCCAACGAGGACCTGCTGGCCGGGCTGAACTTCGCCAAGTCCACGCTGGGCGTGTCCACCGTGTACGTGGGCGGCCGCGCTCCGGGCGCCGCCGACCACTTCCTGATGACGGCGGACAAGAACCCCAACCGCAAGGGCCTGGAGCTCATCGCGAAGGGGCTGGGCCTCAAGTTGGAGACCTTCGACGCGCTCACCACCGCGCTGAAGGCGGGCACGGTGAAGGCGCTCTACGCCATCGGCACCGAGGTGCCGGGCAACGTGGACGCCTTCGCGGAGGCCGCCGGTCAGCTGGACGTGTTCGTGGCGCAGGCCTTCACCGAGTCCGCCATCACCGCGCAGGCCACGGTGCTGCTGCCGGCCTCCGTGCACGTGGAGGACGAGGGGTCCTTCGTGCAGCAGGACGGCATCATCCAGCGCTTCCGCAAGGCGTACCCGCCCAAGGGCGACGTCGTCCCTGGCTGGGAGTGGGTCCGGGAGCTGACGCGCGAGCTGGGTGGCGAGTCCACCTGGAAGCGCGCGGTGGACGTGTGGCGCGAGCTGGCCGGCAAGGTGGCCGAGTTCGCGGAGTTCAATTGGGAGAAGGCGTCTCCGGCGGACCGGGAGAAGCCGGGCATCAATCCGCTGCCGGCAGGTGCCGACGGTCGCCCCGCCGGGTACCGTGAGTTCGGCACGCCTCGGGTGAGGGGTATCTAGTCATGAGCCGCGTACTGACGATTCTCGTCGCCATGTCCACCATCGTCTTCCTGATGGCGGGTGGCATGGCGTCGGCCTACCTCGTGGGTGGGCTGGTCGAGGAGCACTGGTTCACTGGCGCGAGCCGGCTGACCAACATCCTGTTCCTCGTGCTCGTCTTCGTGATGGTCATCGCCACGCTGCTGACCATGGCGGAGCGCAAGTGGAGCGCGTTCATCCAGGACCGCATGGGTCCCAACCGCGCGCGCATCGCCCTGCCCGGCCTGAAGAACCGCTCCCTGGGCGGCCTCCCGCACATCCTCACGGACGTGCTGAAGATGCTGACCAAGGAGGACCTGATTCCGGGGACGGCCAACCGGTTCATGTTCAACCTGGGCCCCATCCTCGCCTTCGCGCCGACCTTCGCCCTGTTCGCCGTGGTGCCCGCGGGCCCGTCGGTGATGGTGTTCGGCCACAACGTGGACATGGTGGTGGCCACGCCGGACTTCGGCATCCTCTACGTGCTCGCCATCGCCTCGCTGGCCGTCTACGGCACCGCGCTGGCCGGCTGGGCGTCCAACAACAAGTTCGCGCTGCTGGGCGGCGTTCGCGCCACCTCGCAGATGATCTCCTACGAGGTCGCGCTGGGCCTGTCGCTGGTCGGCCTGTTCCTGACGTTCTCCTCGGTGCAGTTCCCCGCCATCATCGGTGACGTGGGAAGCATGCTGGGCAACGGCTCCGGCCAGGCGCAGTACCTGTGGCGCACCGACGGCGCGTTCGACCTGGGCCTGCCCGCGTGGGGCATCATCATCCAGCCGCTGGGCTTCGTGCTCTTCTTCGCCGCCTCCTTCGCTGAGACGAAGCGCGCCCCGTTCGACCTGCCCGAAGGCGAGTCCGAAATCATCGGCTACTTCGTCGAGTACTCCGGCATGAAGTTCGGCCTCTTCATGATCTCCGAGTTCGTGGAGGTCGTGGTGCTGGCCGGCGTGACGACGGCGCTCTTCTTCGGTGGCTACCACCTGCCCTTCGGCAACGAGTGGCTGGCCAACCTGCCCGTCATGCAGGAGCACGGCTGGCTGCTGGGCACCATCCTGGGCACGGTGTTCTGGCTGAAGGTGCTGTTCCTCATCTGGGTGCAGCTGCTCATCCGCTGGACGTTCCCCCGCTTCCGCTACGACCAGATTCAGTCCCTGGGCTGGAAGATCCTCCTCCCCATCGGCCTGGTGAACGTGTTCGCCACCGGTGCCCTGGTCCTCTGGGATCCGTCCCTGCGGGCGCTCGCCATCCTCGGCCTGGCGCAGATTGGTCTCCTGGTGGTGTTGACCACGACGACAAAGGTCCCCGCGGGCGGCGCCCAGGAAGCGCACGGCGCCCATGGCCACGACCACGGACACGGTGGGCACGGTGCCCATGACCTGCCGGCGCACGCCCACGGCGCGGCCCCGGCCTCTACCCACTAGGCCGCAGCTTTCGGCCCCAGCATCCGGGAATCGAGAACCATCATGGCCTACAAGGTTAGCAAGGACCCTCGCACGGACATCCGCGAGCGGACCTATGTGCCCAACCTCCTCCGCGGGTTGGGCATCACCGCGAAGCACTTCTTCCGCAATCTCTTCGGCACGCGTGACACCAACACGCAGGTGGTGGACCGCACCGGCACCAGCCTGATGACGACGGTGGCGTACCCCGAGGAGAAGCCCATCTACCCCGAGGGCTACCGCGGTCTGCACCGGCTGGTCCCGCGCGAGGACGGCAAGCCGCGCTGCGTGGCTTGCTACATGTGCGCCACCATCTGCCCGGCGCAGTGCATCTACATCGAGGCGGGTGAGTACGGGGAAGACGGCGGCGACGCGGAGGACCGCGTCATCGAGAAGTACCCCACCCAGTTCGTCATCGACGAGCTGCGGTGCATCGTGTGCGGCCTCTGCGTGGATGCATGCCCCAAGGACGCCATCCGCATGGACACCTACACGCACACCCCGCCGGAGTACACGCGGCAGAACTTCGTCTACGACATCCCGAAGCTGCTCAAGGGCGCGCCGGTGTCCCACCCGTCGGACCCGTGGAACAAGCGCGAGGGCTCCGAGGAGCCGCACCACGTCCACAAGGAAGCGCACACGCGCATCGGCGAGGGCCTGGTGGAGCTGAAGCTGCCGCACGGGGACCACGGCCACCACGGCAAGGCGCTGCCCGCGGGGGCCCATGCGGGCCACCAGACGGTCGTCACGCAGCAGGGCCCCATCCAGGTGACGAAGTTCATCAAGTGAATCCAGATTCCCAGTGAGGCCGTAACGGCCTCGCCAGGATTCCCGGCCCGCCCTCCCGCGTTGAAGCGGAAGGCGGGCCGGCGCTTTTTCAGGGGGCTGGTGGTGAAGCTGAACCTCTTCAATACGCTTGATGGCGTCCCCCTGGAGTGGGCGCCGTGAAGCGCTACCGACTGTCGGTGTGCAAGGGCTCCAGCTGCAAGGCGGGCGGCGCGGACGCCGTCTACGCCGAGGCCCGGGACGCGCTGTCCGGTCAGGGACTGGTGCCTCGCTGCGAGCTGTACCGGGGCGGCTGCTACGGCTTCTGCCACATGGGGCCCAACGTCGTCGTGCGCGAGGACACCGGCCGCAAGAGGGATCCGCTCTCCCCCGAGGACTACCAGCTCATGGGCTGGCCCGGCGAGGTGTACTACTCGGCGATGACGGCGGAGAAGATGCGCCGCGTGGTGGCGGAGCACATCGCGCAGGACGCCCCCGTGAAGGAGCTCTTCGGCCAGCCGGACTCGGACGGCGGCGAGGACTGACTCACGCCGCCGCGGCGGTGGGCCCCGCCTCTTCCAGGCCGTGCACGCCGTCCCAATCCGCGGGCGGCGGCGTGACGAGGAAGCGGGCGCAGCGGGCCGCGTAGAGCGCGGCGACGGAGTCCTGGTACTCCATGGACGCGCGCTCGAAGAGGGCATGCGCCTCGGCGAAGCGGCGCTGGTGGTAGGCGGTGAGGGCCTGCTCGTGGAGCGCGAGCTGCTCCTGCATGCGCGGCGTGATTTCCCCACGGCGCGCCACCAGCTCATGCACGCGCACCGGCTGCGCGCGGCCCTTGAAGCGCACCTGGTCCACCACGCGGAAGACGTAGCTGCCGCTGGCGAGCTGCGCGGTGGTGTCCCCGGCCAGCACGTAGGTGCCGTACACCTTGTTGATGGCCTCCAGCCGCGAGGCCAGGCCCACCGCGTCCCCGAGCACGGTGTAGTTGGACTTCATCTCGCTGCCCAGGTCGCCCACCACCAGCTCGCCGGTGTCCACGGCCGCGCGGAAGCTGAGGCGGTGGCCGTACTTCTTCTCCCAGGTGGCCTGGCGCTCGGACAGCACCTCCCGCATCTTCAGCGCCGCCTCGCAGGCCAGGTGGGCGTGGCGGTCCGTGCGCACCGGCGCGCCCCAGAAGGCCATCACCGAGTCGCCGATGTACTTGTCCACCTGCCCCGCAGTGGCCCGCACCACCGCGGAAATCTCCGTGAGGTACTCGTTGAAGAAGCCCACGAGCTGCTCGGGCGGCAGGCCCTCCGACAGTCGCGTGAAGCCCTCGATGTCGCAGACGTACACGGACATCTGCCGTCGCTCGGGGCGCATCAGATTCAAGTCCCGCGCGACCAGCCGGGCCACGTCCGGGCTGACGTAGCGCCCGAGCGCGTTGTGGACGAAGTCGCGAATCTGCCGCTCCGTGCCGTAGGCGTAGCGGATGGTGGCGACGAAGGCGCCCACCATGGCCAGCAGCGGCCCGGCCATGGCCACCCACAGCCGCTGCTCGACGAAGATGTACGCGGCGCCAAAGGTGTAGCCCGCCATGACCGCCACCAGGACGCCCACGTAGAGCACGGCGCCGCGCACCGAGCGCAGCAGGAAGCTGAGCGACAGCGCGAGGAAGGCGCCGAGGAAGGCCAGCCCCACCGTGAGGAGCAGGTCCAGGTCCGGCGCCGCGCGGGTGATGCCGTCCGAGCGGAGGATGTTCGCCAGCGCCTGCCCCAGAATCGCGCCCCCGGGCGTCTGCGGGCCCAGGGGCGTGGTGTGCAGGTGCGCGGACTCGCCGGCGGTCCGCGTGAGGACGACGGTGCGGCCCTCCAGGTCGTTCTCGAAGCGCGCGGGCCGTTCGTCCTCCACGTCGAAGACGTTGAGCAGCACGTTCCACGCGCGGATGGAGCGTGCCAGCGAGCCGCGAGAGCCCGCCCCACGTTGGGCGCATCCCAGCGCAGCAGGCTGATACCCGAGCCGCTCATGGGGAAGGCATACGCGTCCCCCACGTGCAGCTTGCCGTCCGCGTAGCGGAGCGAGCGCGTCCCGGCCAGCCGCATGGCCGCGGCCAGGGCAGCGACGGCAGGATGTGGCGCTTGCCCCGGACCGTGTAGCTCATCAGGTGGGCCATGGCGCGCACGCGCCCGTCCCGCCCCGTCAGCATCGTGGACGCGCCGTACCCCGAGCGCTCGCCCAGCAGCGGAAACACGGGGTGCTCCAGCCGACGCAGCTCGATGAGGTCCGCCGCGTCCAGCCCCTCCACCTGGACCTCCGCCAGCGCGACGAAGAGCTCCGTGGGGCCCACGCGGTAGCTGTCGTCCGTGGCGCGGCGCTCCTCCAGGATGAGCGTGGTGGACCCGAGGCGCGCGCCCAGGGCCTTGGCATCCGCCTCATCCATGGCGCCCCCCCACACCTCCACCCGGCTGCCCGCGGGGATGATGAAGGCGGGACGCTGCGCCGCGAGCACGGCCTGCGCGCGGAGCTGGGCCGCCTCCGTCGAGTCATAGACGCCGACCTTCGAGCGATACGGCCACAGGCGGTTGGCCGGAGGCAGCACGCGCGAGCCCTGGGCCTCCCAGGTGAAGGAAAGCAGCGCGCGGCCGGGGTCCTTCTCCAGTTGGGCGGCGAAGGCCGCGTCATCACAGAAGGGGCCCGCCGGGGCCGGAGGGGTACAGGCGTTGGGACTGAAGTCCGTGAAGGGCAGGTCCACCAGGACGAGCAGCGCCCCCTCCTGGACGAGCCGGTGCACCATGCGGCCCACGAGCTGGCGCGGCCACGGCTGCGAGGCCACGCCTGGGCGGACGTCCTGACGGGCCTCGGCGAGCGTCTCGTCGTCGATGGCGATGACGACGGCCTCATCGGGGCGCTCCGAGCGCTCCCCGAGCTCCCGCACGCGCCAGTCGTAGGTGACGCGCTCCCAGCCCTCCAGCCAGGCCTGCGCCGCATCCACCGCCGAAGAAGGAACCCAGGCCGACGGCGGGTCCTTGGGGGCCACGACGCCGGTGGGGCGCAGATACACGAGCAGGCCCAGCACGCCTCCGAAGAGGAGGGCCATCAACAGGGAGACGCCAAGCCGCTTCAGGAAGCGCCGGCCTGCGAAGTGAACGCGGTGACCTTGCACGGGTGGCCCCCAGGATACCCCGAGATGGGTCCTCCGAGCGCGGTCGTCCTCGCGGGGGTGCCTGCTATGCTCGCGCGCCCATGAAACGCTTCCTGGCGTCCGCGGCGATTGCCGCCTCCTCCCTTGCCTTCCTGGCGTGCGACCTGGACCAGCTCACCGCCGACCACGTCATGGTCGGCACGCTGCTCTCCACCCCGGAGGTCGAAGTCTCCGCCTCCGCGCTGGCCGGCTTCGACGCGGGCACGTTCAGCCCGGACGGGGGTGACGTGCTCTCCCTGCCGGCGCAGACGGCCGCCATCGTCTTCTTCGGCAGCCGGACGGGTGAGAACTCGCAGCCCTCCGGCCTGTCGGGGGCTGAAGTCACGGTGCAGCCGGTGGGGGGACAGGCCACGGGGCTCGCGGACGAAGGCTCCGGCAACTACAGCCGCACCAGCGTGGGGGCATCCAACTTCACGTACCAGTCGGGTGCCACGTACCAGTTCATCGCGACCCGGGGCGGCACGCGCTACGTGGGCCAGGTGGACAACGCGCCGGTGAAGGAGACCATCGCCGCGCTGCACCCGCCCGAGGGCTTCCTGCGCATCGACGCGAACACCCCGCTGTCGTTCGACCGGCCGGCGCCGCCGGCCAACACGGACCGCACGCTCGGCTTCGTCACCGTGGTGCCGCTGAGCGCCGAGGGCGCCCAGGGCGAGCCGACGTACACCAACCTGCCCTCCACGCCGGTCCAGTTCCTCCAACTGGTGGGCCTGCCGGGCCCGTACCGTGAGGCCCGCGTGACGATTCCGGCCACCGCCTTCCCGGAGCGGGAGCAGACCTACCTCGTCATCTTCCACGCCGTGCGCATGGGCGGTGCCGAGTCCGGCAACCTCTTCCTCGGCAGCGCGCTGCTGGCGGGCATCGCCGAAGTGGGCGTGGTGCGCACACGGTAAAGGGGCACAGTCCCTCATGCGGCGCCGCCGCCCCGTCAGCGCCTCACCCCACCTCGATGTCCAGACCGATGCGCCCTTCCAGCTTGAGGCGCAGCAGGTGCCCCGCGAAGCGTTCCGACTCCTCGCGGGAGAGGACATTGCGGAAGGCCGCCCCGTCGACGACCTCCACCTCCAACACGGCCCCCCGCTGCAGCAAGCGGAAGAAGTCCTCACCTCCCGACGGGCGCGGCACGAACACGGGGAGGAAGCCTTTCAGCGGCACCACCTCCCCTGCCCCGCGCACGCGTGACTCCAGGCCCACGGCATCCGGGCGCACCTCGTCGGGGCCCACGCCCTCGTCCGGGTAGAGCGGCGCGGGCGCCAGGGACACGTCCTCCGTGGAGTCATCCAGCAGGAAGCCGTAGCGCGACGGAATCCTCCCTGCGAACAGGAAGCACAGCAGCACCGGCGTGTCCCCGGACACGCGCGCCAGATGCAGAATCGCGCGCTCCGTCCCCACGCGGCGCAGCAGCAGCGTCAGGGACGGACGGCTCGCGTTCAGGTAGCGCTGGATGCGGTCCTTCAGCGTGGCGCGAATCTCCGCGAAGGCCTCGGCGTGCTTCGCCTCGCTCTCCGCCTCACGATGAGCGAGCGCGTCGCGCGCCTGCGTGAGCTTCTCCTCCGCGTCGCGCAGGAAATCCCCCGGCGCCGCCGCCCCAGGCACCAGCCCCGGCTCCGCGCCCGGCGTCAGCGCCGCGGCGCGCACCGCGCCCAGGAGGAACGAGCCCTGCTGCTCCAACCGCTCGCGCTCTTCCCGGAAGCGCAGGCTGGACGCCGCCTGCTCCAGCTTCAACTCCAGCCACGCCTCGTACGCGGACTCCAGCGTCTCCAGCGCGCGCAGCCGCGCCAACGCCGCGTCCGGCCCCGAGGCCGCGCCCTCGCCGGCCCCAACGTGCTTCACCACCCCACCCTGCGTCGTGTCGCTCACGAAGAAGGACTCTAACCGGCCCGAAACAGGAAGGCCCCCACCCGCGGCCGTCACCGGCGCGAATGGAGGCCCCTGGCCCCTTGCCGGGGCCCTGTGCGGCGTGTGCCGCGAATCAGGCGTTGCGGGACACGGTGCCCTGCGGGCCCGTCTGGGACACGCCCTCGCTGCCGCGGCCCACCGCGTTGTTCAGGTAGTCCTGGCCGCTCTGGAGGCGCTGACGGAGGTCATCGCGCAGCTGGTTGCCCGGCTTGGGCGCCAGCAGCAGGCCCAGGCCCGCGCCCACGAGGATGCCCGCGGCGAAGGCGCCCACGACGGGCAGGAGCGTGTCGACCGTGTCCCGACGCGTCTCGAGGCCCACCAGGTGCAGCAGATCGTCCTTGTCCAGCTTCTTGAGGTTGTTGAAGTTCACCATGTCCGACTCCGGGGGTTATGGGGTGGAGGAAAGCCCGGCCTCAGTACGTCGGCGGGCGAGGAGTGCCTGCGGAGGTCGCGTTCGCCGAGGCGGACCCCTGCGGGCCCGGACCAGCAATACCACGTCCTGTCTGATAGCCCTGGAAGGCCGCTTCCGCCATGCCCAACAGCTCGTCCTTGACGAGCGGCAGCGCCGCCAGGCGCACGCCGAGCCGGAGGATGCGCGCCGTCAGCGGCGTGAAGAGCCCGCCGCCCAGCAGATAGCCGACGCCCACCGCCGCCGCCATCATCCCATACGGGTTGCGCTCCACGCGGCCGCGCAGGTCCAGCGTCTGGCCCAAGTCCGTCACCGCGCCGCGCGCGTCGGACCAGAGCTGCTGCGCGTCGCTGCCAATGTGGTCCACCCGCTGCCCGAAACCGCCACCCTGCGGGTCCTGCGGCGTGCCGTTGCCCGTTGCACCTGGAAACGTCGTCATGCGTTCACCCTCTCCTGTGGTTCCAGCGCGCGGGTCAGCGGCGCGAAGCAATGCGTCCGACGAGGAAGCCCACGGCCACCGCGCCCAGCAGGCACGTGCCCGGGTTGGCGCGGATGAAGCTCACCACACGGTCATTCAGGTCCACGATGTTCTGCCGGGCCTCGTCAATCTGAGGCACCACGCGGTCCTGGAACTGGCGGGCCTTGTCGGCCATCTGCTGCGGATTCATCTCCATCGAAGCCATCTCCTCAATTGGGGGGTGCTACGAAAGTCATCAGTCCCGGGAGCCCAGCCACAGCCCCACCGCGAACGCCGCGCCCACGCAGGCGTAGGGATGGCGGTTCACCCACTGGCGCCAGTCGGCGGCCACGGCCACCTCCTCGCGCAGGGCGCTCACGGACGTGGCCAGCTCGGCGCGCGTGCGCTCGATTTCAGCGCGCAGCTCCGCGCTGCTGCGGGGGCCGTAGTAGGCCTTGGGCTGTCCATTGCTATCGGCCATGGGGGGACTCCTTGAAGATTTCAGGGCTCGAGCCCTGGAGCGCGTTCACGGACGCGCTGGGAGCAGCACTCTTGAGCGCAGCCACGCTGAGCGAAAGCTCCTGGGACGTGTCGTCCATCATCCGGCGCGCCTTCAGCCGGTTCACCGCCCACACCGCACCGCCCACGCCGCCCACCAGATTCAGCAGGCCGATTCCGGCCAACGCGCCGGACCAGCCCAGCCACGTGGACAGCCATGCAGCCAGCGCCGCGCACACGAAGCCATAGCCCACCAGGATGAACGGCACGAAGGCCGCGATCATCGCCACGTCCAGGCCCGTGGCCTTCACGTCCTCGGCCAGCTCCATCCGCGCCAGCTGCAGGTGCTGAGTCACCAGCCGGCTGAAGCCGTCGGCCATGCGCCCGACGAGCGCGGAGATACCGCGCTCCGTCTGTTCACTTCCCACGTGCATGCGCTCTCCGGCCGACGCATACGGCCTCTCAGGTGCGGGCCAACCTAGGCATGCACCTGCTCCGCGACAACCGCGTCGCGGTGTTTTTGTCCAGCACACGCAAGCGTCGGCCAGTGAACGCGCGTGCCAGCCCATCCCCCCCAGCCTACCCGATGAGCTGCACCGGAGGAGAGACCGAAGGCTCCACGGCGATGGGGGCCTCGAAGCGCAGCACGAGGGGCAGGTGGTCAGACGCCACGCGACTCAGCGCCGTGCGGTGGGGATGGATGGACAAGGGCCGCACGCCCGCGTCCACGAAGATGCGGTCCAGGCGCAGCAGCGGCAGACGCGTGGGGTACGTGCGAGCAGGCGCCGCCAACTCCAGCGCCGCGTCGTGGATGGCCTGCCGCACCAACGACGGCACCGGCCCGTTCCCCCAATAGTTGAAATCTCCACACACGACCAACGGGGCCTTCCGCGCGGCGTCGCGGAGGATGTCCGAGGACAGCAGCAGCGCCTCCTGCTTGCGCCGCTCGCCCAGGCGCAGGCCCAGGTGGAGCGAGAAGACGTGGAGCTGCAGTCCATCGCCCAGGTCGAGGTCGCAGCGCAGCGCGCCGCGAGGCTCCCGGCGGCCCACGCTCAAGTCGTAGTTCTTCGACTTGAGGATGGGCAGCCGGGACAGGATGGCGTTGCCATAGCGCCGGCCATTGCGCACGACGTTGGGGCCAAAGGCCATGTGCAGCCCGAGCATGTCCGCCAGGTGCTCGGGCTGGTCCTCCCGGGGCGTGACGGCGCGGAAGTCCCCCACCTCCTGAAGGGCGACGATGTCCGCGTTCACCTCACGCAGCACCTCGCCCACCCGGCCCAGGTCGAAGTGGCCGTCCGTCCCGATACCGCTATGGATGTTGTACGAAACGAGCCTCAGCTCCACGCGCGTCGCTCACCCATTCAGGACAGGGGCAGGATGCGGCCCGCGGCCATGCGGACCACGGAGACCGGCAGCATCAGGAGCCGGCTGACGGCCTTGACGGCGTCCCCCAGTCCACCCCGCAGGGCCTGGATTTGATGCTCCGCCTCGTCGCGAATCTCCGGCAGCCGCCCGCGAGGCGGCTGTTCGCGAGTGGGCGGCAGCGCGCCAATCGGTGTTGTCGCGCCCATTGACGGAGCGGCCTCCTTGCGTGGCGCGCGCTTCGAGCCCTTGGCGGGCGTGAAGTTCGAGCCGTGAGAGAACTTGGCGTCGGGCTCCGGTCGCGCCAGTTCCTCGAGCTGCGCCTCCATCTGGTGCGCGATGTAGAGTTCTTCCGTCTCAGCGAAGCGCTTGCCGTAGTGAACGCCCTCGTGGCTCTCCATGGCCTCGGGATGCGCCTTGGAATGGGCCAGCCGCGCCTTGTCCTGCCGACGCAGGCTTCGCTTCGGCGCCGGCAGCGTCTTCGGAACCTGGTAGTGGTCAAAGCTATAGGGACGTGGCATCCGCGAATCTCCCAATCATCGAGTCCGTTCAGAAGCTAGGAAGCCCCCAGTCCCTCGGGTACGCCTTGACGGAATCTGCCCCGGTGGCCCGCCTGCCCAGCAACCAGGCAGACGGCGCGTGGCGGAGGTGCGTCGTCCAAGTGCCGACAACCTCTGGCGTCGGCTCCACTCCGGGAGAGCGTGCGGACGTCATCCCACCCAGGCGACGAGCCGAGCGCTTTCGAGGGGCGGAGCAGGCGTGCAGCGACTCAACGCCACACCCCGGGAAGAGTTGCGCGCGACGTGGTGTAAAAACGGCCCATGCCTTCGCACGCTCCTGGCCGGAAGTATTCCAAGTCACCGTTCCTGCTGCTCGCACTGCTCGCACTTGGAGCGAAGGCCGGGGCGGCCGAAACCGCCTCGGTGCCCGTGCACGCGGAGGCCGGGAATCTCGCGATAGAGGCGCAGCCCCGCCTCACGTTGCAGCCCCGTTCGGCCAAGCCGGGAGACCCGGTGCTGGTGACGGTCAGCGGTGTGACGGCGCCCCCCTCTGGCACGCTCGCGGGCCGCGCGCTGCGCTTCTTCCCCTGGGGCGATGGCTATCTGGCCATCACCGGCCTTCCGGTGGAGATGACGCCCGGCACCGCGCAGGTGACGGCCATGGGCCCCGCCACGCCGGGCGCGCCGCAGGTGGAGCTGACGGGCACGCTGGAGGTCGTGGAGTCCGGCTATCCGTCGCGCGAGCTGCGCGTGGCGGGCAAGTACGTGAAGCCGCCGGCCTCGGTGCGCAAGCGCATGGCCGCGGACCGCCGCGCCTTCGCCGAGGCCTTCGCGCAGGACTTCACCGCGCCGCACTTCGCGCGGAACTTCGCGTGGCCACGAGAGGACCGCGTCACCGCGCCCTTCGGTGACCGCCGTACCTTTAACGGCAAGCTGTCCAGCCAGCACTTCGGCGTGGACATCGACGGGGACCCGGGCACCCCGGTGGGGGCCGCCAATGACGGCACGGTGGTGATGGCGCGCGACAACTACGCGGCCGGCAACACCGTGCTGCTGCACCACGGCGCGGGCCTCTACACGGCGTACTTCCACCTGTCCCGCATCGACGTGAAGACGGGCGACGTGGTGAAGCAGGGCCAGCTGCTGGGCAAGGTCGGCAGCACCGGCCGCGTCACCGGCCCCCACCTGCACTGGGGCGTGAAGGTGGACGGGCTGTGGGTGGATGGCGCGAACCTGCTGAAGCTGGACTTCTTCCCGCACCTGCCGCCCAGCGTCGCCCAGGGTGGCAACGCCGAGTTGGGCACGCCGTAGCGGCGCGTCAGCGGTCCTTCCACTTCGGGGGGCGCTTCTCCAGGAAGGCGGAGATGCCCTCCCCCGCGTCGTCCGCCAGCACGTTCAACGACAACTGCGAGGCCAGGTACTCCAGCGCGGCGGGGAGCGGCAGGTCCTCGGCGGTGAAGAAGGCGCGGCGCCCCAGCGCCAGCACCGCCTGACTCTTGCCAGCCAGCTTCCCCGCGAGCGCGCCCACCGCCGCGTCCAGCTCCGAGGCCGGTACCACGCGGTTGAGCAGCCCCAGCGCCAGCGCTTCGCGCGCGGGCAGCCGGTCCCCGGTGAGCACCAGCTCCAGCGCCCGCTTGCGGCCCAGGTGCCGCTGGAGCAGCGCCATCATCATCATCGGGAAGAGGCCCACGTCGATCTCAGGCGTGCCCAACTCCGCGCCCTCCACCGCGACGGCCAGATCACACGCGAGCACCAGCCCCAGGCCGCCCGCCAGCGCATGGCCGTTGACGCGCGCCACCGTGGGCTTGCGCAGCTCCTGGAAGCGGGCCAGCAGCTTCCCGTAGGAACGGCGCCCCTCGTGCGTGGACAGGAAGCCCTCGTCACCGGCCATGGTGCCCAGGTCCCCGCCCGCGCAGAAGACCTTCTCACCGGCGCCCGTGAGCACCACCACCCGCACCGCGGCGTCGGCCTCGGCGCGCTCCAGCGCGGCCATCAGCTCGCGCACTACTCCCGGCGACAAGGCGTTGCGGGCCTTGGGCCGGTCTATGGTCAGGAGCGCTTGGGGGCCTTGGACTTCGTAGCGGACTTCTCCGGCTTCCATTCGGACACCTCCGCTGCCTGGGCACCCGTGAGGACGCCGTAAAGGAAGGAGTCGGCAATCTGCGACTTGGCCCGCTCCAGCGCGTCCGGGTCGCGCGCGTCCGCCAGGCCCACGACGAAGGCGGTGAGCGCCATCTCGATGTTGCCGAAGAGGAGCGCGGAGGCCAGGTGCGGATCCAACCCCGTGCGCAGCTCGCCGCGCTCCTGGGCGGCGTTGAACAGCGCCGAGCTGAGCCGGATGGCGTCCACGAAGGCCGTCTGGCGGTTGATGCGGGAGCCCGCCGGACTGCGCGCAATCTCCAGGATGAGCACCTTCACCGCGCGGGGGTCCACCCGGTAGGCCTCGAAGGCCACCTCGACGATGCCGCGGACCTTCTCCGCCAGCGAGCCCTCGCCCTCCACCACCGCGCGCACGCGCGTGACGAAGCCGCTCCAGCCGGTGTCGAACACCGTCTCCAGCAGCTCATCCTTGTTCTTGAAGTAGTGGTAGACGAGGCCGTACGCGACGCCGGCCTCCTTGGCCACATCCGCGATGCGGCAGCCGTGGTAGCCCTTGCGGGCGAACACGTCGATAGCGGCGCGGAGGATGGTGCGGCGGCGCTCGCTTTCGCGCGTGCCATTGTCCGCCGCCGGCTTGCTCTGCTGACCCACGGACGTCCTCCACCGGCGGGTGATTCACCAGTCAATCCGTGGAGAACCTACGGAGGGCGGGCCCTGGGGTCAATGCCTTCGTGGGCCCGCCCATCCAAACGGCGACGACTACTCCACGGTGCCCACGACCACGGGCCCCCGGACGACGGCCTCGTGGCCTTCCAGCAGCGCCGCCGTGTACTTGCAGATGGGCCTCACCTCCCACGGCACGGGCGGGTTGAAGGCCGGCGGCGGCATCTCGCCCTGCTCGTGCTCGTCCTCGATCCGGTACGTCTCGAAGTTGAAGGACGGGTAGGTCAGCGCGATGCCCTGGTTGTTGTTTGACAGCTTGATCGGGCCGGACTCTCCCCCCAGGCAGCCGTCATCGGGGCTGTTCTGCGCCATGCGGTTGAACCAGGGATCGGAGACGATGAACGAGATGGAGATGCTGCTGAAGTGGTCGATGTTCGGCGGAGGCGCATTGGGCGGCGGAGACAGCTGACGCTGCGTCTGGGGCTCGTCCAGCGCGTGGGGCATGCCCGTCCAGAGGATGCGCTCCTGCACCCAGATGAGCGTGCTGGCGTCATAGGTGCCGTTCTTCCCGGTCCAGCGGCCATCGCCGTTGGTGTCCACGTAGCGCTCGCCCTCGTCCCACGTGCCGTTGTCGTTGCTGTCGACGAAGGGCTCCGTCAGGTCCTCGAACGGCTCGTTCGTGTCCCACACGCCGTTGTTGTTGAGGTCGACGAACTCCTCCTCGCCGCTGGTGATGGCGATCAGGGAGACCAGGTTGTCACGCGGGTTGAGCGTGATGCCCGGGCGGATGGGGTCCGGCCGGCGCGGCTCCGGGCGGTCCTGCTGGGGCTGCGCGGGGTTGCCGTAGGCGGCGATAGGGTTCTCGTCCCAGAGGAAGGGGTGCATCCACAACGGCGCCAGGTACTCGCCCGTGTGGGTCGCGTCCTTCAAGGGCGTCCAGGTGAAGGTGCCCGGCGGCACGTCCAGCGGCAGCGGCAGGGACGACTTGTAGAGGACCGCCGCGTTGCCCACCACGTCGGTGACGGAGACCGCGCTGGGGCCAATGGTGCCCGCCTCGGTGAGGAAGGAGACCTGGGCGCCCACCACACCGTCACCGTTGCGATCACCCACGTGGGCGATGCAGTTGACCTTGACGCCCGCGATGAGGTTGCGCGTCTCGTCCCAGGCGCCAATGGCGTGGTGCAGACCGGAGCCATCACCGGAGAAGGAGCCGCACTGGAAGGTGAACTGGCGCGCGTTCGCGTTGGTGCCGGCGAAGCTGACCACCGGCGACACGGCCCGCTTCATCTCCGCGCCCGTGCCCGCGGTGGCGATGACGACGGCGGAGGCCACCCGGCCACCCCGCGCCACGATCTGCACGGACACCATGCCGTCACCCGTGTTGGTGACGCCCTCGGTGGGCGACAGCTCGACGCCCGGAACCGGGGACTCCAGCGTGAAGGACACCGCGGTACCGGCCTGCGGCTGGCCGCGGGAGTCCACCGCGCGGAAGCGCAGCGTGGTGATTTCTCCCAGTCGCGGCTGAGCCGGTGACTGGTCCACGAATTCAAGTGTGGCGGGGACCGCCGACGAGCATGCGACGAACAGCAGGCTCGCGATGGCCACCCACGGGGCCAGACCCGGACGCATCAGTGGAAACTCCTTGAAGGCGATGAAGGAAGCGGGCTGTACGCGAGCAGCGCACAGCGCATCTTCCGCATCTTCCCGGGCCACCTACCGTCCAGTCAAGGACAGGACAGGTGGACCGGAGCCCTCTTGCGTCCAGGGCCTGGAATCCCAGGGGTCACTTCAGGCGGCGGTGCCGCTGAACATCACCCGCGCCACGCCCAAGAGGCGGTCCACGTCCCGGGCGGTGAGGCCACGGGCGCGCGCGAAGTCAGACAGGGGCCGCAGGAGGTCCTCCGTCTGAGCAAGGGTCTGCTCCGTACCCGTGAAGAGCTCGCCCAGGCTCACGCCCAGGGCGTTGGCGAGCGCCGCCAGTGTCTCCACATGGGGGACGCGCTCACCACGCTCGATCATGGAGAGGAACGACACGCTGATCTGCGCCCGCTCCGCGAGCTCTTCCTGCGTCCAGCGCTCCGGCCGCTGTGTCCGAAGCTCGCGGATGCGCTGCCCAATTCGTTTTCCGAGGTCCGACACGAAGTACTTCTCCTGGCTGTTTCGGGGTTGGAGGAACCACCACCCACGGCTGGTGATTCCTAGCCTCCGGAACCAAAGGATCCGAAATCCGCCACGATGAGATTGACGCCGGAGAATTCCAGCCCCAAGTCCCGCCGCAACGTCATGACCCCCTCGACCCGCCAGCAGTCACATGCCGGCCCATACGAGAGGCCGAACGTCTGCTGAGCAAGAGGGCGTTTTTCTTGAGTTGTTGGATCCTGGTAAAGCGGTTGCACAATTGCTTCGTACCGCACTCCCAGCCCAAATCCGAGCTTCAAACGCGTACCCGCGATGAGGGCTTGAGCCCGTTCGGCCGGAGGGAAGCCGGGTTCCACCCGGGATAGTCCGCCTACCAGGGTATCCAGCGAGCGGCGAAGGACATCCGGCCCCACGGAGCGGGGATCCGCGCCCAGCGCGAGCGCCTCCTGACCACTCCACAACAGATCATCGAAGCGCGCGTAGGCCGCGTGGCCCTTGCCGTCGTCGACGCTGACCTCGGCGGAGAGCCCGGAGATGCGGCCGGCGCTCGGGTCGTAGCGGACGGTGCCCGCGGCCGTGAAGATGCCGGCGGTGGCGCTGAGGCGAGCGAAGGTGTCCCGCAGCACGGGACCCGGGTCGTCCACCTTCCCCGCGGCGGGCACGTGCTGGGTGAGGTCGAAGCCCTGTCCGATGCGCAGGCGCAGCGGCTCGCGGATGTCGTTGCCGCGCTTGAAGCGCAGCGTCTGGTCCACGGCGAGCACCGCGTGGAGGAAGCCTCGGGTGCGGCCGTCGCTCTGGAACGGCACCGCGGCGTCCACGTCGTCATAGGGGCGGGCCACGTCATTCCCGGGGGCTCCGGCCGAGGGAAGACGGCCCCACCCTCCCGGCACGTAGCGCAGCTCCAGCGAGGGGGTGATGGCGTGGCGGAAGCTGGTCTCGCGGCCCTCGAAGACGCGCGCCACCTGGCTTTCAAGCAGCAGCCCGGCGATGGGATAGCCCCGCTGCCACGTCCGGCCCGACACCTCGCCCAGCCACACGTCCTGCCGAACGCCGAGCGACGGCGATACGCGCATCAGGCTGCCCAGGCCGAAGGACGTCGACAGGCGCGGGAAGAAGTCCACCCGGTTGCGAGCCTCTCGGTCGTTCGAATTGAAGATGCCGTCGGACTGCGCGACGTCCGTGGGCAGATCCTCCCCGTCAAAGCCGAACGGGATGTAGTTCCCTTCGGGCCGGAAGATGCCGTCGATGCCCTCGTCGCCGTACCCTCCACGCAAGGGCGCGAGCCGCAGGTACTGCACTGTCAGCCCGCCCATGAGCCCGCCGAGCACGGGGCGTTCCGGAAGCGCCAGGGTGATGGCCGGCAATCGCTGGAACGTGGTGGGGCCCTTCAAATCTGGCCGCGTCGGGTCCGTGGCGGCGGGGATGCGGTTGTCCTGGAAGAAGCGGTACCCCCACCGGATGTCCTGGCGCAGCGACACGTCGAGCCCCGCGTAGAGGTCGTCCTGGCGCTGGAACACCGTGCCCGTGCTGCGCAGGTAGGTGAAGTCACGGGTGACGAGATCCGCCGTGAGGTCGCGGGTGTAGAAGCCGTCGGAGACGAACGCGGCGTCGACGCGGTCGTGCCAGCCTCCGCCCAGGTCCTGGGTGTGCTGCCAGGACGCCTCGCCCCGGAGGCCCCGGCGCTCGTTGACGTATTCAGTCGTCGCGACGCCATCCACCGTCCGCCGGAAGAACGTGCCGTAGTACGGATCCCGGATGGGCCGGAGGTCATAGAGGAACCCCAGCGTGGCGCGCCCCCGGGTCCGCTCGCTGGGCGCATACCGGAACTCGGTGAGCAGGCGCGGCCCCTTCACGCCCTGGTAGCGCGGCTCCCGAACCTTCTCGGTGGCGCCGGGAACGTCGTGCAGTTCGGTCCCACCGCTGAAGTACCCCGGCGTGAGCGTCAGGTCGTAGCTCTGCCCCAGCGTGATGAAGAGCGGCTGCTCCAGGGTGAAGCCGTTGAGCGCGGAGATGGTGGGCTTGGGAATCAGCAGGCCGGTGCGCCGCTGGGACAGCGGCATGTAGATCCACGGCAGCGCGAACACGGGCACGGACTTCACGTACACCACGGGCAGCGTCATCGTGGCGCGCTCGCCCAGGACGACGGTGGCCGACGAGGCCTCCATGCGCCAGCCGGGCTCATTCGGGCTGCAATTGCACGGCGTGAAGGCCAGGTCCTCCACGACGAAGGTGTTCTCCCCCGTCCGGCGGATGCGCGAGCCGCTCATGAGGAGGGGCGTGTCCCCCATGGCGCGCAGCTCCTGGGGTGTCTTCGCCGTGAACAGGGCCTCCTGGGTGACGCCCTGCTTCTGCATGAAGAGGCCGCCCTCGAGGTTCGCCTCGTAGGTGCGCACGTCCATCTTCACGGTGTCCGCGACCGCGGCCAGGCCACCGGGGCCCACGTACACGACGCTGCCCGAGGCGGTGACGAACTGCTTCACCTCGTCGTACGTCACCTCGTCGGCGCGAAGCTGCATCGTCTCCGTGCGCAGCACGGCGTTGCCGCGCGCGGTGACGACCTTGGTGTCCGCCTCGTACACGACCAGGTCCGCCGCCAGTTGCGCGTTCTCACCGTTGGGCAGAGCCAACTGGGTGGCGAGCGGCACCTGCGAGGTGGAGACCAGCAGCGCGGCGGCGAGCGGAACGAGGAAGCTCATTCAGGGGTGCAGGGTATGCCGCGCCCAGGCCGAGCGGCCCGCCCTTTTCACCGCCCTGTGCGCTGGAAGTCCAATGAAATGAGGTTGCCCTCCTGGCGGGTCTGGAACGGCGCGGACTGCCGAAGCTGGATGGTGATGCGCACATCCCGTCCCGACGCGCTCGGGTCCACCCGGAGCACCGGCGAGGCGAAGTAGGACGTATCCAGCGGCAGCGTGTTGTTGCTGGCGTCCACGCGGGTGTTCTCCAGCTCCAGCACCACGGTGCGCCCCTTCTCCGACACCGAGTAGCTGACCGGCTCGTTGGTGCGGATGAAGACGCGCGAGGAGCCCGGCTGCTGCTGGAAGCCCACCAGCATCAGCGACTTGCGTCGCGAGGACACCGTGGCGTCCGAAGACGCCCCCCCCTGCCGCGACGGCTCCACCGCCTGCTTGCGGCTCTCCCGCGACGCGCGGGCCTCGGCCTGGCGCTGGCGGCGCTCCTCG
>JBKGHI010000157.1:0-20331 GCA_046520405.1 Myxococcus sp. 1LA
GCGGCCGAATGGTTCGAGCGCCTTCACGCCCCCATCAAGCACCTGGTCTGGTTCGCTGCGCCGGCTGCCCGTGTCCTGCGTCTGCATCCAGGGCACGCGTGACGTGCTGGTGCCACCCGCCACGGTGGAGCGCCTGGCCGCGTCGCTGCCGCCGGGGACGCCCCGCCATCTGCTGCGGCGCGGGGCATGTGCCCTACTTCACGCACCCGGACGCATGTGCCCGGCTGCTACAGCCCTGGTTGGCGGCGCTGGGGCCGGGGGCCGCTCCCGCCGTGGAGAGCAGCGCCGCCTGACGCGGTCCGGCATCGCCGTGCCCGGGCCGACAGGGGGGATGTACGGATGCCGCGGGGATCGCTACCTTTCGCCCGCCAATGCAGAACCGTCTCACGCGATTGCTCGTCACCCTCTTCGTTGTCTCCGCGACGCCCGCGCCCGCTGCCTCCGTGCAGGAGCCGTCGTCCTCCACCGCGGCGCCCGCTGTCGCGGCGCCCACCGCCGAGGTGGCGTCGCCCGCGCCGTCGCCCGAGGTGGCCCGCAAGCACAAGGTGCTGCTGCTGGGAGACAGCCTCATCGCCACCGGCTTCGGGGAGTACCTCCAGGCCCAACTCGACGCGCATCCGCGCATCCAGTCCGCCCGCCGCGCCAAGTCCTCCACGGGGCTGGCCCGCCCGGACTTCTTCGACTGGATGAACGTGGGCCGCGAGGAGGTGGAGCGTCACCAGCCGGACGTCGTCGTCGTCATCCTCGGCGGCAACGACGGGCAGTCGCTCCAGGACACCCAGGGGGGCAAGCCCGTCCACTGGGGGAACGCGGAGTGGGAGGCCGCCTACCGCCAGCGCATGAAGGACTTCCTGGCCGTGCTCGCCTCGCCGGGCCGCAAGATTGTCTGGCTGGAGCTGCCGGCCACGGGGCTCAAGCGCTTCGAGCAGAAGCTGCGCATCATCCGCGCCGTCCAGCGGGAGGTCATCTCCTCGCGCGAGGACGCGGTGCACCTGGACACGCGCCCGTTCTTCACCGACGCCAAGGGGCGCGCGCTGCGCCAGGCCAGGGTGGACGGCTTCCGCAAGCCCATGCGGCTGCGCATGCAGGACGGCGTGCACTTCACCGTCGCCGGTGGCCGCTACTTCGCCAACAAGGTGTACCCCGAGGTGCTGGGCGTGCTGGGCCTGCTCCAGCAGGGCTAGCGGCGCGGCGCCGGCGTCACTTGGGGCCCAGGGCCGCGACGAGCCTGTCGGCCTGCTCGCGGATGTCCCGGTGGGTGCTCGCCTGGGCGCGCTTCGCGTGGGTGAGCGCCTGGGCCTTGTCGCTGTCCGCCAGGGCCAGCGCCAGGTTGAGGTGGACGCCCGAATCCTCCGGGTGCCGCTTCAGCGCCTCGGTGAGGACGGCGCGCGCGGCGGCGGCACGCCGGGGCGTGACAGGTGGAGCACCGCCAGGTCGTTGGCGGCGCCGGCCTCGGACGGGTCGCTGGCGACGGCGGCCTCCAGCAGCTTCTGGGCCTCCGCGTCGTCACCCAGCTTGCGGCGCACCTTGGCCAGCGCCACGCGCACGGGCGCGGACTCCGGGGCCTTGGCCAGCGCCTCGCGGAGGATGCGGTCGGCGTCCTCGTCCTTCCCCGCCACGAAGGCGGAGATGCCGTGCAGGTAGATGGCGTCCGCGCTGTCGGGGAGCTGGAGGCGCAGCTCGATGGCGGCGCGCATCGCCGCTTCGGGCGCACCGGCCATCAAGCACAACGAGGCGAACTCCCGGAAGAGGGCCGTCTCCCGGGGGCTTCGCAGGATCGCCTGCCGGAGCGTGACGATGGCCGCGCCCACGTGCCCTTGCAGAAGCTGCACGCGCGCGGCGAGCTGGAGCGGCAGGTGCTCCGTCTTGTTGGCCTCCGCGGCCTCTTGATAGCGCCGCAGTGCCCGGTCCAATTGCTTGTCGCCCTGGAGCGCCATGCCCAGGTACGTCAGCGTCTGCGCGTTGCCGGGCTGCAGGGCCAGCGCGCGCTCCAACTGCGGGATGGCGGCGGCGTACCGGTCATGCCCCAGCAAGGCCCGGCCGTGGTTGAGCACCTCGAAGAAGCCCGCCTTGGGCTGCGCGGCGAGCGCCTCCAGCAGGTCCAACTGGCGCGCGTCACCCCGCTCCGCGTCCAGCCGGGCCAGGTGGCTCAAGGCCTCCGGGTGGGTGGGGTGCAGCGCCACCAACTGTTGGAGCACCTTCCGCGCCGCGGGCTCGTCCTGCTGGGCCAGCCGCAACCGGGCCAGCCCCAGCAGCGCGCTGGCATCCTTCGGGTCCTGTTCGATGGCGCGCTCGAAGTCCCGGGCCGCCTCCTTCAGCAGACCCTGCTTCATGAGACGCGCGGCGGAGGATGCCAGCTTGGAGACGGCCATGGCTCCGATTCTAGCGCTCTAGAACACCGACTCCCAGGCGTTCTTGATGCCGCCGCCCACATCGCCGACGAAGTCCGTCACCGCGTCCGCGGCGTTGGTGAACACTTCGCCCGCCGCGTCGGCCACGGCGCCGCCCGCGTTGATGGCGCCGTCCACCACGTTCTCCAGGATTTCGCCACCAGCGGCGGCCGCCGTCTCACCCACGGCCTTCAGCACGTTGCCGGGGTTGACCGAGCCTTCAATCTCCACGCCCAGGCCCAGGCCCGCGGTGGCCTCCACGCCGACGTCGAACTCCAGGTTGCCGTTCTCGATGCCGATGTTCGCGTGCGCGTCGCCGCTGACACCCGCGCTGGCGCTGGCGGTGATGCTGCCGGACGCGAGCGTGTTGTCCTCGTGCTTCAGCTCGATGGAGCCCGTGAGGCTCGCCTGCGCGCCCGCGAAGCCGGAGGCCGCGGCGTTGATGGACACGTTGCCGTCGGTGCCCACGTGCAGGTCCAGCTCGATGCTGCCCTCGGCGCCAATCTTGCCCAGCGCCTCCAGGTCCAGCTCGACGGAGTACTCCTCACCGGCGATCTCGAACTCCACCGTCTTGGAGGCCCCGGCGCCCGCCTCGATGAGGTTGGCCTCGATGTCGATGTCGACGCTCACGTCGATGCCGGACAGGCCGATGTCCGCGTCCACCGACGCGTCCGCGGAGAACGTGGGGCCCTGGACGTGCGCGCGCGTGTCGATGCCACCGGGGCCGGTGCCGCTCACGTCGGCGCGGGCGCCGCCAGCCGTGAAGCTGGACTGGCCGCTCAGCGCGTTCTGCCGGGGCTGCTCCACCGAGCCGGACGCCGACGCCTGGGTGTCAACGCGGGGGCCGTTCCGACCACCCTGCGCGGGGGCCCGGGTGTCGCGAGCCGGCGGCGGGGGCGGCGGCGGAGGCGGCGGCTGCGGACGGTTGCCAATGCGGGGGGACATGGGGGCTCCAGCGGGTATCCGGGGCGGCCGGAAGGACGCCATCTGTCCCCATTTTCCGTGATCCGCAGCCGCAGTTGCTTGGTCCCTTCATTTTTTGAGAATTGGGGCTCGGATTTTTCTCGGACTGGGTGAGCCTTCCACACACCTCGGGCGCGGATGTGGCCTGGATGGCGCCTGGCGTGTGGCTTAGTGCGAATGAGGCGCCGAGTCCGGAGCGCCCGGGTGCGGCCTCAGCCGGCGGACCGCGCGCAGCAGGAGCTCTTCATCGCGGGGGCTGGCCAGGAAGCCGCGGGCGCCGAGCACCCGGGCCCGTTCGAAGCCCTCGTCATCCGAGCTGCCATGGACGATGAGGGAGCCCTCGATGTGGACCTCACCGGCCAGCAGTCCCTCCATGGCCTGGAGGGGCGCGAGCACGACGTCCTCTGTCCCGGTGTGCAGCACCTCCAGGGGGGAGGCGGTGCGGGCCTGGAAGCCATTGCGCGCGAGCAGCCGGGAGATGAGCACGGCGGTGACGGGGGGCCAGCCGTAGAGCAGCAGGGGGCCTCCCGGCGCGGGTACGGGCGGTGTGGGCGGCTCGGCCGTGGGCTCGATGCCATAGAGGCGGGACAACGCGCCGTTCAACGCCGCGTCCGAGGCGATGTGGGCTTCGACGCGGGGCATGCCGGACACGGCGCGGACGGCGTCCACGGCCTCCAGCGAGACGGGCGCGGGCAGCGCGACGTGGAGCACCTCGCGCTCGCCCTGGTCCAGCAGCACCTTGTCGATGCGCAGGGGCACCACCCGATACTGGCGAGCGATGCGTGCGGGGATGTGGCTCCGCAGACCCGCGTCTGGCGGGGTGCGCTCCAGGTCCACCGCGTCCACGCCCAGTTGCTCGGAGAGCCCGCGGAGCACGTCGGCGTCCGAGCAGAGGCCCTCACGGACCAGCGCCCGCCCGAGCGGTACGTGCACCTCGTGGTGATGGACCAATCCCACCCGGAGCTGGGCGCGGTTGAGCACTCCCTGTTCCAGGAGAATCTCGCCGAGCGGACGTCGTGAGCCAGTCTCCATGAAGACATGAAGTCTTCACTCGACGCCCCGGTCGGCGAGAGGCGGTGAGCCGAGCCCCCGCCCGCTTGTCTGCCTTGCGGCCAGCGCTCAGCCGCGCCCGGTGAAGAGCTGCTCGTAGGCCTCGGGCTTGAAGCCCACGAGGACGGTGTCACCGGTGACGAGCACCGGGCGCTTCACGAGCTTTCCATCCGCGGCCAGCCACTGCACCAGCTCCGCGTCACTGGCGGCGTCGACCTTCTCCTTGCCGAGCGCGCGGTAGCTCTGTCCGCTGGTGTTGAGCCACTTGCGGACCGAGACGCCGCTGCGGGCAATCCACTGCTTCAGCTCGGCCACGGTGGGCGGCATGTCGACGATGGGGCGCACCTGGTGGGCAACACCTTGTTCCTGCAACCACTTCAGCGCCTTCTTGCAGGTGCCACAACCCGAGTATGAGAGTACGAGGACGTCTTTCGCCATGCTCGCGCTTGTAACAGGGCACCCGCGTCCCTCCCAGCGGTGAGTCCTGCGCCTGGGTCGTCCTGACCCTGTTTGCGAGCTGTCAGCGCCGCGTGTTACCCGCGAGGGAAATGAAAGCCCTCCGTCTTCCGCGTTCGCTGTTCGCGTTGCCCCTCGTCCTGGTGCTCGCAGCCTGTTCGTCGGGACCGGATGAGCGGCCCTCTGGGGACGCCGGCGTGACGGATGGTGGCGTGGATTCGGGTACTCCGGACGGAGGCGGTGACGCGGGGAGTGACGGCGACGCGGGCAACAGCACCGACGCAGGTAACGACGCCGACGCGGGAAGTGACACCGACGCAGGCAACAGCACCGACGCGGGCAGTGACATTGATGCAGGCAGCGACATTGATGCAGGCAGCGGCACTGACGCGGGCGCGCCGGACAGCGGGGTCGACGCGGGAAGCGGCACGGACGCCGGCAGTGACACCGACGCGGGCACGCCGGACGGAGGCCCGGTCATCGAGGTCCCGGAGGATGGCGGCACGGTCGTCACGGGGATCCTGACGGGGCAGCTCACGGTGGCGGGTTCGCCGTATCGGGTGGTGGGGGATTCGAACGGGGTCGTCACCATCCCCGGCGGGCATGTGCTGACGGTGGGGCCGGGCGTCATCCTGGACTTCCGAGGCCGGCCGGAGGTGACGGAGGCGGACGTGGACTCGGACGCACCCGACAACGTGATGAACCACCAGGCGGGCCGGGTGGAGGTGCGCGTGTATGGCGCCATCCAGGTGCGTGGGACGGCGAACGCGCCCGTGCTGCTGACGTCTACCAATCCGTACGGCTGGTGGGGCATGAACTTCTACGGCGCCAACTCGGTGGGCTCGGGCGACCCGGTGTTCGAGCACATGATTTTCGAGAAGGTCCGCAAGAATCAGTACAACAGCGACCGCGATTGGACGCGCGGCGCGCTGTGGGTCTACTACCCGGGGCCGGTGACGATTACGGACTCGGTGTTCCGTGACAACGAGTCCTCGGCCAACTGCGGCGCGCTGGACTTGATGTTCACCGACGGCTCGCGGGTGGAAGACACCGTCTTCGAGAACAACCGCATCCGCGAGATTGACCGTTTCGCGCAGCCGGGGACCTTCTCCATGGCCGGAGGCGGGGCGGTGTGCATCACCCATGGCCGCAACACGGTGCTGCGCAACAACACGTTCCGGAGCAATTTCGTGGAGGCCTTTGGTGGCTCGCTGACGAGCGACCTCTGGGACCGGCCCATCCTCACATGGCCCAATCCGGAAGGCATCTTCGACCTGGGAGGCGGCGCCGCCATCCACTACTTCCAGCCGGACAACGACCTGCTGGAGGACAACCTGTTCGAAGGCAACTTCATCCCGCTTGGGCCCGGCGCGGCCGTCCAGTTGGAGGACATCGCCGGGACGCGGACCCTCGTCATGCGACGCAACCGCTTCGTGAACAACCGAGGTGGCGCGGGCGGCGTCATCACCTGCAACCGTGGGTCGAACACCGGCGAACTGGTCATCACGGGTGACAACGTCTTCACGGGCAACACGGTGAACGGGCAGCCGGCCACGCGCATGACGGGCGACTGCGGCGTCGTGACGCAGTAGCAGCCCCTCACGGCTCGACGAAGCGGACGCCCGCGCGGCTCATCAGCGGGTCGTCCGCCAGTTGCCACAGCGCGACGGCGTGGTTCTCCTCCCGTGAGCCGCCGAAGTGCAGCCCAAGCACGGCGTGGGTCTCCAGGTCGATGACGGGAGAGCCCGAGCTGCCGCCCAGCGTGGAGCAGTCATGGGTGAGCTGCTGGCGCGCCGGGTCCAGCGACAGCAACTCGCCGGGCTGGAGCCGCTTCACACCGTAGGTGTCCTCGAAGATGCGCAGCAGCACCTCGGGAGGCGTCCGGGTGTGGTCCTTCATCGGGTAGCCCACGCAGTACAGGGCGCGGGAGTTCGTCTCACTGGGGGCCCGAGCGGCGACGCGCAACGGCACCGGACGCAGCACCGCTCCATCTGGAGGGCCCAGTCGCAGCAGCGCGAGGTCATGCCGCGCGTGGATGGCGGCGACCCCACGGATGGGAAAAGTCGCCTGAGCATCGCGCTGGTGTTCTCCCA
Organism: Myxococcus sp. 1LA; assembly: GCA_046520405.1. Classification (GTDB taxonomy): domain Bacteria; phylum Myxococcota; class Myxococcia; order Myxococcales; family Myxococcaceae; genus Myxococcus. Next base: position 6,953 of record JBKGHI010000157.1, read on the forward strand.
GCCAGTCAACGCGGGGCACCACGCCCAGCCGCAGCACCCACTGCTCCGCGGCCTGACGGCAGAACTGCTGCGCCACGTGGCGGTTGGTCATCACCAGGTCCTCGGCGACGAGGAAGCCCGTGCCGAGCATGCCGCTGCCTGCCAGTTCGATGCGTCCGGTGGCGTCGATGGTCCGCTCGATGGCCTCCCGATGTTGCTCCAGCACCTCCCAGCCGACAGGCGGCGCGCCGAAGCTGCCATTGCGGATGGCGAGGGCAGGGCGCCCGAAGAAGGCGACCACGGTCTCCAGTGCCGTCTGCTCGGCGTCGGTGAGGCGCGTGTCTTCGCCCGTGTGCTCCAGCCGCGCCAGCACCTGCTCGCCCGTCGCCAGAATCGAGCGCAGTTCGTCTCGCAGTGAGTCGGCGCTCAGCTTGCCCGCCACGGAGGTGGGCACCCGCCAGGACGGAGGAAGGTGCGATTGCACCAGGGCCTCCACACCCTCGGGCCGCAGCGCCTCGCGGACTCTCGACAGGTGGCGGAGTGTGCGGCTCGCCCGGCGCAGTGGCTCACGGCCTTGCTCGGTTCCATTCATGGGACGTCGTGCCTCACGGCGTCAGGGGCCCTGCCAGAGGTGCGGCTGGCGTGTTGAAGCGGTTGCAGATGGATTGAACCTGTGTGGCTTCGCCGCGTCCGCGAAGGAGGGCGCAGGCCTGCCGAAGCAGGTCCTCCGGTCGCAGGGAGAAGAAATAGGCGCCGTCCTCATCGAAGGTGACGGCACGCATCCCTTCCGCATCCATCTTGGCGGCCCCCACGGCGCCATGCAGTGCGCCGACATGCTGGCCGTCATGGGTGCTCCAGAAATCGAGCCGCCCCGCCCCACCCGAGACGCCGAAGCGCTCGCGTGTATGGTGGACCGAGACGTGGAAGGCCGAACGCCAGTTGATCTTGCGCAGGCGCTCGCCCGTTTGGGCGTCGAAGAGGTGGATGCCGTCATCTGTCACCGCGACGAGGCGGGACGTGTCAGGCGAGAAGGAAAGCGCAATGATCCGTCCGTGGTTGTCGTCCAGGTGCAGGGGCGAGCCGGTGACCGTGTCGATCTTGCTCAGGCGCTTGCGCGTCTTGGATTCGAAGAGGTGGATGCCGTCATCTGTCACCGCGACGATGAGGGACGCGTCAGGAGAGAAGAAAAGCGACCTGAGCTGTCCGTCGATGTCGCCCAGGTGCAGGCGCGAGCCGGTGACTGCATCGAAGAGGGAGGCCTGCCTCATCCCGAAAACGTCAGCCTGATTCGCAACCGAGAGGTACCGCGAGTCGGAGGAGAAGGCGATGTAGGCCGTGCTCAGGGTCGTGGGCAGCAACTTCACGCGCTCGCCAGTGGATGACTCCCAGAGCGCGGCGGACTCGGCAGTGGTGGAGGCGGTGACGAAGCGCTCGCCATCCGGGGAGAACGGCTCGCCTTGCAGGAAAAACGTCGAGGTGGCCAGGGGCCCGTCGTGGACGAGCTGGCAGTCACGGGTGGTGCCGAGGTGAACGTCGCCTCCGGCTTTGATGGAGAAGTACTTGCCGTTGGGGGCGAACTTGACGTGCGCGCCAGGCGGGAAGGCCCGCTGCGTCTGACAGGGTTCCGCGCCAGTCCCGCCCGCACGCTGGAGGTGGGCGAGGGCGGATGTTTCCATGCGGAAACCTTCCTTCGGGCCTGTGTCGCTGGGGGATGCGTGCCGCCAACGCCAGTTGCCAGGAAGCGCGAAGCGGCTGAATCCAGCTTCGATGGGAGGTGGCTGCTGTCGTAGCGCTGCATTCGTCGGGGACACGTCCCAGAACTGGATTTGCGTGCCACAGCGGACGGCGAGGGTCTGTCCATCGCTGGAGAATTCCGCGTCCGCCATTCTGTCGAAATACTCGCCGTCGCAACTCGCCATCCGGATGCGGCGCGATGAGGCCAGGTGAATGAGGGTCAGGTGTTCATCCTGAGGCGCTTTCGCCACCAGCCAACGCAGGTCCGGGGACACGGCGAGGCCACCCGGGACATTCCGAGTCCATGTTGTGATGTCGATCGTCTTGCGCGTGAGGCCGGGCGTGTCATGCACCAGGAGCGTGCGACCGTCTGGTGCGAGAAGGGCTCGGTCCGGCTGGAGGTCCATGGGGCTGTTGCGAACCATCCAGCGCGCGGAGCTTTGGGGGACGCGAGTGAAGGGGTTCTCGTTCACCGGGTCTTGGGGGCGCGCGACGCCTCGCCGCCCGTCTGCGAAGAGGCGTCCTTGGAGCGTGATGGGCTGCCACGTGGTGCGCTTCTTCGCCGCCGACGTGTTGCCCGGCGCGATGCCGGGGCCTCGGTCGCAGAAGCGCACCGTCAGCGCCGAGGAGAAGATGTCGTTGAAGGCGGAGAGGCTGCAATCGTCCTCGAAGGACGGCATGAGGGCATGCCCGTCGAGGTCCGTGAGAGTGAGGTGGATGCTGCCCGATGGCACGTCCACCAGAATCAGCGTTCCGTCGCCTTGCCGGTCGCCCAGGGCCGCCAGCTTTCCCGAAGGGGAGAATGCGAGCGTGGGACCGGGGTCCTTCGTTTTGAAGCAGCGCCTGGGCCGGGCTGCATTGGAGGTGAGGTCGAAGAGGCAGGTCTTCTGTGCGCCTCCGACCCAGGCGTAGCGTGCATCTGCGGACAGGGTGCCCTGCGTGCATGGCTCCGAATGCGGTAGTGTCTTCAGCCTTTGTCCGGTGCGCGCATCCCAGAGCTTCGCTGTCCCGTCCAGGCTGGTGGAGAGGACGCGATCTCCCTTCTCCGAGAACGCGACAGCGGTGACTCTGGCCGAGTGGGCATCTGGAATCGATGTCACGGGACGGTCGGGGCTCCATTTCAGCAATGCGCCTTGGAAGCCGCCCACCCAGAGGTCGCCCTGGTCAGGTGAGAAGCCAAATGCGTGCGTGTCCTCAGCGCTGACGTCCGTATAGAGCCTGCTCATGCAGTCCGTTTGCGAGGACTCCGGACACAGTTCATGCGATTCGAACTCATGCAGCAGGCTGCCGGTTCGCACATCCCAGAGTCGGCTGACGAGCCGCATGACTGGGAGCACGAGGATACCCCGGGTGAAGAGGTGACGTGAGTCCGGGGAGAACGCCGACACAGTGCGTGCTTCGGGCTCCGTCGACAGGGGGGCGGAGTAGAGGAATGCCGCTATCGACTCCGTCAGGGCCTCGGTCACTTCCTCCTGGGCGGCGTCGGCCTTTGGCAAGGCGGTGCCCGCCAATTGGATGGCGCGAGCGAGCGCCTCCACTTCGCGGCCAGGTTCGCGTGACAGGCTGACCACGGCGTTTGCTTCGGAGATGCGCACCCGCCAGAAGAGCTCGCTGGCCTTCTGGGCGGCCGCCGCATCGGCGGCCACTGCCTGTTGTTTGGAGTCCACCGTCCGGGCGTAGAGCACCCATAGGGTCAGCAGGGCACTGACAGAGGCTCCGATGGCGAGCCACCGATTGCGTCGCGCCTGGTTCCTCTGTCGCTGATCCACTTCTTGACTGCGCAGGACGTACCGCTGAACCCATTCGCTCACGTGTTGAGCGTGTGCCGTGAGCATCTGATGCGCGCGCGTCAGCGCCTCGCCTCGCAGCAGTCGGGCCTCTGCTTCGGGAGCTTGCTGCGCGCGCTCTGCCTCCCGCCACCGCTCCGCGTCCGCCTGCACGGCTTCGTGCCAGCGGCGGAAGGCCCGGTTCTCCGTGCGCAGCTTCACGAAGTGGTGCCAGTGCGTCAGCAGCGCATCGTGAATCAGCTCCACCGTCTCCCGCTGCTGATGGCCATCCTGTGCCGTCACCAACAGCCGCCCGTTGACGAGCACCTGGAGCACCGCGTCCACGTCCGCCTGTTCCCCCAGGCGCTCGCGCAGCACCTCCAGAGGAACCCTGCGCCCCTTGTCATCCTGGCCGTTCTCCGCTTCACCCAACTGCACCAGCTCCAACAGCAGCCGGTCCGCCACCCGGCGCTCCACCGGCTTCAGCGATTCATGGACCCCATCCGCCCAGCGCGCCAGCGAACCGAGCAACCCGGCGCTGGCGTTGAACGCCTCCAGCGTGATGGCGCCGTCCCGGGCCGACTGCCAGAGCTGCGTCAGCGTGACTTCCAGCAACGGCAGCACGGTGACGCGAGCCCCCGCGCCCGCCTCCACGCGGAACTCCTCCTGCGCCGCCATCGCGATGGAGTCCACCACCTCGGGCGGGTCGAAGCGCAGCCCCACCTCTCGGGCCGGGCCCGCGATGATTTCCCGAAGCTCCATGGGCGTGAGCACCGACGGCACCTGGACGCGGTGCTCACCCAGCAGGGAGCGCAGCTTCGGCGCGCGCTCTGAAAGCACCGCGTCGAACCCCTCACGCAAGGCCACCACGCACGTCACCGGCAGCGACACGTCCGCGAGCGAGGAGAGCTGCTCGAGGAACCGCTGATGCCGCGTCAGCTCCACGCCGCCGCCGCGCAGGAGCACGTCCTCCAACTGGTCGATGACCAGCACCAGCCGCTTCCCGGGCTCCGGATTCTCAGCCCGCCACGCCTGGACGCGCGCCACCAGGTCCTCGCCCGCGGGCAGGCGGATGCCGTCCAGCGCGGCGAACGGCTCCAGCCCCGGGCGCAGGGCCCGGACGTCCCAGTGCTGGCTGCCCGGAATGGACGTTCCGTTCCGCAGCGCGGGAATCAGCCCCGCGTGGAGCAGCGAGGACTTGCCGCTGCCCGATGGGCCGGAGACCTCCACGAACCGGGGCAGCTTCGCGAGCTGCGGCAGCAAGTGGTTGTCCAACACCCGTCCGCGCCCCTTCCAGAAGCGCGCGTCGGATTCACGGAAGGAGGCCAGGTCCCGGTAGGGACAGTCCTCGGAAGCCCTCAGCTCCGGACAGCGCGCGAGCAGGTGCTCCGTGGGCGTCGCATACGCCTCCCGCGCCTCCGAGGACACGGCCTTGAAGCGCACCACGCCCACCACGCGCCGCGTCTGCTCGTCGAAGAGGGGACTGCCGCTGAACCCCTCCCGGATGTCCGAGCCATGCAGCAGCAGCTTCCGGAAGTCGCCATCCCCCGTCGCGTAGCCAATGGTGCCTCGCGCCCAGGTGCCCGTGTCATCGAAGCCTCGCGGAAAGCCGAACGTGGCGAAGCGGTGGTCCGCGCTCTGCGCCGACGCCCCCAGGGGCAGCGGGGTGCAGGGCCCCCGGAGCGCGGCCGTCAGCTCCAGCAGCGCGAAGTCCGCCACCTCTGGAGGACTGGACGCCTCCACGCGCAGCCGCGCCGTGGCCTTCTCGTGGCTCTGGAGCACCTCCAGGCAAATGGTGTTGCGCTCGGTATCGCTGAGCGTGTCGAGCACGTGCCAGCACGTCACCACCAGGCGCTCGGTGACGAAGAACCCCGTCCCGAGAACGCGCTGCCGGTCCCGACTCAACACGCGAACAACGCCTTCTCTGAGAGCACTGCCTTTCATGGGGCGCGCGGAAAGCTAGCACGCGCACGGAATGTCAGTGCCAGGCGCACTCAGGAGCCGGCTTCGTCCTCCGTCAGGGCCTCCACCACGCGGCGGGCGGCCCGTCCCAGGGTGATGCCGGAGCGGTGGTGGAGCTGGGGGTGGAACGCGTGGGTGGCGCCGCCCGCCAGCTTGAGGGCCTTCAGTTCGCCCCGGCGCAGCTCGCGGGCCGCCATGTATTCGGGCAGCCACCCGAAGCCCAGCCCCTCCAGGATGGCGGCCTTCTTGGCCGCGAAGTCATTGAGGTGCACCGTGGAGCGCGTCTCCAGCGCGCCGGTGCTGAGCTGGAGACGCGGGTCCGAGCCACGCACCGTGAGCACCAGGTGCTCGGCCAGCTCCGCGTCCTTCAGCGGCCCCCGCCGCCGGGCCAGCGGGTGCCCGCGGTGGGCCACCAGGATGGCCTTCAGCTCCGGCAGCCGGTACGTGCGCAGGCCCGCGACGGTGGGCGGCAGCAGCGTCACCATCAGGTCCGCCTCCTCGCGCACGAAGGCCGCCTCCACGCCGGAGAGGAACTCCGCGGAGACGTGGAAACGGGTGCTGGCGCCCTCGGCGCGCAACTCCTTCACCACTCGCAGCAGGGGCTCGGCGGGGAAGATGCCGTCGAAGACGATGCGCAGCGCGGGCTCCCATCCCGCGCGAATCTCCGCGCACGCGGCTTCCAGCTCACGCTCGGCGGCCAGCAGCTTGCGGCAGTGCTCCAGAATCCGCTCTCCGGCCGGCGTCAGCCGGGTGCGGTAGCCGCGCCGGTCCAGCAACGTCAGCTCCGTCTGCGCTTCGAGCGTGCGCAGCGCGTACATCACCGCGGTGTGGCCCTTGTGCAGCGCCTCCGCCGCGGCGGTGAAGGTGCCGTGGCGGGCGAGGGCATCGAGGGCGCGGGCCTGCTCCAGCGTGACGTTCATGCCCGACATTGTGCAATCTCCTGACAGCCACGGGCATTTCTCTGTGCCTGCTTCACGCGCTCCCAACCCGCGCCGCTGTCTCCTGACTCATGACGCGGTGCGCCTTATGCCGGATGTGCGGGCCGCCCTACAGTCTGCGCCAGTAGGGTGCTCTGTGAGCATCCACTTCGACGGAGGGGTATATGACGGGAAGGCTGTCTTGGGCCCTTGCGGTGGTGTCTCTGCTGGCTTCCACGGGTGCGAGCGCGCAGGAAGAGGCGCAGGCGCTGGAGTCCTCCACACAGCAGGCCGAGCGGAGCGGCCTGGAACTCACGGTAGGCGTCGGCTTCCAGGTGGGCGCGGGCTACGTCTACCGGGACGGCGCGGGGTTGGACCAACAGGTCCGCGACCTGAAGCTCAGCGACGCGGCCAACGGCGGCATCGCCTTCCTGCTGGAGGCGGGCTACCGCGTCAACTCGCGGTGGTACGTGGGCGCGTTCGGCCAGTACTCCCACGTGCTGACGAAGAACAACCCGTACACCTGCCCGGAAGGCTACGACTGCTCCACGTCGCAGATTCGCTTCGGTCCCCACGTGCAGTACCACTTCGCGCCGGACGCCGCGTTCGACCCCTTCCTGGGCCTGGGCGTGGGCATGGTCCTCCTCAACAACAAGGTCTCCGGCCCCATCACCCAGCCGGCGCCCGGCACGGTTGAAATCGATGGCCAGACGCGCGGCCCGGAGTTCGTGAACCTGACCGTCGGCGGCAAGTGGCGGCTGTCGGACTCGCTGTCCTTCGGTCCGTACCTGACGGCCACGTATGCCCGCTACACCACGCGCAGCGGCACCACGACGGTGAACATCCCCGCCATCAATCTCACGCAGGAGACGCCGCTGGCGCAGGTGGGCGATGGCCCGTATGGCTTGCTCATGCTCGGGGTTCGCGGGACCTGGAACCTCTAATCCAGAGTAGACGGGTCTGTGTTTCACGCGCAGTCTCAAGTGACGCGGTGCCAACACGCCGCGTCACGCATTTCCCTACCTGGGACGTCATCGTTCGGGATTCTCATCGCCTGCCGGCTGCGTAGAGTGCGGGCAGAGATTTTCATCCCGAGGAGTCGCCCATGGTTTGGTGTTGGCAGCGGTGGAGCGTGTGTGGAGTCCTGGGGGGGCTGGCGCTGCTGAGTCTTCCCGGGGCCTCCTTCGCGAAGGCGCCTCCTCTGCAACACACCACCAGTTGGGTCAGTCAGGTTGGCAGCCCGCTGGACGAGCTGGCGCAGGCTGTCACCACGTCGGGCGACGCCATCTACATCGCGGGCTACACCAGCGGGCAGTTCGGTCCGGAGCCCTCCGCGGGTGGGCAGGATGCCTTCGTCTCCAAGTATGACGCCACCGGCGCGGCCCTTTGGACGCGGCAGTTCGGGACGTCCGAGCATGACCGCGCGCTCGCGGTGTCCGCGGACGAAAACGGCAACGTCTACGTCGCGGGCTATACGTGGGGCAGCTTCAGCTTCTACGTGAACGCCGGAGGCACCGACCTGTTCGTGGCGAAGTACGACGCGAATGGTGTCTTCCAGTGGGTCCGGCAGTTCGGCACCGCCACGGATGACTTCGCCACGGGTATCGCCGCCAGGCGGCTTGCGTCGCAGGACGCCGTCTTCGTCAGCGGCTACTCGCTGGGCCGCTTCGACGGCACGGCGCCGCAAGGCAACTACGACGTGGTGGTGGCCAAGTTCGACACCGGAGGCAACCCCTACTGGCTGCGCCAGTTCGGCTCCGTGCGCAGCGACGTGGCGCTGGGCGTGGCGGTGAGCCCCGCCGAGGATGTCTACGTCACCGGCTACACCTACGGGAGCCTCGACGGCGTGACGAACCCGGGCAACACCGTGGACCTCTTCCTGACGAAGTACAGCGTCCTGGGCGAGCGTCAGTGGGTGCGTCAGCTCGGCTCCTCGCATGACGAGTTCGGCACCGGAGTCGCCGTGGCGGAGGACGGCGGCGTCTACGTGTCGGGCTACACGTCGGGCGCGCTCGAGGGGAACGTCCGGCTGGGCGCCTATGACGCCGTGCTGGTGAAGTACGACACTGGCGGCAACTGGCATTGGACGCGGCAGATTGGCACCGCGACCACGGACTACGCGCAGTCCGTGGTGGTGGGCGCGGATGGCCGCATCCACGTGGCGGGGTTCACCTCCGGCGCCATGGGGGGAGAGGTGTCGCTGGGCAGCACCGACATGTTCCTGGCCACGTATGACAGCCGCGGCGCGTGGCTGAACTTCCGGCAGGTGGGCTCCACGTCCACGGACCGTGGCCAGGGCGTGGCCACCGGACCGGACGGCGCCGCGTATCTGGTGGGCTACACCTGGGGGCAGGCGTCCAGCTTCCCCAGCGCGGGGGGCTACGACGCGGTGCTGTACCGCTTCGTGGACAGCGACACCTCGCCGGATGACCCCGCGCCGCAGTTGCCTCGGGGCGGCTCCAGGGGCCTCTGAGTCCCAGGCCGTCCAGCACGGGACATCGCGCGCGCAAGCTGCCTGTCCCCGTGCGCCGCCGCGCTACGCTTCCACCATGAGTCAGCAGGAGAACGGCGCGGCGGCCCGTGACAAGCAAGCGGCCGCCGAATGGGCGGTGGACGGCTTCATCCAGCCCGGCATGGTCGTGGGGCTGGGCACGGGCAGCACCGCGGCCTTCGCCGTCCAACGGCTGGCCGCGCTGCGCGCGCAGGGGCGCTTGCTGGACGTCATCGGCGTGCCGACCTCGCGCGCCACGGAGGCGCTGGCGCGCTCGCTGGGCGTGACCCTGTCGACGCTGGAGGTGCATCCCGTGCTGGACGTCACCATCGACGGCGCGGACGAAGTGGCGCCGGACCTGTCGCTCATCAAGGGCGGAGGCGGCGCGCTGCTGCGCGAGAAAATCGTCGCGCAGGCCAGCCAGCGCGTCGTCATCGTGGTGGACGCGGGCAAGTTGTCACCCGCGCTGGGCACGCGGTGGCCGGTGCCGGTGGAGGTGCTGCCTTTTGGTTGGCGCTCCCAGGAGCGCTTTCTCGAAGCGCTCGGCGCGCGTGTCACCGTGCGCGCCGTCGCCAGCGGCGAGCCCTTCCTCACGGACCAGGGGAACCTCGTGCTCGACTGTGCTTTCGGCCCCATCAGCGCGCCCGCGCCGTTGGCCGTGCGCCTGGGCGCGCGCGCGGGAATCGTGGGGCACGGCTTGTTCCTGGACCTCGCCACGGACCTGGTCGTGGCCGGGCCGCGAGGCGTCGAGCACCGCGCGCGGTGATGTCAATGCGGTGTGCCCGCACACCCGGAGTCCACCCGCACCCAGAAGGCAAACAGCGGCAACGTAGGCGGCTGTGTGGCCAGTATTTTCTGTATTCCTTGCATTCGCGGACGCGGACCGCCAACCCGAGTGCAATCCCGCAGCGCGCCTGGACTCAGGAAGGCTTTGGAGCAGCGCGCTAGAATCGCGACGGACCGTGTTGGTGAAGCGGTTAGAATCGTTCGCCAGCCAGCACTTCAGAGGGGGCCAATCTGGGGGGAGCTGGTCCGAGGATGCCTTGCGTATGCGACTCTTCCGTTTCTCAGTTCCCGCGGCCTTGCTGCTGTCAGCAGTGTCGTGCTCCTCCGGCAAGGTTTCGCCAGGGGCGCCTCCTGAAGTCGACGAAGCCTCCGCGACGCGTGTCCGCCGTTTGACGCGTGCGGAGTACGACAACAGCGTCAACGCCATCCTCCCCACGAACCCTCCGCTGGTGATGACGTACGCGTTCGCGCCGGAGGACACCATCCTCGGGTTCTCCACCCACGACCGGCTGCAGGTCACGTCCCTGCTGGCGGACCAGATTGATGTCGCCGCCAACAACCTGGCGGAGTACGGCAAGAACCAGCTGCGCGCGGAGTGGACGTGCGCGGCGGACGTGCCGGAGCTGGAGTGCGCGGAGAAGTTCATCCGCGGCATCGCCACGAAGTCCTACCGCCGCCCCGTCACCGACGAGGAGGTCGCGGACCTCCTGGCGCTGTGGCAGGAGGCGCGCAAGGGGACGGACCCGGGCACCGCGGCCCGCGTGGTGCTCCAGGGCATCTTCTCCTCGGCGTCCTTCCTGTACCGCACCGAGCTGGGCGCGGAGGGCGCCGCCGCCAACGCGGTGGTGCGGATGACGCCGCACGAGGTCGCCGCCACGCTGGCCTTCGCCATCACCGCCGGCCCCGCGGACGCGGAGCTCCTGGCCGCGGCCGAGTCGGGCAAGCTCGACTCGCCGGATGAGCGCGAGAAGCACGCCCGCCGGCTGCTGGCCACGCCCGCGGCGCAGAAGCACCTGTACCGCTTCGTCGAGGAATGGCTGGGCATCACCGGCCAGGCCAACCTCACCAAGAACAACCAGGTGTTCCCGGCCTTCAGCTCGGCCTTCAAGGTCTCCAGCCAGTCGGAGACGCGGGCCTTCATCAATCACATCCTGACGGAGCGCAACGGCTCCGTCCGCGAGCTGCTCAACGCGGACTACACCTACGCGGACGCGCGCATGGCGTACTTCTACGGCACGCAGCCCTCCATGCCGGACGGCACGCTGGGCCGGCTGCCGCTGCCGCCCGAGCGCGCGGGCATCCTCACCCACGCCAGCGTGCTGGCCACCTACGCGCTCTTCGACTCCAGCTCGCCCATCCGCCGCGGCAAGTTCATCATGCACCGCCTGCTGTGCCGCGAGGTGCCGCCGCCGCCGGCCACCATCTCCATCATCCCGCCGGAGCCGGTGCTGGACCGCACCACGCGCGAGCGCTTCGCCGCCCATACCAACAACCCGACGTGCGCCGGTTGCCACCGGACGCTGGACCCCATCGGCTTCGGCTTCGAGGACTTCGACGGCCTGGGCAAGCACCGCACGGAGGAGAACGGCCTGGCGGTGGATGCCTCCGGCGCCGTGGAACTGGCCAACGGCAGCGTCCCCTTCACGGGCGCCGCGGCGCTGGCCCGCGTGCTGGCCACCAGCGAGGACGTTGGCAACTGCGTGCCGCTCCAGCTCTTCCGCTTCGCCATGGGGCGTGACGAGTCCACTGTCGATGAGCACCTGCTGGCCGACATGCGCGCCAGCTTCCGGGCCAACGCGGAATGGCGGCTGGGCGACGCGCTCGTCGGCCTCGTGCGCTCTCCCTACTTCGTCCACCGGCACACCTCTTCCCCCGAGTAGCCCCCATGCTCCGCGAACTTTCCCGACGCTCCCTGCTCCAGGCGCTGGCCGGCTCGACGGCGGCGCTCCCGCTGGCCAACCTGCTCGGCACCACCGACGCCTACGCCCAGGGCACCACGCCGCCGCTGCGGTTCATCGCCCTGTTCACCGCCCACGGGTGCCTCCCCGAGTTCTGGAATCCCCAGGGCTCGGAGACGAGCTTCACGCTCGACTTCCCCAACTCCATGCTCGCGCCGCTCCAGCCGCACCGGGACAAGCTCCTGGTGCTGGACGGCCTGGACTACCAGGTCCTCTACGAGCAGGGCCTGACGGGCCATGAGGGCGGCCCCGTCACCTTCCTCACCGGCAGCAAGGTCAACACTGGCAGCGGTGACCACCTGCCGGAGAGCGCCTCGCTGGACCAGGTGCTGGGCAACCACATCGGTGGCACCACGCGCTTCCGCTCCCTGCAGCTCAACGCCTGGGAGCAGTTCGGCGGCCAGCACGTCTACAACAGCATCAGCTTCACCGCGAACGGCTCGCGCGTGCCCTTCGAGCGCGACCCGGCCAACGTCTACCAGCGCCTCTTCGGCGAGGCGCCCTCGCCCACGGCCGACCCAGCGCAGGTGGAGAGCAACCGGCTGCGCCGCAAGAGCCTGCTGGACTTCCTGGTCAAGGACGCCACGCGCCTGCAGAAGCGGCTGGCGGGGGCCGAGCGCCAGAAGCTGGAGACGCACCTGGAGGCGCTGCGTGACATCGAGCGCCGCCTGGGCGCGCTGAGCCAGGATGACTCGACGCCCGCGCCCCGGATGCAGTCCGCGGACGCCGCGTGCGCGGCCGGCCTGTCGGTGCCGTCCTACGGCCTGGGGGGCCTGGGCAACCTCAACAACATGCCGGCGCTCACGCGCCTGCACATGGACCTCATCGCGCGCGCCTTCGCGTGTGATTTGACTCGCGTCGTCACCATGACGATTCCGGGGCCGTCCATGCCCTGGCTGGGCATCAACGAGGACACGCACAACGACATCGCCCACCTGCTGGACGTGCAGGAGGAACCCCGCCGGTCGACCATCCGCGGGAAGATGGTGCAGGTGCAGCGCTGGTACGCCGAGCAGCTCGCCTACCTGATGACGCAGCTGGCCTCCATCCAGGAGGGCAGCGGCACCGCGCTGGACAACACGCTCATCCTCTGGGGCAACGAGCTGGGCGACGCGTCCGGACACATGAACGTGCGCGTGCCCACCGTGCTCGCGGGTGGCGCTGGTGGCCGCTTCCGCATGGGCCGCTTCCTGCGCGTGCGCGCCGCGGGCTCCAACCCGCTGGGCGGCTGGACGGGCCCTGGCACGCCGCTGCGGGGCGCCGTGGCGCACAACAAGCTGCTGGTCTCCATTGCCCAGGCCTTCGGCCTGAACGTGAATACGTTCGGCAACCCCGACTACACGGGGCCGTTGCCGGGCCTCACCTGAGCGACGCCCAGGGATGAGGTCCAGGCCCCGGTGGAGGCGTTGTCCTTCCGCCGGGGCCTTCGTGTTTCTTCAGGGGGCGGCCGTGCCTCGCCACCGGCGCAGCAGCTCGCGGGCGCTGCCGCCGCGCTCCATCCGGGCGTGTGTCACGGCGTTGGCCGCGTCCAGGTGGATGACGAAGGCCAGCGTGGGCTCACCGCGCAGGTGGTAGCGCAGGTCGGCGATGCGCACCTTCCGGCCGCCTTCTTCCAGTGGCTCCAGTTGGACGAGCGGGAATCGCGCCCAGGCGAGCGCCTCGCGCACCGTGGGCACGGCCCGCACGTCCTCGGGCAGCGCGCTGGGCGCGGCTCCGTGCGCCGGGCCTCCGTGGGCGCGCCCGCCAGGGGGACGTCTCCCGCGGCGAAGACGTCGCCGGGCAGGGT
>JBKGHI010000158.1:0-20012 GCA_046520405.1 Myxococcus sp. 1LA
CCGCTTCAAGCCCGCCATCAAGGGCGGCGAGCCCGTCGCCACGGAGATGAAGTACTCGTACACCTTCCTGCTCGACTGACGCGAGGCGCCTACTGGGCGCCCAGCGCGCGGCGCATGATGTCGCGCAGCGCGCACAAGTCTTCCTCCGGCAGCTCGCAGATGGCCTCCGGCGGCTCGAAGATGCGCTCCAGCAGCCGCTCGCGCAGCGCCGCGCCGTCCTCCGTCAGCACCAGCATCTTCACCCGCCGGTCCTGCTCCGAGCTGCGGCGCACCACCAGCCCGCGCGCCTCCATCCGGTCCACCAGCCCCGTCACGTTGGACGCGTCGCAGGACAGGTAGGCGGCCAGCGTGCTCATGGCCAGCGGCCCTTCACCCAACTGCCGCAGCACGTGCGCCTGCACCGGCGACAGGTCGAACTCCGCCGCCAGGGCGGGGAAGTTGCGCATGTGGGTGTGCATCAGCTCGAAGAGCAGCGTCCACGCCTGACGTGGCAGCTCTCCCGCGGGCCGGCCTGCCCACGCCCACTCCCCGCCTTCGTCTTCCGCTCCAGCTGCTCGCCGCTCCCGTTCATAACCCCCATGATAATTCACCTGAGCCACCTAAACAATTGACTTCATCAACTATTGAGGGCTACTACATTCCGGAGCTTCCAAATTCGGACGTCATGGACTATGGCTCCCGACCCGAGGCTGAACCCGTAGCAAGTCCATTCCGGACGCAGTGGCCCCCGCGCCGGCGCGGGCCCTTCAGGAGGTAGAGGCGGTCATGAGTTCATTCCTGGCGTTGTCCCTGGCGGCCACCCTGGCCGCGGCACCGCCCACGCTGACCCTGGAGGACGCGCTCAACCGCGCCCGCAAGGAGAACCTGGACCTCAAGGCGGCGCAGGCGCGCCTCGCGCAGGCCGACACCGCGTCGAAGAAGGCCTGGGCCGGCTACCTCCCCAACGTCAGCGTCAACGGCGCCATCACCCGCAACTCCATTGAATCGGTGATTCCGGCCGGTCCGCTCGCGCCCGTTGAAATCGTCATCCAGCCACGAGTGCAGTTGCAGGCCCAGGGCCAGGTGCGGCAGGCCATCATCGCCCCGCAGCTTTGGGCCGGCATCCAGGCCGCCTACAAGGCGGAGCGCGTGGCGGAGCTCAACGTGGAGCAGGCGCGGCGCGAAATCTTCTTCGGCGTGGCGCAGGCGTACTACGGCACGGTGGCGCAGGCGCAGGCCGTGGCGGTGCAGGAGCGGCTGGTGGAGCTCAACGGCGCGCGCGCCAAGGACACGAAGGTCCGCTTCGAGGCGGGCACGGTGACGCGCGTGGCGCTGCTGCGCGCCGAGCAGGACCTGGCCCGGGCGGAGCAGGACCTCATCCGCGCGCGCAACGCGGAGGCGTCCGCCAAGCTGGTGCTGGCCACCCTGCTGGCGTTGGATGACCCGAACTTCGACGTGGCGCCGCCGCCGGAGCCCCAGGTCCCGGAGAAGACGAGCACCGAGTCGCTCGTCGAGCGCTCGCTGGAGCAGCGCGCGGACGTGGCCGCGGCCCGCGAGCAGGTGGAGCTGTCGCGCATCAACAAGCGCGGCGTGTGGTTCAGCTACCTGCCCAACGTGCAGGTCTCCGGCACGTACAACATCTCCAACGCGGCGGGCCTCGTCGGCTCCAACCGCATCTGGCTCCTCACCCTGGGCGCCAGCTGGACGCTGTGGGACGGCGGTCTGCGTGAGGCCAACCTGCAGGAGGCCTCGGCCGTCATCGCGGAGAACCGGGCCCTGCAGCGCAAGGCGGAGCTCACCGCGCGCCAGGAAGTGAATACCGCGCAGCTGGACCTGGAGAGCGCCATCGCCAACCGCTTCAAGGCCGCGCAGGCCGTGGAGCTGGCGCGCGAGTCCCAGCGCCTCACCGAGGTCTCCTTCAAGGAAGGCGTGGCCACGTACCTGGAGGTCGCGGACGCGAACACCGCGCTCACGCAGGCGGAGATTGGCCTGGTGGGTGAGCGGCTCCAGGCCTCGCTCGCCGGCCTGCGCCTGATGCGCGCGGTGGGTGCGTTCGGCGCCCGCCCCCTGACGACGGACCTGAAGGTGGAGGACTCGGAGGCGCCGTTCCTCCAGCCGCTGCCGGAGCAGACGCAGCCGACGCAGCCCGCGCAGGAAGCGCCGGCGGACGCGCCCCGGCAGTAGTCGTTGCTGGATTGCTTCCCGGCGCCCGCCATTCCCAGGCGCCGGGTTGCCCGCCGTGGAGGGCGGGCGGCGAGCGCCGGTTGTGAGAGGCCATCGCCAGCCCCACCCTCGTGAAGAGGCCACGTGCCTCTTTCCCGAGGAGGACGTCATGGCGGAAGGACAGTGGGGCAACTGCAAGGGCTGCCGTTACTTCGCCAACCAGAATCCCCAGAGCGGCGGCGAGACGCACCGCTGCATGCAGCCGGAGCTGTCCGAGTTCGAGCTGGAGGTCTCTGGCGAAAGTGGCTGCAACGCCTACGAGGCGCGCACCGGCGTGAGCACTCCGGCGTACGAAGAGCCCGCCCCATCCCTGCACTGAGCGCGAGCCCGCCCGGGGCCCTCAAGGGCTCGGGGCCTCGCGGGCGAGCGGCACCACGGCCCCCGTCATCTTCGGACCGGCGCCGTAGTAGATGCGCTCCAACAACCGCCGCTGGTGCACCAGGGGCGTGTCGAAGCGGTCCAACCGCATCCCCTTGTGACTGTACGGCGTGTCCGCCACGGTGGCGATGAAGCGCGCGTCGTCACGCACCTCCCACCATGTCAACGCCATGGCCGCTCGCGCCGCCGCGGGGAGCAGCGGGCGCAGCAGCGGCTGTTCGGTGCGCAGGAACGAGAAGACATGCAGGCGCGTGGTGCGCGCCGTCTCCGGCACGAAGAAGATGTTCGCGCGGGTGATGAAGGGACGCGGTGAGCCGTCCGGCGCCACCCAGCAGATGGTGTACTGGCTGCGCACCGGGTCGAAGCGCGTCACCCAGTCGTTCTGGAAGAAGTCCCCCTCCCGCACGCCCAGCACCGTCATCATGGCCGCGGGCCGCTGCGGGGCGCGGTAGTGGACCTCCGTGCGGTCCTCCAGGTTGCGCGCCTCGAACTCCACGCGGGCCGCGTTCGGGTCATCCCAGCCCAGGCGGGTGTGGACGTAGGGCGTGTGCTCGTCCTCGCTGAAGTTGTCGAGCGACACGTGCAGCGGCGCCGCGAAGTGCGTGGAGAACGCGCCGCCGAAGACGAAACCCTCGTCGCCCATGTCGGGCATGGCCGAAAGCGGCGTGTCCCGCTCGGCCAGCCAGAGGTAGCCGTAGCGCTCCACCACCTGGAGGCTGCGCGCGTCGCAGTGGCGCAGCTCCGGCTGACTGGGGTTGCTGCCGCGCCCCTGCGCGTCGAAGCGCCAGCCGTGGTACGGGCACTGGAGCCGGCCATCCGCGCGCACCGTGCCCTTGGACAAAGGCGCGAAGCGGTGGGGGCAGGCATCCGCGAGCGCCGCGGGCTGTCCCGAGCCATCCCGGAAGAGCGCGTAGGCCCGGCCCGCCACCTCCACGCGGACCGGCTTGTTGCCCAGCGAGCGGGCGGAGAGCACTGGGTGGAAGTGACGGATGACCTTGGGGGTAGGCTCCATGAGCCCCCAGTATAGGTCCACGGCTATCCCGATTTGGAATGGACTCCGAGTTACGCGGGGTGAACTGGAGGGCCGGGCAGCGCACCGTCCCCCTGGGTTATGCTCCCGCCCCCGTGGCCACTCCCTCCGCTCCTCGCCGCCGCCCCTCCCTCTTCGCCGTGCTGCTCGTCGTGGCCGCGTTGCTGGGCGCGGGGGGCGCACTCCACGTGCAGGGCCTGCTGCCCGCGGGCGTGCCCTCGGCCAACGCGCCGTTCAGCTACCACGACTACGAGAAGGTGCTGCGGCACGTGCGCCCCGATGGGAATGTGGACTTCGCGTCGGTGGGGCGCGAGCGGAAGACGCTGGACGCCTTCGTCGACTCGCTGGCTTCGTTCTCCCCGCACAACCGGCCGGACGTCTTCCCCACGCCGGAGGACGCGCTGGCCTACTGGCTCAACACCTACAACGCGCTGGTGCTCCAGCAGGTGGTGGACGGCTACCCGTACCTGGAGACGGTGCAGCAGCCCTGGCTGGGGCGCTTCTTCTGGGGCCGCTCCTGGGCCGTGGGCGGCGAGCGGCTGACGCTGTGGGCGCTGAAGAACCGCGTGCTGCGCCGCGAGTTCGCCGACCCGCGCATCCACCTGGCGCTGTTCCAGGCCGCGCGCGGAGGCCCTCGGCTGGATGGCTCGCACTTCCAGCCGGAGTTCCTGGACTCGCAGCTCAACGAGGCCGGGCGCCGCTTCGTGGGGGACCGGCGCAACGTGCGGCTGGAGCGGGACACCGTCTATCTGGCCTCGCTGTTCGAAGAGTACCGCGAGGACTTCCTCGCCGCGCTGCCCGAGGGCCGCGGCGGCAACGTGCTCCAGTTCGTCTGGGCCTTCCTGCCGGACACCTGCGAGGAGCGGCCGGGCTGCGACACCCGCAGTGACCTGGACCGCGCCTGCGGCCCCCGGCTGGACCAGTGCCACGTCGCCTTCATGGCGCAGGACTGGACGCTGCCAGACGCTGCCGCCCGCGTCGCCCGGCCCTGAGCGCCGGAGGGGGCGCGCGGGTGTCCTCCTTTCGCTGCCGCAGCCACTTCTCCAGCCCCACCACGGGCAGCACCACCGCGCCGACGAGGATGGACAGGCCCACGTCCTTCAGCCCCAGCGGCGCGGTGCCGAACACGCGCTGCATGAAGGGCAGGTACATGAAGGCCACCTGGAGCAGCACCAGCAGGCCCATGCCCACGAACACCGAGCGGTTGCTGAAGAGGCCCACCTTGCGCACCGAGCCCATGAGGCTGCGGCACATGAACAGGTAGAACATCTGGAAGCTGATGACGGTGTTCACCGCCATCGTCTGTGCCTCCGCCAACGCGTGCTCGTGGCCGGTGCGGGGCAGGTCCCGGCGGTACTCCCACAGGAAGAGACCGATGGCGCCCGCCGCCATGAGCAGCGCCACCAGCCCGGTACGCATCACCACGAAGCGGCTCAGCACCGGGGCCGATGGGTCCCGGGGGAGCCGGCGCATCACATCCGGCTCTCGTGCCTCGAAGGCCAGGGGCAGCGCCAGCGACACCGTGGCCACCAGGTTTATCCACAGCAACTGCGTGGGCAGCATGGCCATGAGCGGCACCAGCCGGCCCTGCACTTCCTGGATGGGGAAGACGGACACGCCAAACAACAGGATGAGCGCCAGCCCCAGGTTGGTGGGCAGCACGAAGGCCAGTGACTTGATGAGGTTGTCGTAGACGCGCCGTCCCTCCTCCACCGCCGCGACGATGGAGGCGAAGTTGTCGTCCGTCAGCACGATGTCCGCCGCGTCCTTCGCCACCGCCGTGCCGGTGATGCCCATGGCCACGCCGATGTTGGCCTGCTTGAGCGCGGGCGCGTCATTGACGCCGTCCCCCGTCATGGCCACCACGTGCTGCCGGCGCTGGAGCGCGCGCACCAGCCGCAGCTTGTGCTCGGGCGCCACGCGCGCGAAGACGTTGGAGCGGCGGGCCACCTCCTCCAGCGCCGAGTCATCCGTGGCCGCCAGCTGCGAGCCGGTGACGCCCGCCTCTTCCTCCGGCTTCAGCAACCCGAGCTGCGCGCCGATGGCCACCGCCGTGGACGGATGGTCGCCGGTAATCATCTTCACGGTGATGCCCGCCTCGTGGCAGGCGCGCACCGCGGCCATGGCCTCCTCGCGGGGCGGGTCAATCATCCCCTCCAGCCCCAGCAGCCGCAGACCGCCTTCGACGTCCTCCATGCGCAGCGCGGCGTGGGACACCGACACCTCCCGGTACGCCACCGCGAGCACCCGCATGCCCTGCCGCGCCAGGCCCTCCACCTCCGCCAGCACCGCGCTGGAGGTGATGTGCTCCTCCAGGACGCAGCGGCGCAGCACCACCTCCGGCGCGCCCTTGAGCAGGATGCGGCGGTCGCCCTGCCCGTCCTCATGGAGGGTGGCCATGAACTGGTTCTCCGACTCGAAGGGGATGGCGTCCAGGCGCGGGTGCTTCGCCCGTGCCTCGTCGATGGGCATGCCCGCCTTCTCCGCCGCCACCAGCAGCGCGGCCTCGGTGGGGTCCCCCGTTATGTCCCATTGCCCGTCGCGGTGCTGGAGCGCGGCGTCGTTGCACAGCGCCCCCGCCAGCAGCAGCTCGCGGACGTCCGGCGGTGGCGAGTCCATGCGCGAGCCGTCCCGCGTCAGCGCTCCCTTGGGCGAATAGCCCACGCCGCTGAGCGCGTAGCGCCCGGTGGCCGTCCACAGGGCCTGCACCGTCATCTCGTTGCGAGTGAGCGTGCCCGTCTTGTCCGTGCAGATGACGGTGGTGCTGCCCAGCGTCTCCACCGCGGGCAGCTTGCGGATGACGGCGCGCCGGGCGGCCATGCGTTGCACACCAATGGCCAGGGCGATGGTGACGATGGCGGGCAGGCCCTCCGGAATCGCGGCGACCGCCAGGGTAATCGCCACCACGACGGCCTCGCTCACCGCGTAGCCGCGCACCAGCCCCACCACCAGCAGCGCGGCGGAAATCACCAGGATGCCCAGGGTGATGTACTTGCCGATGACGGCCAGCGCCTTGGTCAGCGGCGTCTGGAGGTCGGTGGCTTCGCGAAGCAGCGTGGAGATGTGGCCCAGCTCGGTGGCCTGCCCGGTGGCCACCACCACTGCGGTGGCGGAGCCGGACGTCACCAGGGTCCCGCCGAAGAGCAGGCTGGCGCGGTCTCCCAGCTCGGCGTCCTCCGGCACGGGCGCCACGGCCTTCTGCGCGGGGACGGACTCGCCCGTGAGCGCGGCCTCCTCCACCGTGAGGTTGCGCGCGGTGAGCAGCCGCATGTCCGCCGGCACCTTGTCCCCCGGCGCCAGCTCCATGACGTCCCCCGGCACGCCTTGCGCCGCGGGCACCCGCACCTTGCGGCCCGCGCGAATCACCGTGGCGTTCTCCGGCACCATGCGGCTGAGCGACTCAATGGCCTTGCCCGCCCGGAATTCCTGCACGAAGCCGATGAGGGTGTTGAGCACCACCACCGCGGCCACCACCAACCCGTCCGTCACCTTCCCCATGATGACGGCCAGCACCGCGGAGGCGATGAGCACCCAGATGAAGGGGCTGTTCACCTGCCGCCACAGCAGCTTCAGCGGGCCGTCCCCCTTAGCGCGCTCCAACACGTTGGGCCCGTGACGCGCAAGTCGCTCGCGCGCCTCCTCGTCCGTCAGCCCTTCCGCCGTGCTCCCAAGCGACGCCAGCACCTGGTCCGGCGGCAACGCATGCCACGGGGGCTTCGAACTGGCAGGCGGCCTGGCGGGCGCTGGTGCATCCGGCCGGGCGGGTGCGGAGGGCTGGTCTTTCATCCGGTGGCTCCTTCCAACCCAATCTGGCAACGGTCGCGCGCATCTCCACCTGGGCAGTGGCCGGGTGGACAGCGCACTGCCCTCCAGGGCCATTGTTTCGGACCGGGAGGGAAAGCAAGGCGCCCGCCAGGGCCGGACGCGGTCGAATCCCGCACGGCTTCCCGCACCCCAAGGACGCCTGCCATTGGCACTGCGAGTGCAATCACTCTGCAACGGACAATGGGCCCGGGAGGCGCAAGTGATTGTGAAGCAGTGGAGAAAGGGATTGGGCGTGTTGCCCATCCTGGGGATGGCGGTGGGCTGTGGCGGCGTGGTGGAAGAGGAGGCCGCAGCACAGCAGGCCCAGGCCGCGGCGGTGGAGGCGCAGTCGGTTCCGCCAGGCTGCGAGGACCTGGGCCTCGAGTACAACAGCACGGCCCGCAAGGCGGGTGACTCATACGTCGTGCAGGGCGCGCCGGACACGCCGCACGAAGCGTCCCCGGTGCTCATCTCCGACGGCAACCCCCGGCAGGAAGCCTACCTGCGCTTCCGGGTGGATGGCGCCTCGTCCGCCACGGTCCTCCAGGCGACTTTGAGGCTCTACGCCGTGGATGGCACGAGCAACGGACCTGCCGTGTATGCCACCAGCGCGGACTGGGACCCCTACTCCCTGACGTGGAACAACCGCCCCGCCCCCATCGGCACGCCGCTGGCGAACGTGGGCCCCATCGCCTCCGGCAGCGTCGTGGAGTACGACGTCACGGCCCACGTGACGGGCAATGGTCTGTACAGCTTCGCCCTCGTGCCCGAGGTGGGTGATGGCGCGGACTTCGCCTCGACCCGATATCCCATTTATGGCCAGGGCCCCGAACTCCGACTGCGCATGAGGGAGACACGGCCCCGGTGCCAGTACTGGGGCATGGGCGGTACTGTCACCCAGGTCCTCCGAGGCGGCGCGCACGCCAACGCCCTGGCCACGGACAGCGGCGGCGGCTTCGCCATGCTGAGCACGGTCAACTACGACACTGCGCCTTATGGGACGGGGCTGCGGCTGACCCGCCACGACGCGAATGGCTCCACGGTGTGGACGCGGGACTATCCCCAATCGGGGAACTGGCTGACGCTCGGCGGGCTCGCGCTCACGCCGCTGGGCAACATGCTCGTGTACGGCAGATACACGGGCGCGTTGGACTTCGGCACCGGCCCCGTCCCCGGAACAGGGGTGGGCACGCACGGCTTCTTCATCGCGAAGTTCAGCCCCACCGGTCAGTACGTCTGGGCCAAGTCCTTCCGCTCGGAGGTCAACGACCAGGGCACCATCACGCAGGGCCAGGTCCTGGCCAACGGCATCGCCACCGATGCGAACGGCAGCCTCATCATCACCGGTGAGTTCGAGGGCCGCATGACCTTCGGAGGCGGAACCCTGGACGCGGGCCCATCCACCCATCCGTCCAACGGAAACCGGGGGATGTTCCTCGCGAAGTTCTCCTGGGAGGGGACGCATCTATGGTCCCACGCCTTCGCCGCAAGCGCGGATGGAAGCACCCAGGGACTCGCCGTGGCGACCGACAGCGCGGGCAACGTCCTGGTTGGAGGGCACACCAGCGGAACCAATCCGCTGGGCTCCGCCGCACCGCAGACGCCCTTCATCGCGCGCTTCCTCTCCACCGGTGAGCTCCAATGGGTGCGCCGGCTCGACGGGACGTGGGGCAGCATCATGGGCGTGGCGGCGATGCCGGGTGACGCCGTGGCGTTCAGCGGACATGCCCGTGGCACCTTCACCTTCGCGGGAACCTCGCTGACGAGCCAAGGCGACTCGCCCGACATGGTGCTGGGCGTGCTGGAGACGTCCTCGACGGACCGCTGGGGACGCCTGTATGGCGGCATCGATGGTGAATACAGCCGCGGCCTCGTCGTGGACGCGCAGGGTAACCTGGTGACGAAGGGCTTCTTCAACTACGCGACCGACCTGGGCGGCGGCACCTTGAATCCCTACGAAGCGGGTGAGGTGAATCCCTATGTCGCCAGCCATGGGCCCGACGGCAGCCACCGCTGGTCTCGTGCCATGGGTGAAGGCCTGATACCGACGCTGCTGGGCGTGGCACCTTCGGGGGAAGCGTTCTTCGGCGGCTACCTTTTGGATTCGGAGCCCATCCGCGTGGACCAGACGAACTACTCCTCCGACGACGGCTTCACCTTCCTCCTGCGACTGGCGCCCTGACGTCCGCCGTGTCCTCCGGGATGGGACGGGAGCGTTCACGTCCCGGAGGACACGCGGAGGATTCTTGATAGGCGCGCGAGAGCGCCCCTACGCCTCCAGCCAGAAGAAGCGGTTGCCGCTCGCGAGGGCACGCTCAAGGAACTCGTGGAACGAACCCGCTATCCGTCGAACCTCACGAGGGTACGTCTCATGATAGGCGTCGAGCAGAGGGTACGAGCACCCAGGGTGCGCCACGTCTACCAGCACGTAGTCGCTGTCCTGGCAGTAGACAAGGGTGTACCAGGACGCTGCTCCCATGGAGTCGTCGTCTTCACCCCGCAGGCAGTCGCGAGCCCGCTTGATTTCGGCCAACGAGAGGATGCGGTAGTTCGCATCAGGCCGCCGTCGGAACAGCGTCGCTCCGTCACAGTGAAGGTAGAAGGCTCGCAAGTCCGCATCCAACCGCCAGCCAACGCGCGCTTCGAACGCCGCAACTTGCGCGGGCGTCGCGGGGGCATTCGGAAAGTGGGTGCGGGAGACTTCTTCGAGAAGCTTCTTCATGGACTCAGTCCACGTAGGGCCTGTCAGGCCCCACCGTGCTCCACTGGCCGTCGCGGGCGTAGCACGCCGGATATGCCTTGTTGATGACCTTATGCACATCTGGAGGGACAGGCAGCACGTTGTCGCGTGCTGTCGGATGACCACCGTGCCACAAGTCGAAGATGTGGTGTCCGGGCCAGTAGTCCCCGTCACTCTGCGGCCATGCGCCAAACTCTCTTCCCCATCCCTCCCGGAAGCCGTCGCGCGCGTTGTTCCAGGTCGCCCGTCGCCGCTCACCGTCAGTGACGGTCGGGTAGTCGCAGCAGCAATGCGTATTAGCGAGGCGACCTCCGGCGGACGCCGGAAGCACCATGAAGCGGCCCTCCCAGTCCCCTTTGATGTCTGCCAGCCAGATGCAACCGAGCAACGTGCGCCCCTGCGACACACACCGCCGCTGACATCGCTCCAGCCAGGCAGCGCTGCATAGCCAAGGGCCGTAGTAGATGGTCGTCTGGACCGTCCCGCCCGCCGGACTCGGCACCACGGGGCCCACCCACGCGTGCGGAATGGTGGCATGCCAGCACGAAAAATCCTGCCTGCCAGTCAGTGGCCATCCCGCCTCACCATCGATTGTTGCTGTGCGCGCCCAGACGCCAACAGCGTCCGGGGTAACAAACGCGCCTGATACCTTCGTACTGGAAGGCCGCTGTCCTCCTATTCGGAGGACAGGCGAATCCACCGGCGCTCCACATGAGAGCGCCGGGCCGCGTCCAGCACCTGTTGGTTGCGCCAGCCGTCTTCCAACGTGGCCGCGTCCTCCACCGAGGCGCGGCCTTCGCGCAGGGCCTGCGTCAGCGCGTTCGCCAGCAGCAGGAAGCCGCGCGCCCACTCGTTGTCCGGCAATCCGGGCGGCAGCGGCGGCTCCTCGGGAAGCGCCACCCGCTCCCAGGCGCGCGTGCCCACCGTGGAGCGCCACAGCTCGCGGCCCTCCACGCGCAGGCCCCCGCGCTCGCAGGCCACCTCGACGCCGTGGACCGGCTTGCCTGGGGACACCATCGACAGCTCGATGGCGGCCGTCGTCGCGCCGAAGTGGAGCAGCAGCCGCGCCTCGTCGTCGCTCGTCACCGGGCGCTTCTGTCCCGTGAGCGCATCCGCCCGTTCAGCCGTTTGCGTGGCCAGGTCCCCCAGCACCTCGTCGGGCTCGGCGCCCAGCACGAAGCGCAGCGTGTCCACCGCGTGCGAGCCGATGGCGCCCAGCAGGCCGCCTCCTTGCGAAGCATCCGACCACCAGTCCCACGGCCGCTCCGGCGAAGCGCGATTGTCACTGCGGTAGTAGACGCGCGCGTTGCGCACCGCGCCCAGCTCACCGGAGCGCAGCAAGGCTCGCATCCGCTGCCGCGCGGGCAGGAAGCGCAGCTCATGGTCCAGCAACGCCAGGACACGCCGCTCACGCGCCGCGTGCCACATGGCCTCCGCTTCCCGCGCATCCAGCGCGGTGGGCTTCTCACACAGCACGGCCTTGCCCGCCTCCAGCGCGGCCAGGGTGATGTCCCGGTGCAGCGCGGGCGGCGTGGAGATGCACACGCACTCCACCTCCGGCCTCGCCACCACCTCACGCCAGTCCGTCGTCACATGCGGCACGCCCAACCGCCGTCCCGCCTCCTCCACCTTCTCCCGCCGCGCGCTGGCCAGACTCACCACCTCCACGCCGGGCAGCGCTCGCAGCGCGGGAATCTGCGTGGTGCGCGCGAAGCCCGCGCCAATGACACCCATCCGAACCATGCGGGCCGTGGACATTTCTGCCTCCCTTGAAGCGATGACGCGGCGCGCAGGCTGAGTTCTGGCTCCCCCATTGCCAAGCCCCTCAAATTCAAAGTATCCAAGAATTCGCAGGAATCACCGATTCAGCCCTCCTCCCTGATGACTTCCAGAAACCTTCGTTGGACCGTGGCCGCAGTCATCCTGCTGGTCGCGGCGGCCGTGGCCTTGCTGTGGCCACGGACCGTCCCCTCCCTTCCCGACGCGTCCCCATCGGTCGAGCCCACCGCATCGGCGGCGTCCAGCGCTCCAGGAGCACCTGGTGCTGGCACTGAGAGCGCCGCGCCCGCGGAGCCCGAGCCCGCGGTGGAGCAGATCCCCATGCCCGGGTGCTGGGACGGCCTGCACGCCTTCGACGCCTCGGTGTCCATGGACACGTTCCGCCAGGCGCTGACGATGGCCATCGGCAACGGCGACCGGTACCTCGCGGCATACCTCCAGGAGCGGCTGACGGAGCTGGTGGGCGAAGACGCCTCCCGCGCGCTCCAGGTCCTGGAGTGGGCCAGGAGCGCCAGCGGACCGGAGCTGGGCATCTACATGGACGCGCTGAAGGCCGCGCCCGCGGTGCATGCGCCCCAGGTGGCGCAGAGCCTGCTGAAGCTGGGCGAGGACCCGGGCGCGCCCATGCAGACACGCTCCGCCGCGCTGGACGCGCTGGAGACGCAGCGGAAGCTGGCGTCTGGCGACATCCAGCGACTCAAGAAGCTGGCGTTGAACGAGACGCTGGACTCCACGGCGTGGGTGGCCACGCGCACGCTGGGCCGGGTGATGACGGCGGACTTCGAGCGCACCGGCAACTACGCCCCCTATTGGAAGGAGTTGCTGGACATCGGCGGCACGTCCGACGACATGGCCGTGCGGCTGCTCGCGCTGGAGATGCCGTCGTATTCGAACCCGCTCATCGGCGCGGAGTCCTTCGACTCGCTCAAGCGCATCCTGACCAACGACCGCGAACGGGACGTGCGGGAGATGGCGGCCTTCCGCCTGGGACTCACCAGCGAGCCGGACCAGGCGCTGGAAATCTTCCGAGCCGCCTTCCAGGCCGAGCACGACCTCTGCGTGCGCTGGGCCATCTTCCGCTTCGCCGTGCGCGCGGGAGGTGAGAAGGCGCTGCCGATGCTGGAGCAGTTCGCCGCGCAGGACCCGCGCTTCACGCAGGACTACCTGGAGTTCCGCGCCCTCTATGCGTCGGGCACGGTGGACTTCGCCCGCATCTGGCTGGGCAAGCGCGAGCACCACAACTGCCTGGTCGAAGAAGGAGCGCCGCACTGATGTCCCCCTTTTCGATGAAGCGAGTGGGGCGCGCGGCGCTCCTGGTGGCCCTTTCGTCCCTGCTGCCCGTGACGGCACGCGCCGAGGCGACGCTCCGCCCCGCGCAGTGCACGGTGCAGGGCATGTTGAACGACGTGCGCACGGCGATGAAGAGCGGCTCTCCCGCGCTGAAGCGCTACGTGAAGATGCGGCTGAAGGAGGCCGCGCTCGCGATGCCCGCGGAGTCCCTGCTGGCGGCGCTGAGCGACGAGAGGAATCCGGAGGTGCTGGAGGCCCTGGGCGCGGCGTTGGCCACCAAGGCCAGCAACGCGGAGAACCCCGGCCTCATCCAGCCGCTGTTGGCCCGGGC
This sequence comes from Myxococcus sp. 1LA, assembly GCA_046520405.1. Taxonomy (GTDB): domain Bacteria; phylum Myxococcota; class Myxococcia; order Myxococcales; family Myxococcaceae; genus Myxococcus. The sequence goes on from JBKGHI010000158.1 coordinate 13,555, forward strand.
CACTGGGGATGCGGACCCTGCGTTGCGCGCGGCGGCGGTGCGGGGCCTGCGCGGCGTGCCCTCCGTCGAGTTCATGGAGAAGAACGGCGGCGTGGTGACGTACGAGCAGTTGGTGCGTGACGCCTCCCCCGAGGTGCGCGCGGCGGTCGCGGACAACATCGTCTCCGAGAGCGCGGACGTCTACAGCGGCCATGACCGCCGGGTGTCGGAAGCGGCGGTGTCGGTGGCGGCGGCGTCGGAGGACCCGGCGGTGGCGGCGAAGCTGCTGCGCGAGGTCTCCATGGAGGCCGTGGGCCACGAGGCGGTGGAGCAGGTGAAGCGACAGCTCCGCGCGGAGGACCCGTCGCTGCGCGCGGCGGCGGCCACGGCGCTGGGCGTGTGCCCGGCGGGGAGTCCGCGGGTGCACGGGGCTCGCTGGTGGACCTGTTCCGCGAAGACACGAACCCGGCGGTGCGCAAGGCGGCGCTCCAAGGGATTGCCCGCCTGGGCCAGGCGCGCGCGGTGCCCGTGCTGGAGTCGTTGCGCGGCGTGGACCGCGCCATGGATGCGGAGATCGACGCCTGGGTGTCCGTCCTGAAGCTCAACCTCCAGGAGTGGGAACTGGTGCTGCGCGAGAAGCAGCGCCGCCTGAGGTGACCCCTGCTTCACCGCAGTACGCAGCGCTACACCAACGAGGGAGTCTCTTGATGAAAACGATGAAGCTGACCCTGGCGGGCCTGGTGCTCGCCGCAGCGGGCTGGGCCACCTCTGTCACGGCCGCCACGGCCGTGGGCCCCATCTGCGACACCGCCGCGCGCGTGGGTTCCACGACGTACTACTCGTGCTCGGGCGGCAGCCACAACGCGCTCGACATGAGCAATGGCACCTGCAGCGTGTGGAACCACCGCGGGATGATCAACGTCAGCCGCCACTACGCCTACTACGGCGGCTGTGCGAACAACTGCAGCGGCGGCACGAGCTGCAACGGCGGCGCGGGCAACTACTACGTCGTCACGGGTGGCAGCGGCTGGGACTTCCGCCAGCTCCACCTGAACTCCAACGTCTCGTCCGGCACCAAGACGTGCGACCGCTGCGCACTGGGCCTCGTGGGCTCCACGGGTAACTCCACCGGCGCGCACGTCCACGCGGACAACCGCCAGTACGGCACGCGCAAGACGGCCTGGTACACCAGCGTCGGCACCACCTGCGGCTCCAGCGCGTACTGCAGCAACCGCGTCGGCACGCCCACGCTGTAGTCGCTCCGCAGCCTGCTTCACCCACACCCCGCCCCGTCCCGGTGCCGCGAAGCACTGGGGCGGGGTTTCTCGTGCAGGGGACAGGCCCGCCCACGAATCAACATGCACCGGCCCTGAGAGGCACCCCACATTGACGAGGCACTTCGTCAGCCCGCACCGTGGAGGGCCCAGCAGTCTGACGTTCCCCCTGCCAGGAGCGTGCGCCATGCCTTCTGCCTCGTCCGTCCGCGGCATCGACCATGTCGGCATCACCGTGCCGGACCTCAACGTGGCAACAGCCTTCTTCATCGAGGCCCTTGGCGCGGAAGTCCTCTACGACACCTTGGCGAAAGGCCAACCGCCGCAAGAAGGCCCGGACCTGCAACGGCGCCTGCGATTCCTCCAAGGCTCCAGCATCCGCGCGATGCGCATGCTCCGCCTGGGCAACGGCCCCAGCATCGAGTTGTTCGAATACGCCGCCCCCGAGCAGCGCCCGCCAGCCCGCCCCAACGACCTGGGCATCCAGCACCTGGCCGTCTACGTGGATGACCTGGACGCGGCGCTCGCGCGTTTCCAGGCGGCGGGAGGCGAGGTCTTCTCGAGCCCCCACGAACTGCCCGCACTGGAGAAAGGCCCGGGCAACGCCTTCTGCTACGCCCGGGCCCCCTGGGGCACCCTCATCGAGTTCATCAGCTACCCGTCGCCCCAACCCTACGAGCAACACACCGCGCTGCGGCGCTGGAAGCCACCGGAGCGCGGCTGAATGAAGCACCGTTACAGCGACTCGCGGACCGCCTTCATCGCGCCGTCGTAGTCGGGCTCGTGCGTCATCTCCGGGACGATCTCCCGGAACACGACCTTGCCCTCACGGTTCACCACGAAGGTGCTGCGCGCCAGCAGCCCCAGCTCCTTCATGTACACGCCGTACTTCTCAGCGAACTCGCGGTCCTTGTAATCCGACAGCGTGGTGACGTTCTGGATGCCCTCGGCGCCGATGAAACGGCCCAGCGCGAAGGGCAAGTCCAACGTGACGAACCACACCTTCACGTCCGGCCCCAGCGCGGTGGCTTCCTTGTTGAACGCGCGAAGCTGCGCCGCGCACACCCGCGTGTCCACGCTGGGCGCCACGCTCAACACCACCACGCTGCCCTTCACGTCCGACAACCGCACCGTGTCGTTGAGCCCCTTGTAGACGGTGAAGTCCGGAGCGGCGTCGCCCACCTTCACCTCGTCCCCCACCAACGTCACCGGCTGTCCCTTGAACGTGACGATGCCCTTGTGCTCGGCCATGGAATGCCTCCTCCTCCGGAAAGGGGCGCGGCCTACTTCACCAGCAACGCCGCGCCAATCAGACCGCTGTCGTCCCCCAGCTCCGCGTCCGCGATGAGCAATCCCTCGCGAGACGTCATCGAGGACCACTGGCGGACGCCCTCCTCCGCGCGCGCCGCAGCCCCGGGCAGTGGCTCAGCACCCCGCCGCCCAGCACCAGCCGCGCCGGGTTGAGCATGGTCACCATGTTGGCCACCGACAGCGCCAGGAACCGCGCCGCCCGCTCATAGACTTCACCGGCCGCCACGTCACCCGCCTCCGCCGCCATCTCCAGCGTCACCGGGGTGATGCGCGCCGGGTCACCGCCTGTCAGCCGCGTCACCTCCGGCGAGTTGCCGCTGGCCAGCAACTCGCGCGTCTGCGCGATGAGGTTGTGGCCGCCCACGTACGCCTCCAGGCACCCCAGCTCGCCGCAGCCGCAGCGGCGCCCGCCGGGAACCACCTTGATGTGGCCCAGCTCGCCCGCCACGCCGCCGCCGCCGTCCACCAGGTGGCCGCCCGCGATGATGGCGCTGCCCACGCCCGAGCCCACGAACACCACCAGCATGTCCTGCGCGCCCCGGCCCGCGCCCGCGTGCAGTTCACCCCACGCCGCCGCGGCCAGGTCATTCACCACGCGGACCGGGTGGCCCAGCCGGTCCGTGAGCAACGCGCCCAGCGGCACGTTGCGCCAGCCCAGGTTGGGGGCAACCGACAGCACGCCCGAGTCCTTGTGAATCTGCCCGGCGGCCGCCACGCCGCACGCGCCCAGGGGCACACCGGCGGCCTTCACCGCGTCCGAGGCGGCCTGGGCAATGGTCTCCACCACCCCCGAGGGGCTGCGCTCCACCAGGGCCACCTTGGCGGCGGCGAGCAACTTGCCCACCCCGTCCACCACGGCGGCGCGGGCAAAGGTCCCTCCCAGGTCGATTCCAAGCGTTGGCATGGGCGCGTCCTCTCTTACGGCTTCAGCTTGGAAACCAACGCGGCCGCCAGGGCTTCCACTTCCTTCTGGCGTGCCTCGTCCTTCAGCTTCGCATCCGGGGTGAAGGCCTCCCCCGCCCGGGCCACGTGCACCTGCGTGGGCAGCACGTGCGCTCCCACGGAGGACATCACCTGCCGCAGGTGCGGCTGCATGCGCGCGGTGCCGAAGCCACCGGGCGTGGCGCCCATCATCGCCACCCACTTGTCCTGGAAGAGCCGCCCCGGCGGGCGGGACACCCAGTCGATGGCGTTCTTCAGGCCACCCGGGATGGAGGAGTTGTACTCCGGGCTGGCGATGAGCAGGCCGTGGGCCTTGCCCAACCGCTCACGCAGCTCCTCCACGGGCGCGGGCAGGGCCTTGGCCTCCACGTCGCCGTCATAGACAGGGAGCGCCAGCGCCTTCAGGTCCACCACGTCCACCTCCGCCCCCAGCGAGCGGGCGTGGGCGACGGCGATGTCCAGGAGCTTGCGGTTGAAGCTCCCGGTCCGAAGGCTGCCACTGATGGCGAGGATGCGCGGCGTCGTCATGTCAGCCCCCGACCTCGACCTTGACCTTCTCCACCGTGCCCTCGATGAGGGCCTGGATTTCCTTCAGACGCTCGGGCGTATTGGCCTCGAAGCGCAGCACCAGGATGGGCTGCGTGTTGGAGGCGCGGATGAGGCCCCAGCCGTCCGGGAACGTCACGCGCACGCCGTCCACGTCGATGATGTCGTGGCCCGCGTCGCGCAGCGTCTCCGTGGCGCGCTTCACCATCTCGAACTTCTTCTCCTCCTTCGTGTCGAAGCGCAGCTCCGGGCTGGCGTACGTCTTCGGCACGTCGGCGAGCAGCTCCGACATGGTCGCCTTCTCGTGCGTGAGAATCTCCAGCAGGCGCGCGGTGGAGTAGATGGCGTCGTCGAAGCCGAAGTAGCGGTTCTTGAAGAAGATGTGGCCGCTCATCTCGCCGGCCAGCTCCGCCTGCGTCTCCTTCATCTTCGACTTGATGAGCGAGTGCCCGGCCTTCCACATGACGGGCTTGCCGCCGTGCTTCGCGATGTCGTCGTACAGCGTGTAGCTGCACTTCACCTCGCCGACGATGGCCGCGCCCGGGCTCTCCTTCAGCACGTAGCGGCTGAAGAGCACCATCAGCTGGTCACCCCAGAGGATGTTGCCCTGGTCGTCGATGACGCCGATGCGGTCGCTGTCGCCGTCGTAGGCGATGCCCACCTCGGCCTTCTCGCGCTTCACCGCCGCGATGAGGTCCTCCAGGTTCTCCACCACCGTCGGGTCCGGGTGGTGATTGGGGAACGTCGCGTCCATCTCACAGAACAGGGGCACCACGTCGAAGCCCATGCTCTCGAAGAGCGGCACCGCGATGGCGCCGCCCGTGCCGTTGCCGGCGTCGATGACGATGCGCATCCCCTTGCGGCCCACCTTCACCGTCTGACGGACGAAGTGGTTGTAGGGCGTGATGATGTCGTACGGAGTCACCGTGCCCGGCTTGGACGACACCTCGAAGTCCTTGGCCTCGATGAGCTTGCGCAGGGCCTGGATTTCGTGGCTGTGGAAGGTCGTCTTCCCCGCGCCAATCTTGAAGCCGTTGTACTCCGGCGGGTTGTGGCTGCCGGTAATCATCGCCAGGCCGTCCACGGGCAGGGTGTTGGCGGCGAAGTACGTCAGCGGCGTGGGGACCACGCCCACGTCGAACACGTTGAGGCCCGTGGAGGTGAGGCCCGCGCAGAGCGAATCCCGGAAGCGGGTGGAGGACTCGCGGCAGTCGCGGCCCACCGCGATGGAGCGCCCTCCCTGGCGACGGATGATGGTGCCCAGGCCCTTGCCCAGCAGCTCCACCACCTCGGTGGTGAGGTCCTTATCGACCAGGCCTCGGATATCGTATTCGCGGAAGATGTGCGCGTTCATGAAGGTGTCCCCGCCCCCGTGACGACGGAGGGCATGGCAGAGGGCGGCGGACTCTACACGAGCGCGGGCCAGGGGGGCACCCGGCCAGAGGACACCCCAGGCCCGTTGGAGGGCCAAGGGGCCTGGGGAGGCGCCCGCGCTACGGCAGCGGGGCGGAATGGACCATGGGGGCCTCGTGAAGCACGGGGGGCATGGAGGGAACCAGCCCCTGCGCCCGCTGGCGCAGCTCCTGGTAATGCCGCAACCAGGACACATTGAGCGGGTCCAACGCCAGCGCATCCGCGTAGCGGGTCAGCGCGGCGCGCAGGGCGCGCTGCGCCTCCAGGGCATGCCCCTGGGTGAAGAGCGCCCGGGCGCGGGCCTCGGAGCCTGGCCGGGCTGACAGAAAGGCGTGGCGCAGGGGCTCCACCTCCTCGTCCGGTAGCCCGGCTTCCACGCAGCGGGCCAACCCGGACAGGTTGCCCCGGACGGCGTCGAAGCCGGCGCGGCTCAGCGGCTCGCCAGCGTGCAGCGCGCGGACTCCACCCGGCCCCGCAGGGACTCCAGCGCGCGGCGCTGCCCGGATGGCAGCGTGCGGACCCGGAAGCCCTCCAGGCGGCGGCGAGGCGGCGGCTGCAGGCGGCGAATCTCCTCGAAGTCGGCGTCGGGCCGCGCGCCCAGCAGGGCATACGGGTCCTTGGCGGCCTCGGCGGCCCGGGAAAGCAGCCGCGCCAGCTCCCCGTCCGGACGCGGCTCCGGCCGGCGGCCCTCCTCCAGCATCCACGCCACCCACTGGCGCAGCGCCGGGCTGGGCTCGGCGAAGTGGATGAACGCGCCCGCGGCCACGCCCCAGGTCCGGGCTTCGTCCCCCGTGACATGGCGGACCACGTCGCCCTCACACGTCGTGGCGCGCCCCGCGAAGGACAGCGCCACACCCAGCCGCGAGGCCAGCGGAGGCAGCGCGCCTTCGTCACACGCGGCGAAGAAGCCGTCCACCGACATGTCACTGGCCACCACCCGCGTCCAGCCCTCCGCCAGCCGCACACGGACATCCAACCCGGCGGCGCGGCGAC
>JBKGHI010000159.1:0-19991 GCA_046520405.1 Myxococcus sp. 1LA
CGGGGCAGGGCTCGCGCAAGCTGTCCGGCGTGCTGCTGTTCAGCGACGGCGCGGACAACACCGAGCTCAAGGCGGGCGTGGTGGGGCGGGCGCGCGCGGCGCTGGCGGACCTGAATGTCCCCGTCTCCACCTTCACCGTGGGGCAGGAGACGCTGAAGGACGTCGCCGTGGAGGGGCTGAAGGTGGATGACTTCGCCTTCGTGCGCAACTCGCTCACCGTGGAGGTGGAGATTCACGGCCGCGGCTTCGCGGGGCAGGACATCCCCGTGGTGCTGAGCCAGGAGGGCAAGACGGTCGCCAGCAAGGTGGTGCGGATGGAGTCCGCGGACGACGTGAAGCCCGTGGCCTTCACCTTCACGCCGGACCAGACGGGGCGCTTCGTCTATACCGTGACGGTGCCCACCTTCCCGGGCGAGGCCGTGGCGGACAACAACACCCGCTCCTTCACGTTGAAGGTGATTCGGGACCGCGTGCGCGTGCTGCTGGTGGTGGGCCGCCCCTCGTGGGACGAGCGCTACCTGCGCGGCCTGCTGCGCCAGGACGCCAACGTGGACCTGGTGTCCTTCTACATCCTGCGCACGCTGTCGGACGACCCGGGCGTGGTGAACGACCAGCGCGAGCTGTCCCTCATCCCGTTCCCCATGGAGGAGATTTTCGACACGAAGCTGGACACCTTCGACGTCGTCATCTTCCAGAACTTCGGGCACTCCGACCCGTCGCTCTCCATCGCCGAGTACGAGCGCAACCTGGAGCGCTACGTCCACAACGGCGGCGCCTTCGTGATGATTGGCGGTGACAGCGTGCTGGGTGAAGGCCGCGCCACCATGCCCACGCTGATGGAGGCGCTGCCTGTCGCCGCCGCGGGGCCCGCCAACCTGGATGCCTTCAAGCCGCGCCTGACGCCCGAGGGCCTGCGCCACCCGGTGACGGGCATTGGCATGGGCGCCGCCAGCACGGAGGCCGCGTGGGCGGAGCTGCCGCCCATCCCCGGCGCCAACCTGACGCAGGCGCGCCCCGGCGCCACGGTGCTGCTGGACCACCCGCACCTGACGGCGGGCGGGAAGAACGCGCCGCTGGTGGCGGTGTGGGACTACGGGCGGGGACGCTCGCTGGTGATGGCCACGGACGCGTCCTGGTACTGGGCCTTCGCGGCGCACAAGGATGGCTCGCCCAGCCGCGCGTATGACCGCTTCTGGGGCAATGCGCTGCGGTGGCTGGTGAGGGACCCGGATTTGACGACGCTGAAGGTGACGGCGGACCCGCCGTCCGTGGAGCCGGGCCGGCCCGTGGGCGTGGTGGTGCAGGCGCGGATGGCGGACTACCAGCCGGCGCAGGACGCGCAGGTGCGGGTGGAGCTCTTCTCCGTGGCCACGCAGAAGCCGGTGGCGGTGCAGACGGGCACCACGGGGACGGACGGCGTGGTGCGGCTGGAGTTCGAGCCCCCCGCGCCCGGGCCCTACAAGCTGCTGGCCTCCGCGAAGAAGGGCGAGACGGACCTGGGCAAGGGCGAGGACGCGGTGGCCGTGCGCGCCGTGGGCCCCGAGCTGTCGGACGCGTCGGTGCGGCCGCAGTTGATGGCGCAGATTGCGAAGGAGACGGGCGGCAAGTCGTACTCGCTGCCGCAGGACGGCCTTCCGGATGTGCCGCTGTTGGACCCGCCGGTGGTGGAGGTGGGGCGCGCCAGGGATCAGCCGCTGTGGGACCGCTGGTACTACCTGGTGGCGCTCATCGCGCTGCTGGGCGCGGAGTGGTTCGCCCGCCGGCGCTTCGGCTACGTGTGACGCTGTGACAGCGGCCTCTCCTGGTGACTGGGAGAGGCCCGGTTGCTTCAGCGCGTCGCGGCCTACGACTTCTCCACCACGCCGCAGGCGATGCGGCCACCCGCGTCGCCCGTCGGGTCGGTGCGGTAGTCGTCTTCCTTGGCGTGCACGACCACCGCGGAGCCGTCCTTGTCGAACAGCGACTTCACGGTGAGGCCGTTCTGCGCGAAGAAGTCGAACTGCACCTTGCCGTCCTGCGCCACATAGAGGTTGGGCAGGTCACCGTGGTGCTTGCCCTTGGGCGCCAGCAGACCGTGGGCCTTCTTGGTGGGGTTGAAGTGGCCGCCCGCCGTGGTGAAGCCGGGGGCCTCGCACTTGCCCACCTCGTGGATGTGGAAGGCGTGCTGGCCCGGTGGCAGGTTGCTGAGCTGACCCTTGATGAGGATGCCTTGCTTGGTCTGCTCGAAGGTGATTTCGCCCACGTCCTTGCCTTCGGCGTCCTTCACCTGCGCCTTGGCCGTCTGGTGCTTGGCCGGCGTCTTCGTGTCAGCGGCTGGCGGCGTGCCCGTGGCCGGCGGCGTGGCCGCGCCTTCCTGGGCGACGGCGGGCACGGCGGCAGTCAACGCGACGGCGGTGAGCAGGGCTCGAATCTTCATGGGTGTGTCTTCCTCCTGGGGTCATGCGCTACGGAGCGAAGGTGGACACTACCGGTTGCTTGTGCCCGCCGCAGGGGAAAGCAAGCGGGCATCCGAGCCATCTGCTCTGTAGCGCTCACTCCTCGGTGAGCGGCACGGGCACGACACGGGAGGCGCCGAAGGCCGGGGCCCAGATGCCCTGGACTTCCGGCCCGTTGAGGAAGCGCACCAGCGCCCGGAAGGCGGGCAGGGGGCCTCCCAGGCGCTCCGCCCATTCCAGGCCCCGGGGGGAGAGGTTGGGCACCAGGGGGCCCAGCTCGTCGCGGCTCTTCACGGAGCGGGTGAGGCCCAGGCCCTCGTCGCGCAGGCGCTGTGGGACGTAGAGCGGGGCGAAGCGCGCGTGGCGATGGTCGTGGACGCAGCCCTCGTCCTCCAGCAGCGCGGCCGACAGGGGCAGCTCGCGCACGTTGAAGAGGAGCTTCACCGCGCCCAGGTGCGGGTCATAGGGTCCGCGCAGCCGGTGGTCGCCGCGAGGCACCAGCCGCCGGTCCAGGTAGCAGTACGCGCGGGCCTCGGGGGGCACGCTGCCGCGGTGGCGCGCGCCGCCGTAGCGGTAGAAGGGCCGCACGTAGCTCGCGTCCACCTCCAGGGGCGGGCCGGCCTTCAGCGCACGAAGCTTGGGCATCAACTCGTCGGGCAGGCCGTGGGCCTTGGCGAACTCGGGCAGGGCTTCCTCGGGTGTGGCCGCGAAGTCCTTCACGCGGGTGAGGAGCCGCTCCGGGTCCGCGTCCACCAGCAGCTCGTCGAAGCGCGTCTTCACGCCGGGGAGGCTGACGGGGACGAGCCGTGTCAGGGGCTCGCCGCTCTGTCGCCAGCGGGCATCCAGGGCGGAGGCCTCGGGCGCGGTGGGGGCGAGCCGCCACTCGGGAGCTTCCGGGGTGAAGTGCTGGCCGAGGCCGCGCCGCTCGAAGCGCGGCGCGGGATGCGGGCCGGGGAGGGAGCTCCACACGGTGATGCAGGTCCTCACCTGCGTGCCGGCGAAGGCGCCCGGGCCCAGGTCCACCACCTCGCGCAGGGAGAGCGTCTCCAGGAGCGACTGGCGCAGCGGCGCGTACATGAAGGCGTCGAGGAAGCTCGCCGGGGTGATGAAGGCGAGCGCCCCGGGCCGGGTGGCCAGCCGGTGCGCGGCGACGAGGAGGAAGAAGGCGAAGTCGTCACGCAGGCTGGTGCCAGGCATCAGCGCCAGTGGGAGCAGGGCGCGCAGCCGGGCGTAGGTGCTCGGGTCCTTGAGCACGGAGGAGGTGCCGTTGTACGGCGGGTTGCCCACCCACAGCTCCATATGGTCCGGAGGCGTGGTGGCGAGCACCGGGGCCAGGCCGTCGCGAAGGGCGTCCCCGGCGTGCACGTGGGCCTCCGGGACGCGGGCCTGGCAGAGCCGGGCGACCTCGGGGTCCAGCTCCAGGCCGCAGAGTCGGACGCCCGGTCTCAGCCGTGAGGCCGCGGTGAGGAACGCTCCCGCGCCGCACGAGGGGTCCACCACGGTGAGGGGCCCTTCGCCCACGTGCCGGAGCGCGAGTGCCAGTGTGCGTTCCGCCAGCGGCGCTGGCGTGAAGAACGCACCCACGGCCTTGCGGTCCAGGCTGGGGAACTGAAGGACGAGCTTCTCCTCATCCACTTCCAGCGGCCTATGCGCGGTGCGAGGCATGGAATCGCATCCTACCTGGCGTGGTGCGGAGTGAACGTCCGGGGCCCGCTTTCTGGCTGGTGTTTCAGCGAGATGTGCGCTTCGCATCAACAGACCTGCCCTGGAGTCGCAGATGGTGGCTGCTTTCGGTGCGTGTCCTTGGCCCTGATGGGACCGAGATGAAGCGCCCTGTCGTGGCGCTGGCTCGCGTCGGCAGGCGTCGCGCCGGCGCGGGGATTACGCGGGACGCGCATGGGCCATTCCCTGCGACGGGAGCCGCTGCCTCATTCCGTGGGGAGTCCTTTGGGCTCCGGTGCGCAGTCGTTCATGCCAAGCTCATGGGGTTGACGAGTGTGTCCAGGAAAGAGGCATGAACATGATGTGGGCAAGAGTTGCGCGGGTGCTGGTCTTGGTTGCCTTGAGCGCTTGTGGCGCGGGTGAGGGGGATGGTGAGCCCAAGGAGCCCGAGGACAGTTCTTGCGGTGAGAAGCCGCCCAACAAGCCAGTCTGCCGAGATGAATGTAGCTATATCTGTGGCGGGCAATGCGCCGATGTCTGTGCTTGGCGAGGGTGTTTTGAATGCGTAGGGAACCGCTGGTCAGAAGTGAGCTTTGATTGTGTTGAGGACTGCCGCTGACGGACGACGCCTCGTGAATGGGGCGTACTCCAGATTCAGCACGGGTTTTTGATGCACTTTCGGAGCGGCTGAGTCCGTTTGACGCTCAGTTCAGTGCGTGAGGCTGTTGTTCGCTGGCCGGTGTCGCCAGTCCACAGGCGCGATTCGCCGGAACCGCCACGTCCATCAGCTTGGGTTTCGGCAGTCCCAGGTTGTTCATGAGCTGGATGAAGCCCTCGCGGCTCCGGCCGGCCACGCGCGGATTGTGCCGCTTCTCCTCGCCGATGGTCGTCACCGTCAGCCCCTTGTAATCATGAGCCGGGTACACGAGCGTCTCGTGTGGCAGCGCGAACAGCACCCGGGTGATGGAGTCGTAGAGGGTGCCAGCATTGCCATTCTGGAAGTCCGTCCTGCCATTGCCACGGATGAGCAGGGCATCTCCGGTGAAGACGCGGTCGCCCAGCAGGTAGCTCACGCTGTCGTCCGTATGTCCCGGCGTCGCGAGCACCTGGAACGTGAAGGCCCCGGCCCGCAGCGTGTCGCCATGCTTCACGTGGATGTCGGCGCACGGTGCCCCGGCCGCGCCGCCCACCACCCTGGCGCCCGTGCGAGCCCGGAGCACGCCGGACGCGGTGACGTGGTCCGCGTGCACGTGCGTATCCAGCATATGGGTGAGGGAGAGGCCCAGCTCCCGCACCAGCGTCAGGTCCCGCTCAACCTTCTCCGCGACAGGGTCGATGAGCAGCGCCGTGCCGCTCTCCCCATCCCCGAGCAGATAGGTGTACGTCGACGACATCGTGTCGAAGAGCTGGCGGAAGAGCATGATTCCCTCCAGGGCAGGGCATCCGGGAGCCAGGGCTCCACGGATAAGATTCACCCTGCGCGAGGGATTGGCTGGAAGGGACCGCGAGCGCCTGGCCGCTGGTCCGTGGCATAGGCGAAAGAGCGCGGTCCTCCAGGGCTACAGTCCGTGTCCGCAGTGCTTGCAGAAATGGGCATCCAAATCATGCCCCTGCTGGCCACAGGCAGGGCACGCCCGGTGGTCCACCGCGTGCCGCGTGGCGGCGGCCAGCTCCACGGAGACGATGCCCGTGGGCACCGCGATGATGCCGTAGCCCATCACCATCAGGATGGACGCGATGAACTGCCCCGGCACCGTCTTCGGGGTGATGTCGCCAAAGCCCACCGTCGTCACCGTGACGATGGCCCAGTACATGGCGCGGGGGATGCTGTCGAAGCCGTTCTCCCGGCCCTCCACCACGTACATCAGCGCGCCCATGATGACGACGATGGTCAGCACCGTGCCCAGGAAGACGGTGATTTTCGGGCGGCTGGCGCGCAGTGCGGTGAGCAGCACCTCCGCCTGTCCCAACAGGTGCGTCAGCTTGAGCACGCGGAAGACGCGCAGCAGCCGCAGGACCCGAATCACCAGCAGGGACTGCGCCCCGGGAATCAGCACGCTCAGGAAGGTGGGCAGCAGCGCGAGCAGGTCCACCAGCCCGAAGAAGCTGCGGGCGTAACGCAGCGGCTTGCTCACGGAGAAGAGCCGGAGCAGGTACTCCAGGGTGAACAGGGCGGTGAAAAACCACTCGACGCCGAGCAGCACGCCGCCGAACTGGGCGCGCACCGACGCGACGCTCTCCAGCATCACCGCGATGATGCTGAAGAGGATGGCCCATAGCAGGCCCACGTCGAACGCCTTACCCGCGGGCGTATCGGCCTCGAAGATGATGGTGTGCAGCCGACCACGGAGGCCCTCGGTGGGGCCCTGCTCTGAGACGTTGGACACGGGCCCAGTGTAGGCGACCCGTGTCCCTTGGAAACGAAACGCCTTGCGTCAGGCCTTCGCTTCGCTGCCCGTGGCGGGCGGGTGGGACTGCCCGGCGGCCGGCGTCGACGCCACGGCCACCACCGGAGCCGGCTGGGGCGCGCCCACGTGCATCCGGTGCTTCACCTCGGCGAAGCGGGCGGAGGACTCGTGCTCGGGGAAGAGCAGCGACACCACCGCTCCCACGATGAACGCCAGGGGAATGGTGATGACGCCCGGGTTGCGCAGGGGGAACAGCGCGGAGCTGTTGCCGAGGAGGTCCACCTGCACCGTGGGGGACAGGAAGATGAAGAGCACCGAGCTGATGGCGCCCGTCAGCATGCTGGCCACCGCGCCATTCGTGGTGAACTTCTTCCAGGCCATGGACAGCAGCAGCGCCGGGAAGTTGGCGCTCGCCGCGATGGCGAAGGCCAGGCCCACCATGAAGGCCACGTTCTGCCCCTTGAAGGCCACGCCCAGGATGATGGCCAGCACGCCCAGGAAGAGGCTGGCCAGCCGGGCCACCTTGAGCTGCTCGGCCTCGGGCGCCTGACCCTTGCGCACCACGCTGGACCACAAGTCGTGGGACAGCGCCGCCGCGCCGGACAGCGTCAGGCCTGCCACCACCGCCAGAATCGTCGCGAAGGCGACGGCGGAGATGAAGCCCAGGAAGCCCGTGCCACCCACCACCTCCGCCAGCATGGGCGCGGCCATGTTGCCGCCCTTGTCCACGCTGGTAATCGCCTGCCGGCCCACCAGCACCGACGCGCCGAAGCCCAGGATGAACGTCACCAGGTAGAAGTAGCCGATGAGGCCCGTGGCGTAGAAGACGCTGCTGCGCGCCGCCTTCGCGTCCGGCACCGTGTAGAAGCGCATCAGGATGTGCGGCAGGCCCGCGGTGCCGAACATCAGCGCCACGCCCAGGGAGATGGCCTCCAGCGGGTTGCTCACCAGCTTCCCGGGCGCCAGCACCTCCGCGCCGTACTGCGTGGCCGCCTCATTGAAGAGGCGCAGCGGGCTGAAGCCGAACTTGGACAGCACCATGCCCGCCAGGCCCGTGGCGCCCGCCAGCAGCAGCACCGCTTTGACAATCTGCACCCACGTGGTGGCAATCATCCCGCCGAACAGCACGTAGAGAATCATCACCGCGCCCACGATGATGACCGCCATCTCATAGGACAGGCCGAAGAGCAGGTGGATGAGGTTGCCGGCGCCCACCATCTGCGCAATCAGGTAGAAGCTGACCACCGTGAGCGTGCCCACCGCCGCGGACAGGCGCACCGGCGTCTGCTTCAGCCGGTAGGCCACCACGTCCGCGAAGGTGTACTTGCCCAGGTTGCGCAGGGGCTCGGCGATGAGGAAGGTCACCACCGGCCAGCCCACCAGCCAGCCCACGGAGTAGATGAGCCCGTCGAAGCCGGACGTGGCCACCAGGCCGGCGATGCCCAGGAAGCTGGCGGCGCTCATGTAGTCACCCGCGAGCGCGAAGCCATTCTGCGCCGCGCTCACGCCGCCACCCGCGGCGAAGAACTCCGAGGTCGTCTTCGTCTTGCGCGCCGCCCAGTACGTAATCGCCAGGGTGATGCCGACGAAGATGAGGAAGAACAGGATGGCCGTCGCGTTGGGCTGGCCGAGCTGCGTCGTCGTTTCTGCCGGGTTCATGCCTGCCTCACTTCCCACCGCGGAGTTGGTGCAGGGCGCGGTCGTACTTCCCGTTCGCCCACAGCATGTAGATGCCCGTCAGCGCCCAGGCCGCGACGATGACCAGCGCGCCCAGCAGGATGCCAACGGACAGGCCCGGCGCGAGCTGCTTCCCCATGAGCGGCTTGTCGAAGGCCACCAGGAGGATAAAGCCCAGGTACGCCACCAGCGTCGCCATGGTGAGCACGCCGGCCACGCGCCAGCGCGCCGCCGCGAGTGCTTCCAGCGCTTCCTCGTTCGGATTCGTCGACATGTGGATTCTCCTCCTGTCAGCGCTTCGCCTGTGTGGGGCCGGCCTTCGCGAGCAGTTCGTCGAGCACCGCCGGGTCCGCCAGGGTGCTGGCGTCACCCAGGTTCTCCACCTCGCCCGAGGCAATCTTGCGGAGCATGCGGCGCAGAATCTTCCCGGAGCGCGTCTTCGGCAGGCCGTTGACCAGCACCACCCGGTCCGGCGTGGCGATGGGGCCAATGACATGCCGGACCTGCTCCCTGAGCGCGCCCACCATCTGCTCGGAGCCGGACTCCTGCCAGTCCGGCTTCACCGTGACGAAGGCGCACACGCCCGTGCCCTTGAGGTCATGCGGGAAGCCCACCACCGCGGCCTCGGCGACGGCCTCGTGGGCCACCAGCGCGCTCTCCACCTCGGCGGTGCCCAGGCGGTGCCCGGAGACGTTGAGCACGTCATCCACGCGGCCGGTAATCCAGTAGTACCCGTCCTCGTCACGGCGGCAGCCGTCGCCGGTGAAGTACAGGCCGGGGAAGCGCGCGTAGTACGTCTCCTTGAAGCGCTGGTGGTGCCCATACAGCGTGCGGGCCTGGCCCGGCCATGAGCGCGCCAGGCACAGGTTGCCGCTGACGCCGTTGCCTTCGATGACGCGGCCCTCGTCGTCCACCAGCACCGGCTCCACGCCGAAGAAGGGCAGGGTGGCCGAGCCCGGCTTGGCCGGCGTGGCGCCCGGCAGCGGCGCAATCAGGATGCCGCCCGTCTCCGTCTGCCACCAGGTGTCCACCACGGGGCAGCGGCCGTCGCCCACGACGTCGTGGTACCAGCGCCACACCTCCGGGTTGATGGGCTCGCCCACGCTGCCCAGCAGGCGCAGCGACTGGCGCGAGGATTTCTTCACCCACGCGTCGCCCTCCTTGATGAGCGAGCGCAGCGCGGTGGGCGCCGTGTAGAGGATGGTGGCCTTGAGGTCATCCACCACGCGCCAGAGCCGGCCCGCGTCCGGATAGGTGGGCGTGGACTCGAACATCACCGTGGTGGTGCCGTTCATCAACGGCCCATAGAGGATGTAGCTGTGGCCGGTGACCCAGCCCAGGTCCGCCGCGCAGAAGTGGACGTCATCCGGCTGGATGTCGAAGACGTAGCGGAACGTGGTGGCCGCGTAGACCAGATAGCCGCCCGTGGTGTGCAGCACGCCCTTGGGCTTCCCGGTGGAGCCGGAGGTGTAGAGGATGAAGAGCGGGTCCTCGGAGTCCATCCACTCGGCGGGACAGACGCCGCGGTGCTTCGCCATCTCCGCGTCCAGCCAGTAGTCGCGGCCGTCGCGCATGGGCACCTCCTTGCCCGTGCGGCGCACCACGAGGATGGACTCCACCAGGGACAGGCCCTCCACGGCCTCGTCGGCGATGGCCTTGGTGGCCACGAACTTGGGACCGCGCGGCCCTTCGTTGGCGGTGATGAGCACCTTGGCGCCGGAGTCCAGGATGCGCTCGCGCAGGGCCTCCGACGAGAAGCCGGCGAACACCACCGAGTGCACCGCGCCGATGCGCGCGCACGCGAGCATGGTGTAGGCCAGCTCCGGCACCATGGGCAGGTAGATGCAGACGCGGTCGCCCTTGCGCACGCCGTGCGCCTTCAGCACGTTGGCGACGCGACCCACGTGGTGCTGGAGGTCGCGGTAGGTGATGGACTCGTACTCGCCCGGCTCGTTCTTCGCCCAGATGATGGCGACCTTGTCCGGGCGCTCCCTGGCGTGCCGGTCCACGGCGTTGTACGCCGCGTTGAGCTTGCCGCCGCCGAACCAGGAGAAGTCCACCTGTTCGGCGTCCACGTCCATGATGGAGTCCGGCTTGTGGAACCAGGTGAGCTGCTCGGCCATCTCACGCCAGAAGGCCTCGGGCTGCTGGAGGCTGCGCTGATAGAGGCGCTGGTAGTCCTCCAAGCTCTTCACGTGGGCTCTGCTGCTGAAGGCGTCCTTCGTGGGGATGAGGGCGTTCTGCGTCTGGGCCATCGTTGGCATCCTTGTGAATGGAGGAGGGTCAGTAGAAGAGCTGCAACTGGCTCGTGCCCGTCACGGCGGCGGGCGCCCGGGAGAGTTCGCCCGTCCACGCGACGGCGACCTCGGTCCGGAGGTTGAACGTGTGCTTCTGGAACCAGATGTTGAAGCCGGGCTTGATGGCGACCTGGTCCTGGTTGGCCACGCGCGCCCGGAAGTACTCACCGGAGAGGACGGGCTGGAACTTGCCGAAGCGGTAACCCGTCTCCGCGTAGAGGCCCGTGCCGCTCTGTGGGTTGTCCAGGCCCTGGCGGTAGTGGAAGACGGTGGCGTTGAAGACGAACTCCTGGTCGTTGGGCAGCGGCACGTCGAGGAACACGTCCGCCGCCGTGCCCAGCGAGTCATGGAGCCCGGACGCCGTGGCCACCGACTTCGGCTGGTAGTCGGCGCCAATGCCCACCGACAGGCGCGGCTCGGAGGCGAAGTAGATGCCCTGGAAGAAGAGGTCCTCCTCGCGGGTGAAGAAGTTCCAGCGCACCATGGCGGTGGCGCGCGGCAGGTCATCCGGGTTGATGACCACGCCGTCGTCCCGCTCGATGCCCCGGGTGCCGTTCAGGATGGCGGCCCGGAAGCCCACCGGCCCCGCGAAGCCGCGGACCTGCACGCCGATGTCGCGCCACACCTTTCCCACGCCGGGTGTCCAGCGGACCAGGTTGGAGTGGTAGTCCACCGCCTGCAACGCGATGGCGCCCTGGAGGACATGGCGTGTCAGCGGCGGCAGCAGCATGCCCACGTCAATCCAGATTTTGTTCGCCACCTCGTAGGAGATGAAGGCGTCCTGGATGAAGAAGGCGACGTTCCAATCGCCGTTCTTGCCGAAGTTGGGCTGGTCCGTCTCGGCGAAGAAAGACAGCTTCTTGGTGATGTTGCCGAAGAAGAGCAGGCGCGTGCGCCGCAGGAACATGTCGGAGCCGGGCCCGCCGCCGGGCGCGCCCTCGTCGACAATCTGGAGCTGCGGCTGCAGGAGGATGGCGACGTTGAGGTAGGACTCCTCGCTGATGGGAATCTTGAATGCGCTCGACGGGGAGGCTGACAGCAGGACCGCGAGCGCGGCCATGAGCGACAGCATGCGTGCGTGGGCATTGCGCATGCCCCGCACCAGAGCAACGCGTCTGCCAACGCGCCGCGCTCGGAGATTCAAGACGTTGCAGGTTGGCTCGGCGCGTCAGGACGTTACCGAAGGTGACGTGCGCGTTACCTCGGTAACGCTTCATGCGCTGCGTCGTAACGTTTCGCGCGCGGCGTCAGGTCTGCTTGGAGTTCGAGTGGTCGCCTGTCTTGCCTAGCAGGTATCCACCATGGCTGATGGCCAGCAGGGCGAGCATGCCTTGCGACAGCGCGGGCATCGCGCTGGTGTTTCCGCGCACCACGGACATGGCCACGTCCATGAAGTAGCCCACCGCGGCGATGAGCGTGAAATAGAACATCTGCACCTTGGCCAGGTCGATGTGCGCGGTGTTGCCCACCTCGTCGCCCTGGAACATGTCCGCCATGCGCGCGTCCGTCATGTTCGCGTTGGCGTACAGCACGCCCTGTCGGTGCGCGTCGATGTCCGTGGGGGCCTCCGCGAGCTGGACGGAGGTGTTCTGCACCAGCTTCTCGTCCGGGCTGCGCGCTCGCTTGCCACCCAGCACCAGCGGTGTGCCCAAGAGCGATGTGGTGGAGATGCCCATGGCAATCCAGAGCTCCTGGGGGATGTCCACCCCCACGGCGTTGGACGCGCCGGCCTTCACGCGGGAGAGCGTCATCGTCAGGTAGCCGCCCATCACCACCACGGTCCACACCAGGGCCTGGAAGCGGGAGAGGCTCATCAGGTTGCGCTCGCTGATGAGCAGGGCCAGCGGCACGCCCACGATGGCCTTGCCCAACACCAGCAGGAAGCCGGTGAGCATGGCGGCCGTCCCCAGCAGGTTCCACCCCGGCGGCAGGAACCATGTCGCGGCGAGGACGGCCAGGGGCATGGCCGTGGTGAGGACCGCCATCCGCCCGTACTCCGAGCGGGGAATGGCGCCCACGATTTCCCCCGCGCGATTGCCAGCGCTACCGCCCACCACAGGCACGCTCTCTGCCATGACGTCCCCCCGAGTGTGTGTTGGGGGAATCGTAGCGATGGGCCGTGGCGGGTGTGCCGCCGTACGGGGCCGCTGCCCTTGATGGACGGACCTCCAGTACTGGAGGGCAGTGGACAGGCGCGGCTCAGGCGCGCGTGCGGGGGATGCCCAGCTTCTGGCGCTTCTCCCACAGCGCCTTGCGGCTGATGCCCAGGCGCTTCGCCAGCTCTGTCTCGCCCATGTGGTCCTGGTTCTCGATGACGAAGCGGCGGAAGTACTCCTCCATGGAGTCCGGTGCGGCGCTGGCCTCCTCGAGCGCGCCAGGGCTGGCGTCGCTGGACTCGGCCGTGGGCCCGAAGCTGTCCAGCGTGTCGGGCAACTCCAGCGCCAGCAGCCCCGCCGTCACCACCGGCCCGTCCGCGAGGATGACGGCGCGCTCGAGCGCGTTCTCCAGCTCGCGCACGTTGCCCGGCCAGGGATGGGTGGTCAGCGCTGTCAGGGCTTCCGGCGCCAGGCTCGCGGTGGGGCGGCCGACCTTGCGGCTCGCCTTCTCCAGCAGGTGCTTGGCCAGCGCGGGCACGTCCTCCGCGCGCTCCCGCAGCGGCGGCAGGCGAATCTCCACCACGCGGAGGCGGAAGTAGAGGTCCTGGCGGAAGGCGCCCTCCTGCACCCGGCGGGGCAAGTCCCGGTGCGTCGCCGCGACGATGCGCACGTCCACCTTGCGGGGCCGCGTGGCGCCCACCCGCCGCACCTCGCCGTCCTGGAGCATGCGCAACAGGCGCGCCTGCGCGGGCGCGGGCAGCTCGCCAATCTCGTCCAGGAAGAGCGTGCCTCCGTGCGCCGCCTCGACCAGGCCCGGGTGCGCGGCCTGCGCGCCGGTGAAGGCGCCCTTCTCGTGGCCGAACAGCTCGCTCTCCAGCAAGCCTTCGGGAATGGCCGCGCAGTTCACCGCGACCAGCGGCCCCTCGGCCCGGGGGCTCTGGGCGTGGATGGCGCGGGCCACCAGCTCCTTGCCCGTGCCGGACTCGCCCAGCACCAGCACGGTGGCGGGGGAGGGCGCCACCTTGCGGACGCGCTCGAAGACCTCGCGCATCGCGGGGCTGTTGCCCACCATGCCGCTGACCGGATGCGCCTGCTCCACCTCGCGCTTGAGCGCCGCGTTCTGCCGCGTCAGCAGGCCCTCGCGCAGCACGCGCTCCACCTGCATCAGCAGCTCGTCATGGTCGAAGGGCTTGGCGATGTAGTCCACCGCGCCCAGCTTCATCGCGTCCACCGCCGACTTCACGGTGGCGTAGCTGGTCATGATGAGCACCGGCACGCCGGGACACATGGAGATGATGTCCGTCCCCGGCGCGCCCGGCAGGCGCAGGTCCGACAGCACCAGGTCGAACGAGTCCAGCGAGTAGTCGCTGGCCGCCTCGGCCACCGAGCCCGCCTCGGACACGTCGTGCCCCGCGCGCACGAGCAGCCGGCGCAGCTCCGTGCGGATGATGGGCTCGTCTTCGATGACCAGGATGCGGCTCATGCCGGGGCCTCCCGCTCGGGGTTCACGCTCGCTTCCATCCGGCGTGGCTCCGGAAGGCTCACCACGACGCTAGTCCCTCCCCCCTGCCGTTTGTCCACCTGCATCGTTCCGCCGTGCTCTCGGACGATGCCCGCCGCGAGCGCCAGGCCCAGGCCCGTTCCCTCGCCGGGGCCCTTCGTCGTGAAGAAGGGCTCGAACACCCGCTGCGCGAGTTCGGTGGGAATCCCATGCCCCCGGTCCATGACACGCAACCGCACCGCGCCGTCATGGAAGTCCGCGTCCAGCTCCACCACGCCGTGCTCGGGCGAGGCGTCCATGGCGTTGGTGAGCAGGTTGACGAGCACCTGCTCCAGCCGCTGCGCGTCGCCCTGGACCTCCAGGCGCTCCGGACAGCGGTGCTCGAAGCGCACCCCGCGCTGCTTGCGCGCCAGCCGCGCCAGTTGCACCGCTTCGCTCAGCAGCGGCGCCACGGCGACGCGTGTGAAGGGCCGCGCCTGTCCGCCCACCGTCCCCTCGTGGCTGAAGCCCACCAGCGTCCGGACGATGGCGTCGATGCGCCGGCACTGCTGGAGGATGAGCCCCGCGCGCTCCTGCACCGCGTCCGGGTCCTCCAGCTCGTACTTGAGGTTCTGCGTCAGGCTGGCGATGGCCGTCAGCGGATTGCCAATCTCGTGCGCCACGCCCGCGGCCACCCGGCCCAGCGAGGCCAGCCGGTCCTGGTGCGCCATCCGCGCGTCCACGGCCTTGCGCGCCGTGAGGTCCTCCACCAGGAGCGCCATGCCCTCGGACGTCCCCGCGCCCTGCTCGGCGGGGGACAGCCGGGAGCGGTGCATGCGGAGGATGCGCTCGATGCCCGCCACGGTGACGTGCGTCTCCGTGTCACCCTCCACGCCGCCAGCGAAACTGGACAACAGCGGGCCC
Organism: Myxococcus sp. 1LA; assembly: GCA_046520405.1. Taxonomy (GTDB): domain Bacteria; phylum Myxococcota; class Myxococcia; order Myxococcales; family Myxococcaceae; genus Myxococcus. The sequence continues at coordinate 14,980 of JBKGHI010000159.1, forward strand.
CAGGGCGCGGGCAGCGCCTCCAGGGAGTGGCCGCGCACCGTGGCCGCCGCGACGCCAGAGAGCTGTTCGAGCGCCGCGTTCCAGATGACCACCTCGCCATCCGGACCCACGGCGCAGACGCCCACGGGCAGGTCCTCCAGGATGCGGTGCAGGTAGCGGCGCACGGCCTCCAGCGCGGGTACCGGGCCTTGCAGGCCGCGTGCATCGCGCAGGCGCTCCTCGACGAAGCGGAGCTGCTCCGCCAGGGCGGTGCGCGCGCCGGGCTCCAGCCGCAGCGCCTCCTCCACCGTCATCCGCGCGAGCACGGGGCCCAAGAGGCCGGACAGGTTGCGCTCCACGCCGTCTCGCAGGCGGCGCAGCTCGGACGGGCGGCGCTCGTCGGGTGGCAGCGCCAGGGACTTCAGCGCGCGGTCCACCTCCGCCGTCGCGGCCTCCTCGCCCAGCAGCGGGGCCAGCTTGCGGCGGAACTCGTCGGGAGAGTCCGCCACCACGCCGCCCGCGGCGGGGGCTGCCTCCTCGCGCGTACAGGCCCGCGCGGCCTCGGCCTCCTCGGCGGACTGGCGGCGTCGCAGGACACGCCGATGAAGGCCAGTCCGTTGAGCGTGAGCGAGGCGAAGGTGGCGAAGCCCCAGGGCTCGTTGACGGAGAAGCCGAGCAGCGCCGCCACGCGGTGCGTCCACGCGACGACGCCGGCCGAGGCCCACAGCGGCACCACCAGCGTCAGGAGCCAGAGGCTGGCGCCCGCGCCCAGTCCCGCGAGCAGCCCCGCGCGCGTGCCCCGCTTCCAGAACAGCAGCCCCAGCACGCCCGGGATGAACTGCGCCACCGCGACGAAGGACACCAGCCCCAGGTCCACCAGCCCCGTGCCGCGGATGTTCAGCAGCCAGTGGAAGCCGTAGCCGGCCAGGATGATGATGCCGATGAGCAGGCGGCGCGCCCACAGCAGCCAGCCGTACAGGTGCGGCTGGCCGCGCGCGTAGCCCAGCGGCAGCACCAGGTGCGTGAGGCACATGGGCGCCAGGGCCAGCGTGGTGACGATGACCATGGCGCTGGCCGCGGAGACGCCGCCCAGGAAGGCGCCCAGCGCCAGCCACGTGGCGCCGCGCGACGCGGGCACCGCCAGCACATGGAAGTCCGCGGGCCAGGGCAGCCCCAGCGCCTCGCCGCTCCAGAGCACCACCGGCACCACCAGGTTCATCACCAGCAGCAGCAGCGGGAAGGCCCAGGTGGCGGTGGCCAGCCCCTCGCGCTCCGGGGCCTCGGTGAAGGCGACGTGGTAGCTGCGCGGCGTGAGGAAGGCGGCCGCGCAGGACAGCACCAGCAGCGGTGACCAGGAGGCGTCACGTGCCGGGCGCTGCAGGTTGTCAATGGCCTCTGGATGCGCGTCCACCCACGCCAGCAGCCCGTCCACGCCGCCGAAGACGTGGGACACCGCCCAGACGCCCACGGCCACCAGGGCCACCAGCTTCACCGCGGACTCGAAGGCGATGGCCAGCATCAGGCCTTCATGCCGCTCGCGCGGGGTGAGGTGCCGCGCGCCGAAGAGGACGGAGAAGACGGTGAGCACCGCGCAGAAGCCCAGGCCCACCAGCGTGGGCGACGCGGACGGGCTGAGCAAGCGCGCGGACTCCACGACGGCGCGCACCTGGAGCGCCAGGTAGGGGAGGCTGCCCGCCAGCAGGAACAGCGTCACCGCGGTGCCGGTGGACTGCCCCGGGTAGCGGAAGGCCAGCACGTCCGCCAGGGAGGTGAGCTGAAGCTCGCGGGACAGGCGCAGCAGCGGGCGCCACAGCACGGGAATCAGCAGGCACGCCAGCGTGGCGCCCAGGTAGATGCCCAGGTAGCGGAAGCCGTGCCGGGCCGCGTAGCCCACGCTGCCGAAATAGGACCACGACGTGGCGTACACGCCCAGGGCCAGCGCGTAGACGAGCGGATGCTGGGTGATGCGCGAGGGAATGGCGCCTCGCTCCGCCGCGTAGGCCACCAGGAAGAGCACCAGCAGGTAGGCCACGGACGCGGCGACGAGCGAGCCCAGCTCAAGCGTCATGTCCACCACTCCGGTGCGCCGCCCAGCCGCCCAGGATGATGACGCCCACCCACACCGCGAAGGGCAGGTACCCGGGAGCGTCCTCCGCCAGCCACAGCCGCCGCAGCGGGGAGCCGAAGAGGAGCACCGCGACGGCGAAGACGAGCAGCGACGGCATCACGGGGGCGTCGGGCTCCGAAGGGCGCTTCATGGCGGCGAGGATAGCAGCGGCGTCGCCCGCCGGTGGGAAGCCTCCACTCGCTCGGTGTGGGAGCGGTGGGTCGGTTCTCCGGGCGCGGGAGGAGCGGCCTCGATGTGCGCGCGCTGTCCGGGCCCGGGCACGCGGGCTTGGCGGAACGCGGCTTGTGGCTCGACAGGCCACCCGGTGCATCGTGAGAATGCCGGCGGCCGATGCGCCCGCGGGCGCCATCGGGGAACGGAGATGCGCGTGGAGACGCAGCCTGGCGACTTCGGACCGCCGCGAGATGAACGGGAGATGTCCGCCGTCGCGGACATCATGATGCAGTCGTATGCCATGTCGCCCGCCGACAGCGCCGCCTGGGTGCAGCGGACGACGCGGTCGGACCTGCGCCTCTTGCGCGAGGGCGGCGAGGTGGCGGCCTCGCTCGTGCTCATCCGCATGGGGCAGTGGTACGGCGGGCGCAGCGTGCCCGTCATCGGCGTGGGCGGCGTGGGCGTGTCCCCCGTCCACCGGGGCCAGGGCACCGCCACCCGGCTGATGCGGCACCTGCTGCGCGAGGCGCGCGCGACGGGGGCCCCGCTGTCGGTGCTCTACCCCGCGACGCAGCCGCTCTACCGGCGCGTGGGCTACGAGCACGCGGGCACGCGGCAGGAGATTCGCATCCAGGTGCCGTCGCTGGACTTCGGCGAGCGAACCCTGTCGCTGCGGCCCATCCAGGAGACGGACACGCCGGCCATCGTCCAGAGCTACCAGCGCCACGCGCGGCACCGGCCGGGCTGGTTGGACCGGGGCGACTTCTCCTGGGGCCGCGTGCGGAACATGCGCGGCGAGGTGGCGCAGGGCTACCTGGTGGAGGGCAGCGCGGGCGTGGAGGGCTACCTCTACGTCATCCGCCGCTCGCTCAAGGACTTCAAGCAGGAGCTGTTCCTCTCCGACGTCGTGGCCCACACGCCCGCGGCGGCGCGGCGCATCCTGCGCTTCCTGGGTGACCACCGCTCCCTGGCCACGGACGTCTTCTGGTACGGCGGCGTGGATGACCCGCTGCTCCTGCTGCTGCGCGAGCAGACGTACTCGGTGAAGCTGTACATGCACTGGATGGTGCGGGTGCTGGACGTGGCCTCCGCGCTGGAAGCACGCGGCTGGCCGCAGGGCCTCACCGGCGCGCTTCACCTGGAGGTGGAGGACGACCTCTTCCCGGAGAACCAGGGCCGCTTCGTGCTGGAGGTCGCCAACGGCCAGGCGCGCGTCCGCCGAGGCGGCGAGGGGCGCCTGCGGCTGCACGTGCGGGAGCTGGCCCGCTGTACACCGGCCACCTGTCCGCGCAGTCTCTGCGGACCATGGGCGCGCTGGAAGCGGATGACGCCTCGGTGGACACGGCGGGCGGCCTCTTCGCCGGGCCTCCGCCTTCGCTGCGCGACATGTTCTGAGTCCCGCCGGGCCGCTCTATCGGGCCCGGCGCGGGAGTGCTAGGAGCGCGAGCAGTCCTTCACAGGAGCGTGCAGGCAATGCGGGCATTCGTCACCGGCGGTTCAGGCTTCGTGGGCAGGAACCTTCTCTCCGCGCTGAAGGTGCGGGGGGCGCCCGCCCGTGCGCTGGCGCGCTCCGCCGCGTCCGTGGCCGCGGTGACGGAGGCTGGCGCGGAGCCCTTCGAGGGCGATTTGTCGGACGTGGAGAAGCTCAAGGCGGGCATGGAGGGCTGTGACACCGTCTTCCACGCCGCCGCGGTGGTGAAGGGCTGGGGCACGCGCAACGAGTTCTTCGAAACGAATGTGCGTGGCACCGAACGGGTGCTGGAGGCAGCGCGCGCCGCGGGCGTCAAGCGGCTGGTCCACGTCAGCACCGAGGCGGTGCTGGCGGATGGCTCGGACCTGGTGCGCGTGGATGAGACGATGCCCCTGCCCGAGCGTCCCATCGGCGACTACCCCTCCACCAAGGCCGAGGCGGAGCGGCGGGTGCTGAGCGTGAATGCCGCGGACTTCGTCACCGTGGCCGTGCGGCCCCGCTTCGTGTGGGGCGCGGGCGACACGTCCCTGCTGCCGCAGTTCCAGGAGGCGGTGCGGACGGGGCGCTTCCGGTGGTTCAGCGGCGGCCGCTACCTGACGTCCACCTGCCACGTGGCCAACTGCGTGGAGGGCATGCTGCTGGCGGCGGAGAAGGGCCGCGGCGGCGAGGCGTACTTCCTCACGGACGGGGAGCCCGTGGAGTTCCGGAGATTCATCACCGACATGCTCGCGACACAGGGCGTGGACGCGGGCGAGCGCACCCTGCCGTACGGCGTGGCCGCGACGGTGGCCACGGTGGGGGACCTGCTGTGGGGCACCTTCGGCCTGGGCGGCCGGCCGCCGCTCACCCGCACCGAGGTGCTGCTCATGGGGCGCGAGGTGACGGTCCGGGATGACAAGGCCCGCCAGGAGCTCGGGTACGAGGGCCGCCGCTCCCGCGAAGAAGGGTTCCGGGAGATGAAGGCGGAGCATCGGAGCACGGCGTCGCGTATGCTCTGAGGCATGCGAAGGTTCGAGTTCGTGGAAGGCTCCAGCTCCAAGTTCTGGGAGCCGGAGCTCAAGGGCAACACCTTCATCGTCACCTTCGGCCGCATCGGTACCGCCGGTCAGCGGCGGGAGAAGGCGTTCGCGGACGAAGCGGGCGCCCTGAAGGAGTACGAGAAGAAGGTCGCGGAGAAGGTGCGGGAGGGCTATCGCGAGGTGACGGAGGGCGGCGCCGCCGAGGCCGCGCCCACGCCCACGCCGCCGCCCGCGCCGAAGAAGCCCGAGCTGCCCCGCCGCG